>JAFGNR010000289.1 GCA_016926915.1 Anaerolineae bacterium
CGAGAGCGCCAAGAAGACTTTAATTGGGGTGCGTTTCATCTCAGTTGGGATGCAAGGTGGGACGCACTTCTGTGTCTCATAGCAGCATGCTCGCAGCGTCAGACTCTGTGTTTTCAAGTCCAGCCAAGTGCGTTCCACCTGTGGGCTACGCATCTGAAACGCACCCCTTTAATTTCTGACGCTATGCTGTGCCATTCTCAAAGAATTCCGAGCTTACCTTTACGTTCCTTGCCGACAGTTATAAGACCTTACGGTCGTTGGCGCGCTCTGCGGTTGGGTGATCTTTTTTCGGGAGAGGCCAGTATGTCCCAAACTGTTTTGATTGCCGATGATGAGGTTCAGATCGTGCGGGTTGTGCGCGGATATCTCGAAAAGGATGGGTATCGTGTCTTGACGGCGTACAACGGGAGAGATGCCTGGTTCACGTTCCGTCATGAGAAACCCGATCTCGTGATACTCGACATCCAGATGCCTGAACTGGATGGCCTGGAAGTTCTCCGCCGTATTCGCGCTGCACAGGCCGGTACGGCCATCATCATGTTGACGTCGCGTGTGGAAGAGACCGACCGGATTGTAGGACTCGAGATGGGGGCCGATGATTATGTTCCCAAGCCCTTTAGTCCTCGTGAACTGCTGGCGCGGGTCCATGCAGTGTTGCGCCGTTCGCAGCAGGCTGCGCCTGCTCCTGAAATCCTCAACGTGGGGCCGATCCGATTGGATCGGGGCCGGCGCGAGGTGTACGTTCAAGGTTCACCGGTCGAACTGACGCCGACGGAATTCGAACTTCTGGCAACCTTGATGCAGTCGCCTGGTAGAGTTTACTCGCGGTCGGACTTATTGGAAGCGGTGCAGGGCGTGGCTTTCGAGGCCTACGAGCGGACGGTTGACGCGCATATCAAGAACTTGCGGCGCAAGATCGAAGCCGACCCTGCCGATCCGCGTTTCATCCTGACCGTTCGTGGCGTCGGGTACCGGCTTGAGGATTTACCGTGAGATGAGCCTTTACCAAAAGGGATTGTTGGCTTTTGCTCTGGTCATCCTGATAGCTGTGGCAACCGTGGCCCTCCTGGTTGGGTTTCGCACCACCGGCGAATTCCGTCAATACGCGTTGTTGTACAGCGGCGCCACACAAAACCTCGCCGCTGCGTTGGCTGACTACTTTATCCTAACCGGAAGTTGGGAGGGCGTCCAGGCGCAATTACCCGAATTGGCTCCCGGCGGCGCGGCGCGCGGGGCGCAGGGGCGCGGGCGCAGCGACCGTGATGCCGGCGCAGGGGCGCCCAGCTGGGATTTCCTGGTGACGGATGCGCAAGGCAATGTGGTTGGATACCTGGGCGACAGTCCTGCGGGCGCGCTTTCGGATGCGGACCTGGCCCTGGCGCTGCCTATCGTTATCCAGGGGGAAGTGGTGGGGTATTTGCTTCCCGACCAAACTGCGGTTCACACGGTCGAGTTGGGCACAGCTGAACGTAAGTTCCTCGAAGAGGTGTGGGCCGGCCTGGGGATCGGAGCCGGTGTGGCGTTTCTGGCGGCCATTTTGGTGGGGGGCGTCCTGGTACGCGGGATCGTGAGACCGGTGCGGCGCCTGACCACGGCCGCCGAGGCAATCGCTACCGGGCAGCTAGGAACCCGGGCTGCGTTCCGGGGGCGCGATGAAGTCGCGCAATTGGGACGGGCGTTCAATAGTATGGCCGAGAGTCTCGAACGCGCCAAAGAAGCACGCCAGGCACAAACCGCCGATATCGCCCACGAGTTACGCAATCCATTGGCTGTGCTTCAGGGAACGTTGGAAGCTCTTGCAGATGGCATTTACGAGCCTACGCCCGAAAATGTGGAGCCGGCGGTCGCGCAAGTACAGACGTTGAATCGTCTCGTGGAAGACCTCCGGGTGCTGGCCCTGGCCGATGCAGGAGAACTACACCTTGAACGTGCGCCCCTGGATCTACGAGCATTGCTCGAGCGCGTCGGTCGCGCCCATTACGCCGCTCTGGAGGAGCACCGGATCACCTTCATCATTGACCTCCCAAACGGGCTGCCGCTAGTTGCGGCGGATGCAGACCGGCTGGCGCAGGTTCTCACAAATCTCCTGAGCAACGCTGCGCGTTATGTCCCGGCCGGCGGTACGGTGCGCCTGGGAGCGGTGTCTCAAGATGGCGGCGTTCTTGTTCGCGTCAGTGACAACGGCGTGGGGGCGCCGCCAGACCAGCTGCCGTACCTCTTCGAGCGTTTCTGGCGCGGCGAGCGTTCACGGAGCCGGGCTACGGGCGGGTCGGGGTTGGGGCTGGCCATTGCGCGCCGGATCATTGAAGGCCATGGGGGCCGTATCTGGGCTGAACCTACACCGGGTGGCGGCTTGACCCTGCTTTTTTGGTTGCCGGAGACCCGCTGATCAGTCAGGCGAAGGTGGGACGCACTTTCCCGCCTCATATAGCGATTCTCACCGCGCCGAGATCTGCTTTCCAAGTCTAACCAGGTGTGTTCCCCCTGGTTGCTACATTTTCACTTTGCTCCATCCGGTCTTGTGTCTCCGTGCGTTAGTTCCCATCGATTGTTCATCGTTTCTTCACGGAATCTTCACGTTGGGACGCTATCCTTTAGGCAGAACTGTGAGCTATTTAGGAGGCGTCGTGATGGATAAGGTAAAGATGAACTACCTGTTGGATTCAGTGATTGCGTTAGCGTTCTTGGTTTCGGTACTGACGGGGGTGGTATTTTTGTTTGCCGGCGATGGCGGTTATCAGGGTGGGGCCAATGCTGGATTTCAGACCGCGATTCTCGGCATCAGCCGTTGGATCTGGAGTGATCTGCATACTTGGGCGAGTTTGGTGATGACTGCCGGGGTGGGGTTGCATGTGGTCTTTCACTGGAAATGGATTGTGTGTGTGACCAAGAAGATGCTCCCCAAGCCAGCTCCCAAGAAAGTGATCAAGCAGACGCAAGGCGAGTCTTGCCCTGTTTTGTAGTACAAGCTGCGTGAAATTTGATGGAGGTATTGAGAGATGAAGACGATAACGTTGGTTCTGGTAGGGGTATTGGCAGTTGCTCTGATTGGCGGCAGCGGTTTCATTCTGGCTCAGGCTGTAGGAGCGGATTCCAGTCATGCCGTTGAGGGGCAGCGCGGTAGCGCGCGAAGTGAGGACCATATGGAAGCGGTCGCGGGCTCACTCGGTGAACGCAATGGCCAGGGACAAGGCGCACCTGGCGCGCAGGGGACCGGCGGATCAGGACCGGGGGCTGCACGTCTTGCCGGAACCGGGTCTGTACCGGGGAGTGATCGACAAGGTGGTGGACAGGGCCAGGGGGGCGGACAGGGTGCGAATGCGCGGGCAGTACAGCCTTTCTCGGCGTCGACCTATACCGGTGAGTGGGAAACGGTGGCCGGCGAGGTCATCGAAATCGCCAGTGAGATGCTGGTACGCACTGTGGCCGGGGAAGAGGTTTTGGTCGGCCTGGGGCAATCCTGGTATCGCGATGAGGCCGGTTTCATAATCTCGGTAGGCGACAAGGTGTTGGTCAGCGGGTACTACGAGGATGGAGAATTTAAGGCGGGTACCGTGGACAATGAAACCACGGGGGAGAGCCTGATTTTCCGAGATGCATCCGGGCGGCCTATGTGGTCCGGTCGCGGTAATCTGAATAACCAGCGTTCATAAGCTGCGGGTTATCGCGCCAAAACAGCCTGAGGCCCACGACCTCAGGCTGTTTGCATTGCCGGCATTGTGCAGCTCCCTACCTAGCGCCGTCGTTGCGAAATCTGGGAGAGTGATTTGCGGATGGTCTTCACCAGCTGTGGGGCCCTGGCGTCTCGCGCCACAGTGATAGCCTTGTTTAGATAGAGTTTGGCTTTCATCGCGTTACCCTGTTTGGCGAACAGTACACCGATATTCCGCAAGGTCTTGGCCTCTCCTAGCGTATCCTCCATCTCGCGACGCATGGCCAGCGCTGCTTCGTAATTCTCGAGGGATTGGTCGGTTGCGCCCAACTCGTATTGGGCCGCAGCAATGTTGTTCAAGGCCACTGCTTGCTGTTCTGAGTCGCCCGCTTCCGCGAAGATCTTACGCGAACTCTCCAGTAAATCCAGGGCTGTCTGCCATTCCTGCTGCGCCAGATATACGCTGGCCATGTCGTTTTTGACCTTGGCGATCCCCACCAGATTCTCGTCGCGTTGGTGCAGCGTCAGAATCTGGTGGTAGGTCTTTAGCGCTGCGTCCCAGTCACGCCGCGCCATCTGTTCCCGCGCTGTTCTGGTCAGTGCTTCGCTCTGGGTTTCCTCATCCGATGCTGCCGGAAATACTTGCAGTTCCTCGTGTTCTGTTTCGGCTTCCGAAACCATATCGTCCTCCTCACAGCTCCTGATTGACAAGAGTATACCTTCAATCGAAGACTACAAAAGTCTCATGAGTTTCCTATATCAAGTATCATCGTATGCCGCAGCGTTGTGTCGCTGCGCGCCGCCGGAGAGTTTCGTAAACTTTTCGAGTCGGGTTGCTGTTCGCTATGAATATGCTAGACTGTACCTTAACTCATTTGCAGGAGAAAGAACCATGGCCTCATTAACGGTGGAAAAAGACGGTCTTCGCTCGCGCAAACGCAAACGCAGAAAGGCGACTTCAAAGGAACGCCGCGCCTGGTATTTATATGACTTCGGGAACTCCGCCTACGCGGCCGTTGTCCTATTGGCAGTGTACTCCGCTTACTTCAAAGGACAGGTGGTAGGCGGCGCCGAAGGCTCCCGGCTCTGGGGGATCGCGGTGGGTATTGCTATGCTGGTGGTCGCGCTGATCTCGCCGGTATTGGGAGCGATTGCTGACCATTCGGCAACCAAGAAACGGTTCCTATTTTTCTTCACGGCGCTTGCCTGCGTGTTCACGGCCCTGTTGTTTTTCGTCCAGGAAGGCAACATCGTCATGGGGATGTTGTTCTTCATTCTGGCCGAAATCGGTTATCGTAGCGCTCAGGTGTTCTACAACTCGCTGTTGCCCGAAATTGCTGAACCCGACGAAATCGCCCGCGTATCGGGAATTGGCTGGGCGATTGGATCTGCCGGCGGTATTCTCTGTTTGCTGCTCATTCTTCCCCTTATCATGTTGATCCCGGGGGACTTCATCGTGCGGTTGTCGTTGGTGATTACAGCCGTCTTCTTCGCAGTGTCGACCATTCCCATCTTCCGCGATCTCAAGGAGTGGGCGGAACCCAAGCCGCTGCCCCAGGGTGGGTCCTACATCACGGAAGGATTCAAACAGGCATTCAGCACGCTGCGTAAGGCCCGCAACTACCGTGAATTCATCAAGTTCGTGATCTCGTTCCTTATCTACAATGACGGGATTATGATGACAATGAACTTCGCCTCCATTATCGGCGCCGTTCTGTTCGGGATGGGGCAACAGGAACTGATTATTTTCGTCATTGTGGTTCAGATTACGAATGTGATCGGGGCTTACGTCTTCGGGTTGTTGGCCGACCGCTGGAACACGACGCGCGCTCTGGTTGTCTCCATACTCACCATGGTGGGGGCAATCGTGTGGATGTATTTCACCTACACACAATGGATGTTCTTCCTCGTGGGGGCGGTTGCCGGGTTTGCCATGGCCGGTATGCAATCGCTAAGCAGGACGATGGTGGGGACGTTGAGTCCTGAAGGGCAAAGCGCCGAGTTCTATGGCTTCTTTGCCGTCGCCGGGCGCACGTCTTCCTTCATCGGTCCGACTGTATACGGCTGGGTGGCCTACCGCGCGGCGTTGTGGTTCGAGTCGCAGGGATTGGCGCAGCTGTTGGCAGAGCAGAACGGGCAGCGCGTGGCCATCCTGGCGATTGGCGTATTCTTGTTGATCGGCATGGGGTTACTGTTCACGGTCAATGTGAAGAAGGCCCAGGCGGCTATTGCAGAAGCCGAAGCGTGAGCGCTGTGGAGCATAGACGATGACACAGCGAGCCGTACCCACAGAGGAGTTCCGCTTCCCGCGGCGTCGCGTTATACGGACGGTGCTACGGGGGTTGATCCGGGCGGCATTCCTGGCGCTGACCGATCTACACATCGAGGGGCAGGAGAATGTTCCCCAAGAAGGTCCCGTGTTACTGGCAGCTAATCACTTCAGCTTTCTGGACCCGGTGCTGATGATTCGGGTGACGCCCCGGCACCTGGAGTTCATCGGTAGTCCGATTGCTCCCAATGCGCCGCCGGCTGTGCGCTGGATTCCCAAGGTGTGGGGCATCTACCCGGTCTATCGCGGCACCGGCTCGCGGTATGCGCTGCGAGCCGCCGAGGCCGTGCTTGCCCAGAATGGTGCTCTGGGTATCTATCCGGAAGGGGGGAGTTGGGCTGCGGTTTTACGTCCGCCCCGTCCTGGTGCGGCGTTCATTGCCGCGCGCTCCGGAGTTGCGATACTCCCCATGGGATTTTCCGGGCTGACGGAAGTTTTCCCCAAATTACGAAAAGGACTGCGGGCTACGGTCACGGCGCGGATTGGCCGGCCCTTCGGCCCGGTGAAAGCCGAAGGGCGTGGGCGTGAACGGCGGGCCCAATTGGACGAAATCGGTCACAAGATCATGCGGCACATCGCCGAGTTGCTTCCGCAAGAACAGCGAGGATTCTATTCGGACGATCCGGTGATTCGGGAGGCGGCTAAAGGTACCGAGATCTACCCCTGGGAAGATGATCCCGAACTCTGAGTGTGTTGCTGCAGACCGCTTGAACGGCCCACCTGGCGTGGGCCGTTTTTGTGTGGATTGCCCCCAGAGATCGTAACTCTGCAACCGGCGTGGTGTTGAAACTAGCGGGTGC
>JAFGNR010000057.1 GCA_016926915.1 Anaerolineae bacterium
CGCATCCTCCGCGAGGTAGAACAGCGTCGTTCTCAAGCAGAAATCGAAGCCCGCCGCCGCGAAGATCAGGTCCAATCGCTGCGGAAAGATATCGAAGAAGCCCTTGAGATCGTGATCGCTGATTTGCCCGAGACCTTGTCGGCGCAACAGCCGCTGCCGCTGAGTTCTATCGCGGCGTCGCTGCCCAAGGTCGTGGAATTGCCCGAAGGGCTTGAACAACAAATCCGTGATCTGCGCACCCAGATTCGCCGCCTCGAACCGGTCAATACGGCGGCGCAGCTGGAATACGATGAGGTTGCCGAGCGCCACGGGTTTCTCCGGGAACAGGCCGAAGATCTTCGCACGGCTTCCGGGCATCTTCGCAAGATTATTGCCGAACTCGACGAGATGATGGAGACGGCCTTCAATACCACATTCAAAGCGATTGCATCGGAGTTCTCCCGCGTGTTCAAACTGCTCTTCAACGGCGGCGCCGCTGCCCTCACTCTGGAAACCAACGGCGGCAGCGAGATCACCGGCGTGGAGATCACGGCTCGCCCGCCGGGCAAACGGACCTCGGGTTTGGGCATGCTTTCGGGCGGTGAGCGCACCCTGACGGCTGTGGCGCTGCTCTTCGCCGTGATGCATGTGAGTCCAACGCCGTTTTCCGTCCTGGATGAGGTCGACGCCATGCTCGACGAGGCCAACGTGGGGCGCTTCCGGGCGATGCTGCGAGAACTGGGGCGGCACACGCAGTTCTTGATCATCACCCATAATCGGGGAACGGTCGAGGTGGCAGATACGATCTACGGCGTTTCCATGGGCGACGACGGCGTTTCGCAAGTGCTTTCTTTGAGCCTGGAGGACCTGCCTCCCTCGGAGGTTATCTGATACGGACCGGCGTCAACTAGGAGGGCCTTGACGGTGTGGGTGCTTGATCTCAAGACGGCAATCTTCGGGTTGCTGGCGACGCTGGTGGGCTTTATCGTGCTGACCCTCTGGCTCGTCCGGCGGCGCGCGGCGCACTTCCGGAAGGAGGCCATGTTCCCGGGCGGGCCATCCCTGATGTCGATCTGGAATGATGCGCCGGTCGGCCTGTTGGTAGTCGAAGGCGCTGCGCTGCTTTACGTCAATGCCTACGCGCGTCGTCTTCTGCGATTGACCAAAGCTGCGCAATCCCTGCCGGATACCGAATGGGCCTCGGTGTTGTTGGAGGACCAACGCACCGCGCGCGCCGATGCCGGCGGCGCCGGTCGCTTTCGGAATATCACCTTTGTTTCCGGCCGCACGGCGCGTTGGTGGTTGGCAAGTCGCGACGCCCGGGATTTTGTCTTTCTGCTCGATATTACCTCGCAACAGCGCGCGGAACAGGCCGGTCGGGCCCTGGTCAATGATCTGGCGCACGAGCTCAGAACGCCCATCGCAACCATTTTAACACACCTGGAAATCCTGGGACTACCGGACATCGGCGACGACCTGCGCCGCCAGTCCTTGACGCTCTCTCGCCAGGAGACCCAACGGATGGTGCGCCTGGTCAACGATATGTTGGAACTGGGACGGCTTGAGACGGCCGCCGAGTTCTCCCGGAGACCGGTAGATCTTCGCGCGTTGGTAGAGGACGTAGTGCTCCAGGCCACGCCCCAGGCCAGCCAGGTAAAGATGGATCTGACGTTGGATGCCGAGGCTACGTTACCCCTGGTGCTGGGGAATGCCGACCGGTTGCGCCAGGTATTCCTGAATCTGCTCGACAATGCCTTCAAGTACGCCGGTCCCGGCGACCGGATCAGCATCGCGCTGCGAAGGGCGGATTCATCGGGAGTCCGCTGTACCGTCTGCGATACGGGACCGGGAATTCCCCCGGAACATATCCCGCACCTGGCGCGCCGCTTCTATCGCGCTGCGCCCAAAGGAATCGAGGGCAGCGGCCTGGGCCTGGCCCTGGTAGCGGAAATCCTGCGCCGTCACGAAAGCTTGCTGGACATCGAAAGCCCGGTGAGCGCCGGGCGTGGTACGCGCGTTACCTTCGTCTTGCCGGCAGTGGCAGAACGGGCGCCGGAACTGTGAGGTGTGGGTTGAAAAGCGCGCAAGGATTCTCTGTGGTGATCCGTAAGCATTGGGGCTGGGTGCTGATTCCGCTGGCGCTGGCAGCGTTCTGGCTGTTGCCCATCTCCGGGAAGCTGATTCTGGCGCCGGAAGGTGAGGGGACTCTGCCCCTCCCCCTGTTTCGGTTCGATCCGGCGGTTCCCCAGCCCGGAGAGCGCGTCGAAGTGGCAGTCACCGATACGCAACCTTGGGCCTTCGTACAGCTTACCGTTGCCGGACAGCCTGCCGAGGCCACAGGGGGCGACGCCGGAGTGGGAGGCGCGTGGACGTGGCGGTGGTCGTTCATCGCGCCGGATTCCCCGGGATACGTGATTCGCTTCTTCCACGATTGCCATACCGGCTGCATCGAGCGGGGGCGCGTGGCCATGGGAACCGGCGAGCCTACCCCTGCGCCGTCGGGCCTGCCGACAAAGCTCGGCCTGGTGTTTCCCGATCCCGAACGCGATTGGCGCGGTCGCGCCGGATGGGCCGTGGAGTTGACTTATGCCCGGCAGGCCGAGGAACCGTATTGGGGCGTCGACGACCTGGCGGCCCGTGTCGCGGCGCACCGCGCAAAAGGACTCAACGTCCTGCTGCGCGTGGACTACGCCCAACAGCAGAGCTTGCCCCCTGCGGATGACTATCTTGCGTTAACCGAGTATCTGGCTTACCTCCGGCGCCTGGCCCGGGACAACCGCCTGGGGGAGGTGTATGGCGTGATCATCGGCACGGACTACAACACCGCGCAAGGCAACGCGCTATCCCCTGAGCAACCGGTGACGCCGGCCTGGTATGCGCGCCTCTTCAACGGCTATGGGGAAGATGTCTCGCATACCGATAACGCCGTGCAGGTGGTTCACTCGGAGAATCCCAACCTGCGGGTCATTGTGGGTCCGATCCGCCCCTGGGTGAACGACCAGGATGGGGAGCTGCCCCACCCCCTGGATGTCCCCTGGCTGAACTACATGAATACCGTGGTGACGCTGCTGGATGCTGCGGCCCGCGCCAAGAGTGAAGCCGGGGTCCCGCTCGCTGCGCCGGATGGATTCGACGTCCAGGCTCCCGGACGGGTGGATGCGCCCGAGCTGGCAGGGCAGTCGCGCGCGGAAGAACCGCGCCTTGATCTGCGGCGCGCCTCCTGGAATGGGGCGCAGGCCGGGTTCCGCGTCTACCACGATTGGCTCACTATTATCAATGCCTATCCCACGACCCGGGGACTGCCGGTTTACATTGTCTCGACCAACACCTACGACCGGGCCGCCAACAGCCCCCCGGCGCAGAACTATCCGGACGGCTGGCTTACCACGGCGTTGGAGACAGTAGGCGCCGACCCCCAGATTGTGGCCCTCTGCTGGTTCCTGGATGCCTTCCCCCATGGCAACGAATGGGATTGGTTCAGCCTGACGGAACATCCCGGTCGCCTGGTGGACGCTGCCGAGGAATTCGACGCCTTGCTTATGCAGCCCTGATGCATCAGGCTGCGGGGTTTTGTGAAAGTCCTACGTCATGCACACTGTTGAATCGACGCTGCCCTCTCGCGTAATGTGGCGACGCCGGGTAGGCGGGCTGAGTCTGTGCCATGTGGCGGCGGTCTGGATGCTTGTAGGTATCTGGCTGATCGATCCGAATGCCCCGTTCGCGGCGTTGGTGGGCGCGTTCATGCCCTTTCTTTTCTTCCCGCTGGCTGGGACACTACGCCGGGGCTTGACATTCCCTCAAGACGTCTGGTTTGAACAAGTGCGAGTTCCTGGCCCGTTTGTGCGGTTTGATTATGTCTTTCATTCACACGATTTGTGTGCGGAGCATGCTCGCGTGATTTGCGAAGGGGCTGCAGATCATTGCTATGTGCAGGCCAAACTCTACGGCGAGTATGTGCTTGGGAGGGTTCCCGATGTCGAACGCTATTCGCGTGATCTTAGCCGATGACCACCCCGCGCTCCGGGTGGGATTGCGGGTCCTGTTGGATCGCGATCCGGACATCGCGGTGGTGGGAGAGGCCGACGATGGCGAAACCGCGTTGGCCATGATCAGAGCCGCCGAACCGGATGTGGCGGTGATCGATTGCCAACTTCCCGGCATCGACGGCGTGCACGTGGCCTTGACGGTACAGCGCGAAGCCCCTGCCGCGCGGGTGGTGGCGCTTTCCGCGTATGACGACGATCGCTATCTGGCGGGGATGGCAGAGGCTGGCGCCTGGGGATACCTGCTCAAGAGCGAAGCGCCCGGCGAGATTGTCGCGGCCGTGCACCAGGTCGCCCGGGGGAACCCACTGTGGTCCGACGCGCAGCGCGCCCGGGTGCAGCGTTGGCTAGGCGAAGTGGCGCGGGTTCGCGAGAGCCTGACCGATCGCGAGCGCGAGGTGTTGCAGTGGGTGAGCGAAGGACTGAGCAACAAAGAGATTGCGCAAACGTTGACCGTCACGCCCCGGACCGTCGATTTCCACGTCAGCAATATTCTGCGCAAATTGGATGTCGTATCGCGGGTCGAGGCCGCCGTGTGGGCAAAGGAACATCTGCGGTGAACCTCAAAACAGGTTCAGGAGTAGATAGTTGAGCGTCGCCATTCCCTGGGTTTCGCGGTATAATGAAGCGTAGACGGCGAGGGTGTGAACGCGGTTTACCAAATAGCGCAAAGGAGAACCATCTATGGAATACACCACCAAACGATTGAAACACTGTGACCTGATCCAGGTATCGGGTCGTATCGATAGCCAGACCTCGCAGGAACTCGAAAAGGTCTTCGAGGCAATCATTGAGGAGGCGCGCTTCAAGATCGTTGTAGACATGAGCGACGTGGAGTTCATCTCCAGTGCGGGCTTGCGTCTGCTGATCAACGCGCAGAAGACGTGCAAACGCCTGGACCGGGGCGAAGTTGTGCTGGCGAATGTCCCGAAACGCATCTACAGCGCCTTCGATCTCGCCGGTTTTGTGCCGTTGTTCCGGATCGAGAAGGACGTCGTCGAGGCCGTCGGCAGTTTCTGACCCGGAGGCCAGTCCGCTGGACGGCGGGCTGGCCTCCGGTGGTTTCCTGATTCCTGGGAGCACAGGTGAAACTCCGGTTCAACACGTGCTTGTGAGGATGTTGCAGGCTGCCCATTGGTAGAGGGCAGCCTGCTGTACAATCGGAGGCTATGGGAATCGGGGTAGGCAGATATTTCTGTAGGATAGCATCATGGACTTTCCCAAAACCGAAACATTTCCGGGCGCCGGTTCGAGTTTGGAAGCCATCAATACCTTCGTGACCGAGGCGGCCCAGGCAATAGGACTTGACGAAGATGCCATCTTCGGTGTGCAGCTGGCCGTAGAAGAGGCGTGCGACAATATCATCGAGCACGCGTACGCCGGCGCCAGCAAGGGCGACATCGAATGCAGCTGCGACATCGTGACAGATGGACTCAAGATCGTCTTACGCGACAGCGGACGCCCTTTCGATCCAGAGAGTGTCCCCAAACCCGACCTGGACTCTCCGCTGGAGGAACGGGATATAGGGGGACTGGGCCTCCACTTCATCAAGAATCTGATGGACGAGGTCAGGTTTGAGTTCTTCCCCGGTTCCGGCAACGTATTGACGATGGTGAAGCGCAAGACGCCCGCCGGTTGAGAGGCTTGCGCCTTGCTCTGGGCGTCTCATTAGCGACCATCCCAGTACAATTCTGACTCGGTGATAAGGAGCTTCTGCGTGGAAACACGATGGTTGTCGCTGGCGCAGCGCGTGTGGCCCGGTGTGACCGCGCTGGGCGACCGGGACCGGATGCTCAGCGTCGGAAATATTGTGGCAACCCTCTACGCCGCGCCGTTTGCGGCTGCCGGTATCGTGTGGCTCATCTTCATCACCGACTGGTCTCACTTCACCCGCGATGGCGTGTTCCTCGCCCTGGTCTTCGTGCTGCTGTTCGTCTTCGACCGGCTGGACTTCTTCTTGTTCTTCGAAACGACGCCCGGGACTTATGCCGATTGGGCCTGGTCTCTCTGGAGCGTGGTCACCTGGTCGTCGGTGTTGATCATCGGTCCGGCGGCGCTGTGGATCTCGCTCCTATGGAGAGGTCTCACGTTTACCTTACAATGGCGCAACGCCGATTCGCCCGATTGGCGTTGGAATCTGGCGCGCAACGGGGCCTTCGATCTCGTCACGATCGTCTCCATTGGCGCGGTGGCGCTGTGGAGCTACACTGCCGCCGGGGGAATGTTGCCGCTGCCGGGCCTGACCTGGCGATGTTTGATTCCCGCCTTCATCGCAATTCTGGTGTGGATGGGCGTCGTGTCGCTACTCTGGGCGCCTCTGCTCCTCTATTATAGTCGTTCGAAGGAGTTCGCCTGGCACGAGAACCATTGGGCGACGTTTATCCGGGGCATGGCGATGACGACCGGCTGGCTCATTGTCGTGGCGCCGCTCTCGGTGCTAGGGGCTGCGCTCTACACACAAAACGGTCTCGGCGGCTATCTCTACTTCGTCGTGGGGTTGTTCGTGGCGGGATTCCTGGCGCACCAGCTGAGCCAGGCCCTCGAACGCAGCCAGCTGCGCTCCCGGGAGCTGGCCAAGCTGGAACAACTGGCGCAGGCGCTTATCCAGGCGCCTCCGGATGCTTCGCAATTGCCGGCGCTGTTGGATAAGCATCTCTGCAATATGTTCCCCTTTACCCACCTGGAAATACGTTTTTTCCCGGACCGCACCATTCTCCACGATCCAGACGACTGGCCCCTGGTACGCGAAACGGTGTGGGCCTGGCTCCACGACCGGATGGAACCGGCGCATTTCCTTCCCGGAGATTCTCTGCCATGGGGGGGCCTGCTGGCCTCGAAGGCGATAGTGCTGGTCCCCATCGTGGACGAGGGGGATGCAATCGGGGCGATCTACCTGGAGCGGTATCGCGATCCGCCGGCGATCACGCGGCTAATGCCTGCTGTACAGACGCTTTCCGCGCAAATTGCCTCTGCCCTGCGGGCCGCGCGCGCCTACGTCCAGGCCCTCGAATACCAGCAGATCGCCAAGGAGTTGGAACTAGCGGGCCAGATTCAGAACTCCTTTCTCCCCGACAGCTTCCCGTTCGTGCCGGGCTGGCAGTTAACGGCGACGTTGCGTCCCGCGTTGGAAACCTCGGGCGACTTCTATGATTACATCGCGCTGCCCAGTGGTCAGCTGGGGATCGTTATTGCCGATGTTTCCGACAAGGGGCTGGGGGCGGCGTTGTATATGTCCCTGAGCCGCACGTTGATTCGTATTTATGCCACGCAGCTCGACGGCGACCCGGCAGAGGTCTTGCGCGCCGCCAACGAGCATATTCTTTCGGATACGCGGGCGGATCTCTTCGTGACCGTATTCTACGGCGTGCTGGATCCCGAGACCGGCAGGTTGGTCTACTGCAATGCGGGACACAATCCACCCTACGTGCTCCGTGCGCAGGACGCAC
>JAFGNR010000058.1 GCA_016926915.1 Anaerolineae bacterium
ACCACTGAATAATCAGGATCCACCCTTCTCCAGGTGATCGGCCAATACATGTGTGATTTCGCGACGGAGCGGTACCAAAGACCCTAAAACGCCATTGACAAACCGGGAAGCGCTATCGGATCCGTAGGTCTTGGCGATTTCCACGGCTTCGTTGATGGCCACTTTGGTAGGAATCTGGCCCACCGTGAACTCATAGACTGCAATTCTGAGAACGTTGCGGTCGACAATCGCCACCTGCTCTAGCGGCCACTCTTTGGCATGCGCTTGAATGTAACGATCGAGAAGAGCGCAACAGCTCATCACACCAACCACCAACTTGTGGCAGTACTCAAGCGCCTGTTCCGAGATATCGGGGTCGCGTTCAATACAAGCATCCATAACGATGCCTACCGGGTGAGAAACCGCATCGATCTCGTAGAGGGCCTGCAGGGCCATCTCACGCGCTTGACGACGTTCTTTTTTCATGGAATCGCTCTTTGGTATGGGAGTCGGGCGCTCCTAATCCGCCGTCACTTCTTCTTGCGGTTGCAGGTAGAAAATATCCTCAATATAGACGTTCACAGCGTCCACCGGCATGCCGATCATCTGCTGCACAGATTCCGTGACCTCTTGCTGGACCGCACGGCCCACACGCAACAGACTGACACCGGGCTCCGCCATGATGTGAAGATCCACCGATACGCGTCCCTCACTCACGCGGACCAGAACCGATTTCGCACCCAGGCCAAGGAAGCGCTCTACATCCGTCTTTTCGGCAATCTTTGCCACGCCAGGAACGCGATTGGCCGTAAGACGCGCA
This sequence comes from Anaerolineae bacterium, assembly GCA_016926915.1. Lineage (GTDB taxonomy): Bacteria > Chloroflexota > Anaerolineae > B4-G1 > SLSP01 > JAFGNR01. The sequence goes on from JAFGNR010000058.1 coordinate 800, forward strand.
ATCGTCTCCAGAACTTGGGGATCCACCGTGATCTTTCCGGGGATGACCGGTTGCGTCTCCATATCCGTCAACCTCCTATAACAACCATGGGCAAAACGCTTTCAGCCAGGATAGGGATCAGGGAAGCAGGTATGCCGCCCAAACGACATCCGGGTCTCCAACGAGACCCGGTGACCTTACCCTACAACGCAACAGCTTGGATCCCCACAATTCAGCAAGGGGGCGCCAGACCGATGGCTGTTATGCCTTCTCGACATCCAAGACTTTGACACGACGATAGGTACCACAGTTGCGACAGACATGGTACGGTCGCACCATCTCTCCACACTCGGCACACGGCTCCAAATGAGGAAGCGAGGGGGCCGCAAACGTCTGAGCCCGGCGATTCCGACGACGCCGGCTCGTGATTCGATGTTTCGGTACAGCAGGCATATCTTTTCACTCCTTGACAACCCAAAATCCGCACACGTGTGCAGCCGTTGCTGTATCACGGCACGGCATCTATTATACAAAGAAGGACGCTTCTGTCAAGCCGGGATTGACGCACTCCCGTTGTGCTCACACCCGTTCCTGAATCCGGCGCTCGCGGTCTGCTTCCAGTCGTTGAAGGCCGTTGTCGACGGTACGCTGCAGCCGGGCAAGTTCTTCTTGAAGCTGACTCAGGGCATTGAACACATATTCATCGGCATCCGTGCGCAGTTCCTCGGATTCCTCGCGAGCCCGTTGGCGAATCAGAATGGCTTGCTGGCGCGCTTCTTGTACTACACGATGTTCACCGGCAAGCCGCTGCGCCTCTTCTTCAGCATCGGCAATGATCCGCGCTGCTTCTTGATGGGCCTGGGCTATCACCGCATCCCGCTGCTGTAGAAGCTGCTGGGCGCGCGCGATCTCGTCTGGTATCGCGGTACGCAGCTGCGCCAGGTGGGTTCGCGCCGCCTCTTCATTGACAGCGCGGTTGCCGGACAGGGGAATTTTGGGGCTTTCCTTTACGAGAAAGTCCTCCAAACGTTCGATCAAGAACTCAATGTCCATTAGCCGCCTCCTCACATGGCTCTCAGGCGCTCAATACCCGGCCGTCAATATCACCGGCAAACGTCAGACATTTGTACCCATAGACATCGCTCAAGGCCTCTCATACACGGCGCTCAATCGCGCACCGAGACCCCAGGAGTGAAGTCAACCGGATCCGGCAGGCTTTCTCGAAGTGCGCGCAATGCAGACGCGACATTCGGCGGGACCAACGCCGAGGCATCCCCTCCTAGAAGTGTGATTTCCTTTACGATGCTGGAAGTAAGGAACGCGTAATCCTTGTGGGTCATCAAACAGACGGTCTCGATGTTGGGATCTAATTGGTTGTTGGTCAGCGCCATTTGATATTCCAACTCGAAATCGGATATCACACGTAATCCCCGCACCAATACGCTGGCCCCGATTTGCCGGGCAAAAGCGACGGTCAAGTCGCCATAAAGACAGACCTCGACGTTAGGGAAGTCCTGCAACGCCTCACGCGCCAGAGCTACCCGCTGCTCTGATGTAAACATCAAGCGCTTATTAGGGCGATTGTACACCGCAACAATGACACGATCAAATAGTGAAGCGGACCGCTGAGTGATATCTACGTGCCCTAAGTGTATCGGGTCGAAAGATCCCGGGTAAACCGCCGTCTTTGTCATGGTTAACTCAATTCACCTTTCTCTTCCCAGAATTCTGTCATGCGCCGGGCCAGGGCCGTATGCTCTTCATGAGCCAGATCAGGATCTACTTGCAACAGATTCTCTGCCACCTGCCGCACTTCGTGAAGCAGCCGCGTATCAGCAAGGCCAACCAAAGGCAAATCCGGGAAACCGCTCTGCTGCGTCCCCAGGAACTGTCCGGGACCGCGCATCTCCAGATCCTTTTCGGCCAACACAAAGCCGTCGGTGGTCTCCTCCATCGCCTTGAGTCGTTCTGCACTGTCCCCGGTCGTCGCGCCAGCCAACAACAGACAATACGACTGGTGCGCCCCTCGCCCAACCCGTCCCCGGAACTGATGTAATTGCGCCAGCCCGAAACGCTCGGCGCCATCAATGAGCATCACCGTCGCATTGGGTACATCAATTCCCACCTCGACGACCGAAGTAGCAACCAGAATAGCCACTTCTCCACGTGCGAAAGCGTTCATCGTCGCATCCTTGTCAGCGGAACGCATACGACCGTGTAGCAACCCCACCTTCAAGTCAGGGAAAATCTCTTTCTGGAGACGTTCATGCTCATCTACGGCAGCACGAGCCTCAATCTTCTCCGAGTTTTCGACGAGAGGATAGATGATGAAAGCCTGACGCCCCAACTCCACCTGATGCCGAATGAAGGCATAGGCGCGCTCGCGCTCCCGTGAATAGAGAACTCGCGTTTCAATCGGTTGTCGTCCCGGCGGCATCTCATCCAGGACTGAGACGTCCACATGTCCCCAGATCGTCAGCTCCAGGGAGCGTGGAATCGGTGTGGCTGTCATCACCAGAAGATGAGGATTGTATCCCTTTTGTCGTAAAGCGCCGCGCTGCTCCACACCGAAACGATGTTGCTCATCGATCACGACCAGCCCCAGGTCGCTGAACACCACCTGCTCTTGTATCAGGGCATGGGTTCCAACAACGAGCTGCACAGAGCCATCTGCCAGTGCTGCATACAGCTCCTCACGTTCTGCGGGAGTCGCGCTGCCTGTCAGCAACCGCAGATTCGGCCTTGGTTCAGGGAAGAGCGCAAACAGTTTCGAAAGACTCGCGAAGTGCTGTTCGGCCAGAATCTCCGTGGGCGCCATCAAGGCAGCCTGGCGCCCCGTCGCCGAGGCAGATGCCATGGCCACAGCTGCCACCACCGTCTTTCCAGAGCCGACATCTCCCTGAAGCAAGCGGTTCATGGGCTCGGCGGCTTCCATGTCACGTAGAATCTCTTCCAGGGACCGCTGCTGTGCACCGGTCAGGGTATACGGCAGCGTTTCCAAAATCTGATCCAGTTGTTCGCCGGCGATATGAATGGAGTGCCCAGGACGAGATTTCCAGTGGCGCCTCTGGAGCAATAAACCGATCTGCAGATAAAGCGCTTCCTCGAACGCCAACCGCCGGCGCGCAGCCCGGAGATGCTCTTCATTGTCCGGGAGGTGAATCCCCCACAAGGCGCGATGAAGCGGCAGCAGCTGATGCTCGCGAATCATACGTGAAGGTAGGGGATCAGGAATACGGGCAGCCCACGCCGACAGTGCACGTTTCACGACCTGGCGCATCCAACGCTGGGTGAGTCCCTCCGTACTGGGATAGATGGGAACGATACGCGCTGTGTCGAGTTCTTGCCGTCCGAGAGGCTCCCATTCAGGAGAATTCATCGTAAGGCGGCCCAGATACTCATCGACCTTGCCACTCACGACAATCTGCATGCCCGGCTTGATCCGGCCCTCCAGATACCGCTGATTGAACCAGGTGATCGACAACGTCCCCGTAGCATCTGACAGAATTGCCTGGAACAGATACCGACCACCTCGCGTTTGACGTCCCCCAGCCTCCCACACAGTCCCCATGACACTAACCTGTTCGCCATATTGCAACTGGTCAATCGTCTTGAGTTTGGAATAGTCCTCATAGCGGCGGGGGTAGAAGTAGAGCAATTGCTGCATCGTGGTCACCCCAAGTTTTTCCAACAATACAGCCCGTTTACTCCCTACACCGGATAGAAGCGTGACCGAAGCTTGCAGCCCCATCCCTTGCTGATTGCGTTCCGCAGCCGGCGGGGAAGGGAGAGAGGGAGGTTCAGGAACAGACGGGGCAACACCGGTTCGCGGCGGATTGTCAAGCACTTCCAGCAGTACGGTCATGGCCTGTTCGCGACCCTCGGGTTGCAGTGCGCTATAGGCCCGTAGGCGGTGTGTGATATCTTCCACCCAGTCTTCATCTCCGAAAATCGGCAATGCCTGTTTCTTCCATGTGTCCGCGTAACGCGCCAAACCGCCGGCAACCGCTTTGTCCTGGAAGGCGTAGTCGTGCGCTTCCAATGCCAACATTTTCCGCAAAGTCTCTAAAGGATTCGTCATTTCATCTCCATTTGCTGTAGCTGGTTCTACGCGCCCTTATTCTCACCGCACACAACCGCGACGCCAATACCCGTCGGCCCGATATGTGCCAGGAAAACAGGGCCCGCTTCCACAACCCAGACCTCACCATTCGCAACACACATCTGTAACGCCGCTTTGATAGGATTCAATGTCCCAGGCTCCATACCGGTGTGGAGGAGCGCCAGACGTTCCACGGGAGCGACCTTACGTACCCATTCTATCAGCCAGGTGACGCCGCGGCGCTGCGTACGAACGCGATTCAGAAGCCGGGCTTCACCTCCGTAGAACTCGATGACCGGCTTGATTTGCAGCAAGTCCCCAACCGTGGCCTGCGCCCATCCCACACGCCCGCTGCGCCGCAGGTGCTCCAGACTCCCCAATACCCCCACTACGTGGGTGCGGCGCTTTACACCATGAGCAAGCGCCTCAATCTCGGGAAGGGCAGCTCCCCGTTTCACGGCCTCCGAGATCGCCACAACCTGCCACCCCACCCCCATCGATACCTGTCCGGTTTCGAGAATGCGCACGGGAACATCCTGGAATAACTCGGCGGCATAGCGCGCCTGATTAAAGATGCTGCTGAGTTGCGAAGCTACAAACAAACCAACTATCGCCTCTACCCCGCTTTCAGCCAAGGCCTGATACGCCAGGATAAACTCCTGATAAGATGGCGCTGCAGTCTGAGGCGGCGAAGTGGATCGTCTGAGGCTACGTTGGAACTGCTGCCGATCCAATGATGACTCATTGCCGCGATAGCTCTGGCCATCCACAAGTAGATGGATCGGAACTACCTTGACATCCAGCGCCTCGACCACCACTGCTGGCAGATCAGCGACGCTGTCGGTGATGATACCTATTCGATGGCCCATGCCACGCTCCAGAACCGTGATAGAGAGAGTACGACCCGGTGAGTCGCTCACGCATTGTCACGTCCAGATCATAAGGCAAAAACGGCGAACCTCCCCCGGCAATACGCGAACATCCTCATACTACGCTTGAATCAGCGCCAGGTTTTCTCGTAGATCACCATCCCCAGACCGTCTGGGCCGATATGGGACGTCAAGATAGGATCATACGTAATCATCGGGAAGTCCCGGTTAGGCAATATTTGTTCCAACCGGTTCCGCAGATTTTGGGCTTCGGCCTCAGCCTCCGCCCCCTCACTTCGAAAGATAACCAGCTCTTCGATGCGAGAGAATTCAGAGGCGAACTCGATGAGCTTATCCGAAGCCTTATCGCCCGTGCGGCTCTTCTCTTGAGGAATAACATCGCCATCTTCAACCACCAGGAATGGGTGAATATTCAACATCGAACCAAGGATCGCCTGTGTGGCACTAAGCTTGCGGCTTCGATAAAGATAATCAAGTGTGTGGGTGATCGTAACAACGTAAATACGGGGAATCATCCCACGCACCCGGCGCACAATCTCCGGCAAGGGCAAGGCGCCCTCCTTCAAGAGCTGTCCGGCGCGCTCGACAAGTAGCCCCAGCCCCACGGAGACCGTCTGAGAATCAAGAACTGTGATATCACAACGCCCCATGAAGTCACGCGCCGCGATACGTGCGTTGCGCATAATGGGGCTCAAGTGACTCGAAGAGAGAATCACCAGCATCCTGTTTGTACGGTACAAAGTCCGCTCGTAGACTGCCCTGAAGTCATCGGGCGATGGCCCAACAATCTTCACCGGGGCGCGGCTTTCGGTAACTTCGCGCAGCAGGTCGACATTTCCGCTCGTCTGCTGATCATACATGAAGGTTTTGCCGCCAGCCTGTGCCACAACAGGTAAAGCAATGACGCCCAGATCCCGCAGACGTTCAGAAGGTAAATAGGCAGTACCATCGGTGATAAGTTGAACGTGGTTCACTACCGGTCCCTCACTCAATTGAAAGAAGATAAGGATAATGCGGTTGCCCGCCGAAGATAACTTCGAATTCCAAAGATGGGTACGCTGCGGTCAATTCATCTGCCAGGTCAGCAGCCTCACCTTCAGCAACTCCCTCGCCATAGTACAAAGTGACCAACTCACGGTCATCAATATCCGCTTTCCCAATCAGATCGCGGACCACTGCGGCGAATGATGCAGCTGCCGAAACCAAGATGCCATCTAGGAGGCCAATTACATCTCCCTGATGTACGGTAATCCCATTCAGGTTGACATCACGGACGGCGCGTGTAACCTCGCCCGTCATAACTTCGCTGGCAGACCGCACCATGGCGGCCACATTCCCATCGAGTGTAGCCTGTTGATCCAGCGCGAGCAACGCCCCGATACCTTGAGGTACGCTCCGCGTTGGAACCACAGCGACTTCCAAGTCGCTCATTTCCGCAGCCTGCTCAGCAGCCATAATGATGTTCTTGTTGTTAGGCAAGATGATCGCCTTACTAGTCGTCAACTGATCTAGCGCCTTGAGAATATCGGCTGTGCTGGGATTCATTGTTTGTCCGCCTTCCACAACCACCGTCGCACCCAGACTTTGCAGAACCTGCTCCATTCCTTCACCGGCAGCTACGACCACCACGCCAATCAGCTGGGGCTCGGCCTGCACGAAGGCAACCGGGACCTCGATTCCGGGCCCCATCACCGGATGCGCATCGCGTCCCGCAATGAACTCCTGATATTGATCCTGCATGTTCTCGACAACGACATCACTCAAGGAGCCACAGAGGACACCAAAACTGATCGGCGCCCCCGGGTCGGAAACGTGCACATGGACTTTCACTGCACGGGAATCCCCCACCACCAGTGGACAATCCCCCATCGCTTCGATTCTCTGGCGAATTGCATCAACGTCAAGATCGTATCCTGCAATAATGAACTGAACATCATAAGGATAATTGCTATCGAAATGCAACGCATCTAAGGTCATATCAGGATGCGGATGATCCACGGCCGTCGCCAAGTCAACGACCTGGGCCAGCCGTTCGCTTTCCACAACGGGCATGCCTTTCATATGGCGCCACATCCCTTCTAGAATCACGACCAACCCCTGGCCACCGGAATCGACCACACCGGCCTGGCGCAAGACAGGCAATAACGCCGGGGTGCGCGCTTCGGCTTTCCTGGCACGCTGGAGCATGCGTTCGAACATCATTTCCAGATCCTGGGTTTCGTGCGCCGCCAGTTGGGCTTCCTCGGCGGTCTCACGAATCACCGTCAAGATGGTTCCCTCGACAGGTTTGACGACCCCTTTGTAGGCTGTATCCGCAGCCTGTTGCATTGCCTCAGCAAGATCCCCAGCATCCATCCGGGTTTTCGTATCGAGGCTACGGGCAAAACCACGCCAGATCTGGGAAAGAATGACTCCCGAGTTGCCGCGCGCCCCCATCAAGGCGCCATGCGCAATCATCGCGGCGATTTTTCCGACGCTGTCTTCACGCTGCGGTTCAACTTCTTGCCAGGCTGACGTCATGGTCAACGTCATATTGGTTCCTGTATCCCCATCAGGTACAGGAAAGACGTTAAGCGCATTGATGGCTGCTTGATGGCGGCGCAACCATGACAACGCCGCACCGACCATGGCACGTAGCTCCTGGCCATCCAAATGCGAATAACTACTGGAATCTTCCAGGTTTCCCACGATATTGGCCTCCTCAGTCGATATCGCTCACACGGAGCGCCTGCACGTGCACGTTCACCGCCTCGACCGGCATCTCAAGTGCCTTCTCCACACGGTAACGGACCACATGCTTGACGCTGTGGGCTACTGCTGCGATTCGTGTCCCGTATTCTACCACGACATAGACGTCGATTTGAATCTTGTGATTACGAACATGAATTTCCACACCTCGTTTACGATCTGTAGAAAGCATGTCCGCGAGACCTGTAGCCAGGTTTTTCGGCACAGTCCCAACGACACCGTAACACGTTTGCACTGCTTCATTGACAATCGAAGCAATAGCGGTCGGGGATACTTCGATCCGCCCTCGGGCCTGCCTGCTTTCACTCATGCGAACTCCTCCTGGTTGCGTCTTTTCCCCTTTGTGGTATGATTGCATCTGTCATCGAGATTGTAGAGGTGAAACTATGGCAAAATGTGATATCTGCGGTAAGGGTCCGGCCTTTGGGCACAATGTCAGCCACTCCAAGGTTGCCACCAACCGCATGTTCCGGCCCAACATTCAGCACAAGCGTGTGTTAGTTGATGGAAAGTGGCAACGCCTGCATATTTGTACTCGCTGTTTGCGGACGTTGACCCGAAGTCAGAAGGGTTAAGTTCATTATACTCCAGAAATCGGCCCCGTCTTGCACGGGGCCGATTTGTTATTCCCCAACCGTGATTCATGAAGAGACGGCCGCCCGCCTGAGATTCTGGACGGCGCGCTCGACACCTTCCTCTACATTGAAAATCGCCGAACCGGCGACGAGCGTATCGGCGCCAGCAGCAACGACTGCACCGACCGTATCAGGAGCAATACCGCCATCGACGGCAATCCGGGCACTGCTGTTCGCCTCATCCAACATTTTCCGTACGCGGCGGATCTTGGGAAGCATCTCGGGAAGGAAAACTTGCCCGCCAAAGCCAGGATTCACGGTCATCACCAACACCAAATCAACCAGCGGCAAAACATAGGAAAGCGCCTCTTCCCCGGTCGCTGGATTCAACGCCACGCCAGCCCGCACGCCATGAGCGCGAATCTCCTGTAAGGTACGATGGAGATGAATCGTAGCTTCGGGATGAACGGTAAGATACGCTGCCCCCGCTTCTACAAAAGCACCCAGGTAGCGCTCCGGCGTCGAGATCATCAGGTGCACACACAGCGGTAGTGACGTCACACGCCGAACCGCGCGCACAACCAACGGCCCCAGGGTGATATTGGGGACGAAATGACCATCCATAACGTCTACGTGGATAAGGTCTGCACCGGCCGCTTCTGCCCGGTGCACATCTTCCCCCAGACGCGCGAAGTCTGCTGACAAGATAGAAGGTGCGATGTATACCGATCTTTCCATAATGGGACTATGATACAACGGATGACAGAAAAGACAAACTTTCGAAATCGGCCCAGTAGGCGTTTCTCATCTTCTCCAATAGATGAACAAATTTGTTACGAAATCATTAACAAGAAAATTGAGTATTGACAATCCATATGGTGATTAGTATCATTAGGATGCAGTAGCACAGAACACTCAAAATTGCCGATATCACACCGTGATTTCCACAATGGAATTCACCAGATCAGGAGGTAGATGATGTTTCGAGAACGCATTCAAGACAGATACGAAGAGCTTTCCCCTCGTTTCAGAGCGCTGGCCGATTTCATCCTGGAGAACACCCTTGACGTGGGCTTCCTGACGGCGACTGAGCTTTCGCGCAGAGTCAATGTAGATCCGGCTACCGTCGTGCGTTTCTCCCAGGAAATCGGATACTCAGGGTTCCGCGAACTTTCGCGCGAAATCAAGCGCTACGTCAATAACCAGCTGGCCCTACGCTATCAAAAGGGCCTCCCTGAAGCAGAGGGACTGGCCAAGCACGTCGCAAGATATACAGATGAGCTCAGCGATCGTATTCTGAGTCTCAAAGTCGACGCCGACAATATCGCCGCCATTGCACAAACCTTGCGAGATGCCACCCGCATCATCGTGGTGAGCAAAGGAGATGGCTTCGGCATTGCCGCACTCTGGGTAACTTACCTGGGGCTGATAGGACTGGAAGCGGTTGCCATACGCGCGGACGCCACACAGTCGGCCCTGACGCTTGACGATGTCGAAGAAGGCGACCTCGTGTTTGCCATTTCTCTGGGTCTGGAACTGGATGCAGAGGTAGGCTATATCTTGAGCACGGCGCAAGAACATGGCTTACGGACCGTGGCATTGACAACCAGCCCCACCCTCATGCCCGCGCGTCAAGCGGAGACCAGCTTTGCCGCCCCGTCGCAAACTGCATCTGGCTATCCCTCGTTCGATACGTTGATCGCGCTACTTTCCATCTTGTGGCAGACCTTGATCGCCATGGATGAGCCGGGAAGTCGTAAGGCCATTACCAAGGCAACCCAGGCGCTCAGCTCACTGGTAGATCAGAAAGACAAGGTACCCCCCTACGAAATCGCAGCTCTTCTGCGGCTCTGGGGACAGGGGTAGCTCCAAATACACACGGGGCCGAGAGGAAAGTCTCGGCCCCGTGGCGTTTGGTCGTGGAAGAAGCCGTTCAGGGAACTGCCAAATCGTCGTCCAGCTCTAGCAAGCTGGGATCTGGCGCCCAAATGGGGAGCACGTCTGGAGATTGCGGCCAGGTGCGCGTATAGAAGCGCAGATAGTCGGGCAATCCGAGACGCCACAAATCATCGACATGCGCACCCTCATGAAGCTGATACGTTACGTCAGCGCTTGACTGCTCAAGCACGTTCAATAACCGCATAGTACCGGTGCGAGCCCAATCGGCATCCCCTGCATCCAGATAGATCCGCTGTCCTGGCGCGCCAGATTCCGCGAGGAAGTAGGGATCATAGGCCGGATAGGGATTGTTCAAGGATAGAGCGGGACTATGCCCCCCGATGATACCAAATAGGTCTGGATTGTGAAGGCCGATTTCCAAGGCCCAGACGCCGCCGCGCGATATGCCGCCAATTGCCCGTCCTTCCGGCATCTCCCAGATACGATACATCGATTCAATTTTCGGCAAGAGCTCATTCACCAGCATCCCCTCGAATGAGTTATCCCCCCCACTCGAATGCACGTACCCCCCCTCCGTGTTGATCGCTCCTGGCAGCACGATGACCAGGGGCCCGATCAATTGTTGATCGAACCACTCATCTGCGATTTCGGTGATCCCGAGAGCCTGCCAATGGGTATGATTGAGAGGCCAGCCATGTAGCAAGAATAGCACCGGGAATGCCTTGTCGGCATAGTACTCATAGCACGGCGGGAGATGGACCAGGTATCGGATCTCCTCACCATACATTGCCGCACTGTTGAAAGACGACTCCAAGGTCTCTCCTCTGCGTTCAGGACATTTGTAAGGTGTAGGCGTTGGTGTAGGCGTCGGTGTAGGGGTAACCGTCGGTGTAGGCGTTGGCGTGAACGTAGGCGTTGGAGTCCAGGTGGGAATGAGCCGGACAGTGGCCGTAGGGAGGGGAGATACGGAGATGGCGACAGGAGTTCCGCCAGAAGCGGAATTCTGACATCCCGAGAAGGATATGACCACCCCCATGATCATGAACCACAGTACGACCCGAGAACGCAGTTTAACCGCCACCAACTCTCCAATACAAACCTGAACTGACCAACGAAACGCCAAAGAGTGTAACACCGACAGCCTTAAGGTCAAGGATGGCGTTCCAAAACAGCATCCCGAAGACTTGAACCGACCCGGTTCCTGCCTAAAGAAAAGCCCCGGA
>JAFGNR010000059.1 GCA_016926915.1 Anaerolineae bacterium
CGGCCGACGAAGATAGCCCCTCCTGGTCTCCCGACGGTTTGTGGATCGCTTTCAAGACGAATCGAAATGGGAATTGGGACCTCTACACAGTCAATGTCTTTGACTTGAGCGAACAGCAGCTGACGGACGACCCGGCCCATGACCGGATGCCGGCCTGGTCGCCGGATGGAACGCGGCTGGCATTTGTTTCGGAACGGTCGGGGAACTGGGACATCTGGGTCATGGATGTCGATGGCTCGAATCTGCGGAACCTGACAGGGCATTCGGCCCAGGATTCTTTCCCGGCCTGGTCGCCGGATGGACAGCGTATTGCATTTCATTCCTATCGTGACGGCAATGGCGAGATCTATATCATGGATGCCGGAGGCGTCGGTTTGCAACGGATGACGACACACGCGGCGGCTGATTGGGGCCCGGCCTGGTCGCCGGATGGGAGCCGCCTGGCATTCACGTCTGATCGTGATGGGGATGGCGAGATCTACGTGTTGGATTTGAATACTGGCGCGTTGACGCAGCTGACGTTCAATAACGCGGATGATTCCTGGCCTGATTGGGCGCCATAATCTGTACCATGGAAGGAAAAACCCATGACCTCTGAGGGTACGCTACTTCAGAATGGACGCTACCGGATCTCCAAAGCGCTGGGCGGCGGTGGTATGGGCAAGGTCTATCTCGTGGAGGACACACGCCTCGCGGGACGGTATTGCGCTATCAAGGAGATGTCGCCTGCCGACATTCCGGCCCAGGATCGCAACTGGGCAATTCAGGCCTTTCGGCAAGAAGCACAGATGTTAGCCAATCTGAAACATCCGGGCCTTACCAACGTGACCGACTTCTTTCCGGAGCAAGGAAAGTGGTATCTGGTCATGGAGTACGTACACGGAGAGACCTTACAGGAATTTGTGGAGAGATCGCGAGGGCATCGTTTTCCTATCGAGCAGGCGCTCAATATTGTATTCCAGTTGTGCGATGTGTTGACCTATCTTCACGAGCAGAACCCTCCGGTTATTTTCCGAGATCTCAAGCCGGGAAACGTCATGATTACGCCGCAAGGTGAGGTCAAACTCATCGATTTCGGGATCGCGCGATTCTTCAAGCAGGGGCGCGCGCGCGACACCATCAATCTGGGGACGCCGGGATACGCGGCGCCTGAACAGTACGGCGGCATGGGCCAGAGCGATCCGCGAACCGACATCTACAGCCTTGGGGCGCTGTTGCTGGAACTGATCACGGGATTCAACCCGGCTATGGCGGCCACACCGTTTCCTTTGCCGGACCCTCAATCGTTGTGGGCCGGTGTGCCTTCCCACATCGCGGATGCTATTCGAAAGGCGACGCAATTACAGCCTGAACTGCGGTTTTGGACTGTTGCCCAGATGCGGCAAGCTCTGCTAACCCCGGCGCAGTCTCCACAGGGGATGGGCCAGACCTGGGCGATTCCTCCGGGCGGCATGGCGCCCACAGTGGTGGGCCAACCAATTTCGAGTCCGTTGCCGGGGGGATGGCCGGGTGGGAATGATCGTTCGCAGACCCAGACGACACGCCGCAAGTGGTTCTGGATTGGTGGGGCGATTGTCGGCCTGGTGCTGTTGGTGTCGTGTGCTGTGATCGCGTTCCGGTTCCCGGAAATCCTCGCGGCGATCACGGGAGAGGCAACGACGGCCGCGCCGCCAGTCCAGGACTTGACGACAGAGGCGCCCACCAGTGTTGAGGAACCCCCGATCCTGACCGAAGCGCCGCATACGCCGGAGGAGCCTCTGCCCACCGACCCGTCCCAGACGGAACCGCCGGTTACAGAGCCGCCAACTACCCAACCGCCAACCACAGAACCGTCCCCGACGCCGCCGCCTGCCCGTGTGACCTGGTATTCTATTGGTCGCTCTGTCCAGGGGCGGGATCTTTCCATGTTGTGTGCCGGCTATGAGGGCGGCGCGGCGGTCGTCGTGATCGGGAGTATTCAGGGCGATCAGGCGCCTACACTGAATCTGGCAAATTCACTGGCCTCCTATTTCCAGGGCCATCTCACGGAAATCCCTCAGGATATGGCGTTCTATGTTATTGGTTCCATCAATCCGGACGGGAATGCGAATAACTCGCGCTATAATGCACACGACGTCGACTTGAACCGCAATTGGGATACTCGTGATTGGCGCTCCAATGCTGCAGTTCCCGGTTATCCCAGTGGAAAGGCCGGGGCCGGTGGGTCAAGTCCTTTCTCGGAGCCCGAAACTCGCGCGTTACGCGATTTTCTCTATGATATTGCGTCAAGCGCCCGAGAACTCCGGATAGTGATTTTGCACTCTTCGGTGAACCGGACCAAGGGCGAGATCTATCCGGGGGGCAACAGCGCCCTGCAATTGGCGCGTACCTACGCGGGTATTACCGGCTACGATATCGAGGAATCATGGGCGGAGTATGTGACGTCGGGGGAAGCGGTGACATGGTGCGAAGAACAAGGTATGCCAGCTCTGGACATTGTCATTCCGGCCTCGCAAAGCCCATCGACGCGGGTGTCAGGAAGCCGCACGTTGCTGGATATCACGGTGCAGGCGCTGTATGAGATTGCGCAATAGCGTTGCAGAGATGGATGTAGAACCGCAGCGCAGAGGGATTGGCGCCCTCGGTGAAACTGAGAAGATTGTGGGATTATCGAAATGGTGAATCACGAAGATAAACGAGGAACGACCGCGCTGCGGGATTTCGCCAGGCAAAATGCCGTGTTGCTTGGCGTTCTGGCGATCGTTATCATGTTGGCCGGCGGTATCCTGGGGATTCTAAGCCGCGCGTTCGTACCGCCGGATGATACTGCCACGCCGGAATCTCCGACTGTCACCGAACCGGCAGTTGCCGAACAAATCGATGATAGCCTACCAACGGCAACTCCAACAGCGTTTCCGCAGGAGCCAGAGCCTGTACCTTCTCCTACCGGCATACCCGAACCAACTGCTACCCCGACGCCGCTTCCCCCGTTTTTTGAAGGACCGATTACATATGGTACGTCTTTCAACGGCAATCCGCTATTGGCTTACCGTCTGGGTTATGGCCCTTCTGCTCGCGCGATCATCGGAGCCATCCACGGTGGATATGAGTGGAATACCGTTAATGTAGTCAGCGATACACTGGATTATCTGCGCGCCAATCCCCAACTCGTACCTGAGCAGGTCAC
>JAFGNR010000290.1 GCA_016926915.1 Anaerolineae bacterium
GCCGCATTGTAGGTCACGCTCAGATCCAGCGGCGAGAGCGTAACCGGCTGCCAGACCGCCTCGATCCACTCCACCAGGGGATAGGCTGCCAGGCGCTCCATGGCGTCGATGGGGACGTGAAGCCCATAGAAGCGATCTAAATGCGCCAGTTCGCCGGCAACGCGCTCGAACACGACGCCCAGGGCCTCGAGCTGGCGGCGCTCAGCAAAAGAAAGCACCCGCGTGAAGCGCACACTGACCTGCACCTGCCCGGTTTCGGCGATCTTGGCCAGTTCGCGCGCCAATTCGGAATCGGGCGCAGCCGCCATCCCGTTGCGATGCCACGTCAGCAACAGTCCCAGATTCGAGGCCACTTTGGGAATCGCCGCCGGTTGGGAGGCCGCCAGGGTAGGCTCGCGTTCGGCAAAGGGAGCTCCCGCCAGAAGGGACAACAAGGTCAACAACATCCATCCTCTAAACAACCGGCCTTTCGCACTCATGACACCCTCCTTTCCTGAGGTCGATTGCGGTCTGCCAGTGTCGATCGATGGGAGTGAAACGAATAGATTCAGCGTTGCATGGGTGAAGGGATAACGATGTTACTTTCATTATAAAGGTTTCTGAACGCCGGGTCAATGGGGTGTTGCAGAAAGGAAAACGGAGCAGGAAGGATGGAGAGAGTGCGCCAGGACTGTAAGCGTCTCTTGTGCAATCGTTTGGAAATCCAGTTGTGACGCCTGAATCTCGACGGCTGCGGTACGTTCGGGCGATACCTGGGCGCGCTGTCGCAGCAACAGATCCAACACCGTTCGCCGCGTCTCTTCCAACAATGCCGGATGCTTGAGGACGAAAACCGAGATCTTCAAGGCGCGCAGTATGTCATCCCGCTGCGTCCAGAGACTGGCCACCCTGACGAGAATCTCCAGGCCGAAAGGCAATTCGCCGCTCTCCACAGCCAGAGACAACGCTTCATACAGATAACAAGCGGCTTCATCCCACGCCTCCAGAACCTGACAAGCCCACGCCAGGTTGCTCAAAGCATTCGAGAGACCGGATTTGATGCCGAGCCGGCGATAGAGCGCCACCGCTTCACGCAGCAGCGTCCCGGCCCGAATCGCATCGCCGCTTTCCAGGACGATCTGCCCCAGGTTGTTGTAGGCAATTGCCACGCCCCACAGGTCGCCCACCTCGTGAAACAGATCCAGGGCCGCTTGCTGATAGCGTATCGCGCCTGGCCGGTCGCCACGGCTCAACGCCACGTGGGTCAAACTGGTGAGCGCGTTTGCCGATCCCACCGGATGCCCGATCTCGCGGCAGATATCTACCGACTCGCAAAGCGCCCCCTCGGCCGCCTCGTACGCGCCCTGAGCGCACCACACCAGGCCCAGGTTGTTCTGCGAGGAAGCAATCCCGCGCCGGTCTCCAAGCTCACGGCGGATGGCGAGGCTTTGCAGGCCGTAGTTCAGGGCTTCCGCGAAATCGCCCTGGCGGCGCAGACACAGGCAAAGGCCGCTCAACGCATTTGCCGCCCCCCACCGGTCGCCGGCGGCTTCGTAAGGCGCAAGGCTTGCCAATAGATAGATTCGCGCAGTGTGGTAATCCCCTTCGAGATGCGCCATGTACCCTAATCCGTACAGGGGAAGCGCAGCGTCAAGTTCCGCGCCCAGGGCCTGCAATCCTGCCAGACTGCGTTGATACAACGCGATCGCTTCTTCGGTGGGCGCCGTGAATTCCAGGCAACGCGCCTGGTGCGCCAGCAGCGCCCCCAACAGCACACCATCGCGATCCCCTACCGCTTCCGCAGCCCGGGCGAACGTCGCCGCCCCCTCATGATACCAGCTGCGCAGCGTGAACACCAGGGAGAGACTTTCCAGGCCCCGTCGCAACCATTCCAGGGCCGGAACGTCTCCGGACTCCACCTTGACCACCGCCCATTCCCAGGCGCGGCGAACGTTAGGCATCTCTGTCGTGAGGCGCGCCAACGCAGCAGTTTGTCCCGCCCCTTTGAGGTCCGGTTCCTGAGCTTGCAGCAGCGTCATGTAGTAGGCAGCGTGCCGTCCGGCAACGCCATCCTCGCTCCCCCGCAGGGAGATCAGTTTCTCAGCAGCGAACGACTGCAACAGGCCGTGCATCTGGTAACGTCCGCCCGGTAGGCGTCGCACCAGAGATTTCGCGACCAGGGCCGGCAGCAGGTCGGGATCGACTCCCGCAATCCTGGAAGCCGCTTCCGTCTCGAATCCGCCGCGAAAGACGGATAGACAGGCAAAACACTCGCGCTCCGCTTCCGGCAGCAACGCCCACGAGTATTCGAACGTCGCACGCACGCTACGGCGGCGATCAGGGCGATTGTGCAGCGAGCTTTCCAGCACATCCAACCCGGCGCGCAATCTGTGCGCGACCTCAGTGCAGGTCAGTTGAGGCAGCCAGGCAGCAGCCAGTTCCAACGCCAGGGGCATGCCCTCCACCAGACGGCAAATCTCCACGATGGCCGCGGCGCTTGCAGCATCGATGGCAAGTTTCCGGTCTACCCGTCGCCCATACGCCACGAAGAACGTCACGGCCTCTGCCTGCATGCTGCCAGGGGTTTCGACCCGGTCAGGAAAGACCAGACCTTCCAGCGCGAAAACAGACTCCTCACGCAGGGCAAGCCGTTCTCGAGATGTGATCAGCAAAGCGACGCCCGGACTGCTGTGCAAGATGGCCTCCACCAGCGAGGCCATGTCCGGTAAATGCTCAACGCTATCAAGCACGAGAAGCAGCGTTTTTTCTTCCAGATAGTTCACCAGCTGAACTTGAGGCGCCGCCCTACCGTGAAGACTGAGTCCAAGCACCTGTGCGACGGTGGGAACCAGCCAGGCAGTGGCGCTCACAGTATCACAGGCAATCCAGAACACGCCATCGGGATAGAGTCCCGCGTGTTCCCCGGCAACCTGAAGCGCCAGGCGCGTCTTGCCGATGCCGCCTGGCCCCACCAGGGTCGCCAGACGGCAATCCGGATCGGCAAGCAGCGCGGTCAATTCTGCGCGTTCGGCCTCGCGCCCCACAAAGGGCGTGCCCGGTGCGGGAAGCCGGCAAGGCGGGGTCGCCCCCGCGCCGGCGCCGGGGGCTTCCGCCTTGATCTGGGAAAACAGGTGTGTGGTCGCCGCCGCAGGTTCGACGTCGAATTCCTCCCGCAAGATGCGGCGGCACGTCTCATATTGCGCCAACGCGGCGCTGCGTTGGCCCGTCAGGTATAGCAGCCGCATGAGCTGCCGGTGGGCCTCCTCGCGCCAGGGTTCCAGTTGCACCAACCGCACTGCATACCGTTGGGCCTTGTCGATATCCCCACGACGCTCATAGAAACCCGCCAGGAGGTCGAGCGCCTCGATTGCCTGGATATGCAGCCATTCACGCTTGAGGATGGACCACTCCTCGAACAGTACACTATCTGCGAGCATGAACCCCGCCAGGAATTCGCCGCGATAAAGCGCCAACCGGGCTTCGGCGCGCCGCAGACACGGCAAACACGCAGCCTGTCCCCGGTGTCGATGAACAGCGTTTGCTTCTACCAGGGCCGTGAACTCTGCTACGTCCAGCCACACGTCGGCTTCCGGGTTCAGCCCGACCTCGTTGCGCTCCACCCAGATAAAGGGAGGAGCCAGCCCGCCCTCACACAAGGCCTGGCGGAGATACGAAAGCCCCTGGCGGAGATTTTGGCGCGCGCGTTCCTCCGATTGTTCGGGCCACAGAAGCGCAGCCAGATACTCCCGGCGGTGCGTTTGACGGCGCTCGACGGCGAGATAAGCCAACAAAGCACGCGCTTTATCAGTCGCGAACTCCGTGACAGGCCGTCCGTCCAGGGTAACCTGGAATGTTCCTAACAGACTAATGGCTAATTGAACCATCACATTCCGGCCAGATATACAGGATATGTACGTGTGCCCCGGTATTGTACCATCGATCGTAGGTTCCAGTGGGGTGCGTGTCATCTCAATGGGGCGGAAAGGTGGGCCGCGCTTCTGCTTTCCCTTTCTGACGTTTTTCTGACGGCGCTTTCATAGAATCTCAATGGGGCCGCGCGTATGGAAATGACCGGGACGCCCATAGCATCGCCGGGACGCCGGGACATTGTCCGTACAGCGACCCCCGAGGATATCGCTATGGAAATCAGGAGGGAACCATGAGAAGGAAAATGCGTTGGCTTATCGGCGGCATCATGGCCTGTCTGTTGGCGGCAGGCATGGGCGCCGGTTCACATCCTGCACGCACACAGGCGGCGGACGTGCACGTCGCACTAGCGGCAGGCCCGTGGGTCAATCTGAGTGCATCGCAGGCGTTGATACAAGGATTCGAGGCGGCGCCCACCCCACCGGCAGGAGCGGAGCCGGTATCGCTGGCAATCCTGAATCCCCGCCAGGACGGCACACCGGTGCTCGTCGCCGGATATGCGACGGCGACAGGCGGTATTCTGGGGATGTACGGAGATGCCGCAGCACACGAACCGGCGCGCCTTATCGAAGCGCCGCAGGCCCCCGATTTCCTCGGCGCCGGCGACTTCGATGCCGATGGTATTCAGGATCTCATCGTCGCGGCGCGTGCAGGAGAAGCGCTGTGGCTGTTTACCGGAAATGCTGCAGGCGAGTTCGCGCCTGCGGATATGGTAGCGCTGCCGGGCCGGCTCACGGCGCTGGTCGCAGGTGAAATCGGACGTCAAGATGGCTTGACAGACCTCGCCATCGGGGTGACGACGCCCGAAGGCGCCGAATTGCTCGTGTTGAGCGGTGCGCAAGGGGCGCTGGCAGCGACGCCCGCGCGCTACCCGCTGCCGGCCCCGGTCACAGCCCTGGCAATCGGACAACTGGACGCCGCCTACCCCTTCGATCTGGCGATCATTGCCGGACAGGAACTGCACATCCTCTACAGCAGCGATCAATTCATCGTGGAGCAAAGCCCCTCCAGGCTGATCACGCACCCCCTGGAATTCGCTCCCCTTTCCCTGGCGCTGGGCGATTTCTTGGGCGACGACCGGCAAACGCTCGAAATCGCGCTGCTAGACGCGGGCGGGCGCGTTCACATTCTGGAATGTAACCACGATGGAGAAGCGCGCGTCTCACGCGTCCTTGAAACGCCCCCCTCTCACGCCGCGCAGCTCCTGACCGCCAAGATTTCAAGCCTGCCGGCCGACGACCTGATCATCGTAGACAGAGACGCCGGAAAAATCGAAATTCTCAACGCTGACGGGCGGCGCTTGAATCCTGCCGGCGTTCTCGAACAGGTCGCGTCCCCCGGCGTACTGGCGACGTTGCGCGCCGCTGCGGCGCCGGTCGCAGCCCTGCCGGTGCGTCTCAATGGGGATGGATTGGACGATCTGTTGCTGCTCAGCGAGGAAACGCCGGCGCTCACAGCCGTGGTCACAGCCCCCGTGCACACCTTTGTCGTCGAGTCGCTCAATGATGGCGAGGATGACAATCCCGGCGATGGCAAATGCCGGACCCGGCTTTTTAGCGGCGTCGAAGTCTGCACCCTGCGCGGGGCGCTCCAGGAGGCCAATGCCAGCGCGGGGCTGGACGAGATTCAGCTCAACATCTCCCGGGGGGGCTGGAGCACCGATAGAATCCGGCCGAATCAGGCGCTGCCGGATATCACCGAAGTCGTGTGGGTGGTTGACGTCTGGCCCAACGCCAGACAGATCATCGATGGACGCAACCTTCCCGCCGGAATTGGGCTTCATATTCGCGCCAACAACACGGTGCTTGATGATCTGGCGTTCGTCGATTTCATCAACACCAGCACGGCCCATCCCGTCATCAAGATCAGTCTCGCCGGAGGCAATGTCATCCGCAATTGCCAGATCGGCCCCAACAATGCCGGCGTGGGCGTCGAACTCAATTCGGGGGCCAACCGGATTCATAACAGCATTATCGCCGGCAACGGAACCGGTGCGCGGGTCGCCGGCGGCAACAGCAACGTGATTGGACCAGCCAATTACATCGGGTTTGGGACAGAGGGCAGCGGCGCGACTAACCAAACCGGCATTCAAGTAGTAGGGGCGACCAATGTCGAGATCGGTGATCCTGCCCCTCCTCCCGGCGTCAACGGCGGCGCCAACATCATCTCAGGCAATCGCGGGCAGGGTATCCGGTTGGAAGACACTGCCACAAGTGGAACCTTGATTCTCAAGAACCACATTGGCCTCAACCCCGAAGGCGCCGCAGGCTGGGGAAATGGGGCCCCCGGCATCTCTATCGCCGCCGGGGCCGCGGCAACCACGATTGGGAACAACACCACAGCCGGGCGCAACCTGATCGGCGACAACGCCTCAGGCATCATCATCAATCATGGCTATACTACCGCCGACGCCATCATCCAGGGGAACTACATCGGCGTGAACGCCAACGCCAACGCCTCCATCGCGAATGACAATGCCGGTATCGAGGTAGATTGCCCGGCAATCGTCCAGGTGCTCAACAATGTCATCGGCGGCAGTCCCACATCGAGCTACGGCGTCAGAATCACGTATGACTTTGCGAGAACCCTGGCGCATCAAATCCATAACAATGCCATCGGAACCAATATGAACGGCGCCCTGAACCTGGGAAACGGCCTCGACGGCGTTTCGATCGCGCGAATCAGCGGCGTCCAGATAAGCGCCAACACCATCGGGTATAACGGCCAGGATGGCATCGCCATGGAAGCCGGAGGCGCCTCCACCCTCAGCAACAATATGGTGTTTCGGAATGGACGCGATGGGATGGACCTGGCCGGCAACGCCTACGTCATTACCGGCAACACCGTGAACTACAACGCCCACAGCGGCATCTGGGTGCAAGGCCAGAACAACACCTTGAGCAACAATGGGGCGCTCATTGACATACAGAGCTATCAGATAGGGATCAACCTGCAAGGCTCCGATAACGTCATCAACACCACCACGGGCGCGACCATTGGCGGCGGGCTATACGGTGTGGCGCTAGAGGGCAACCGGAATACCCTCTCCGGGTACACCATCCAGGACGCCACCACGGGCATTCTGGTCGGCGGGACGGACAATGTCATCGGCCCTGCCAATCGTATTCACGGCAATCTGATCGGTATCGAGGTTCGGGAGACGGCCAACCGGACCCTCATACGCAGCAACACTATGGGCGTAGATGCCGCCGGGAATGCAGCGGCGCCCAATTACGACGTTAGCATTTTGATCGGCGGCGATAACACCACCGTCGGCGGGAGCAGCGCCGGCGATGGCAATGTGATCTCCGGCGGAGGCAGTTACGGCGCGACAGGACTGCATATCTGGAACGGCAGCGGCGCTATCGTGCGCAACAACAAGATCGGCGTTGGCGTGGATGGCGCGACCCCACTGGGCAACCTCACCGGCATTCGCATCACAGGCGGCGCCCAGAGCACGCTGCAGGACAACCTGGTGGCCTACAATGGCAAAGGCATCCTCATCGAGCAGGGCGCGCGGCACGCGATTGTTGGCAACAGCATTCACAGCAACACTACGTTGGGGATCGATCTCAGCCCGGCAGGCGTGACCCTCAACGACAGCGGCGATGGCGACGCCGGCGCCAACACACTACAGAACTTCCCGGTGATCACCCTGGCAGGCATCACGGGCAGCAACACCCGCGCGGTAGGGATGCTCGATAGCCTGCCGAACAAAACCTACACCATCCGGCTGTACAGCAATCCCACCTGTGACGACGCCGGTCATGGCGAGGGCCGGACCTACCTGGGACAGGGAACTGTGAGCACCGGGGCGAGTGGGCAAGCCAACATCGACCTGACGTTGGCGGCCGCCTCTACCCAGGGGCACTACCTGACCGCCACGGCTACCGACTCGCAGGGGAATACTTCCGAGTTCTCGGCCTGTTTCGGGCCATTGGGCATTCTCGGCGCCGATACCTTCACGGTCAATGCGATTGGCGATGCAGTGGACAACAACATCACCGACGGCATCTGCGATACCAGCGCCGCCGCCGGGACGCAATGTACGCTGCGCGCCGCCGTCCAGCAGGCCAACGCCAACGTCGGCGCCAACAGGATCATACTGCCTGCCGGAACGTATCCACTGACCCTGGCGGGCAGCGACGCGGTTGCCGCGACCGGCGACCTCGACATCACCGACGACCTCCTCCTCACGGGAGCGGGCGCCAACGTGACCCTCATCCAGAGCGAAGTCGCCGACCGGGTGTTCGAAATCCGCAACAATGCTACTGTGGACATCGTCGGCGTGACCGTACGCGGCGGTAATCTCACTTCCAGCGCCAACGGCGCCGGCATTCTCGTCAACAGCGGAACGACGTTGACCCTGGACGCGGCCAGTATCCAAGAGAACCAGACGGCGAGCGGCAGCGGCGGCGGCCTCTATAGCCAGGGGACCCTCAACATCACCAGCAGCGCGGTGATCAGCAACACGGCGGGCGCCGAGACCAACGGCGGCGGCGGTCTTTTCGTGTTGAGCGGCGTAACCACCCTGCGCAACACGACGGTTTCCGGCAACCAGACCAAAGGAAACGGCGGCGGCATCCACAACCTGGCGGGAACCGTGCGTCTCAATAACGTCACGGTAGTTTACAATACCGCCGATAGCGATAACGACGGCGGCGACGGCGGCGGTCTCTACAATCTCCTCACCTGCGAGGTCAAGAACACGATCGTGGCAGAGAATACGGACCTGAGCGCAGGCAGTTACCCGCGCGGGAAAGCCGATTGTTCGGGAACGTTCACTTCTCAGGGCTACAACCTGGTCGGGGACAAAGCCCAGCCGAATAACGCGACGCCTCCCGCGTGCACCGGCTTCGGCGCCACGGGGAGTCATGACAGCGTAGGCGGATTTTGGCTTTTGACGCGTTACCTAACATGGGCCGCCGGCGTGGGGCCGCTCCAACTGAACGGCGGCGCCACACTCAGCCATAGCCCGGTCGCGGCAGCGGCGGGGTTGGTGGTCGATTTTGGCAATCCGGCAACACCCAACGGGAGCGGCAATGCCTGCGAGCCTTTCGACCAGCGCGGGCAGGCGCGCCCCATCGACGGGGGAACAGATGGCATCGCAGAGTGCGATCGCGGCGCGGTCGAACACATTCCGGCCTACCTCTCCATCGATGATACCGTCGTGGTCGAGGGCAGCACGGCCACATTCAACGTCACGCTTTCTACGCCCGCGCAAATCACGTTCACCGTGCACTACTCGACGACCGGCATCACCGCCGTAGCCGGGCAAGACTTCACGCATGTAGCGGGCACATTGACGTTCAACCGGGGACAGAGCAGCAAGACCCTCTCGGCGCCGGCGCTGGCCGACGCCCTGAATGAAGATACGGAAACCTTCCGTATGCGCCTCTACCAACCGCAGTGGGTCTTCATTGCCGATGGCGAAGGCATCGCCAGTATCGCCGACGGCAGCCCGCAGCCGGCGTTGCTGATCAACGACCAGACGGCGACCGAGGGCGACGTTGGGAACGGCGGGCAGGCTGTCTTCGTGGTCACACTCAACACCGCCAGCGGGAAAACCGTGACCGTAGACTATACGACCGTCAACGGCGCGGCCCTCGCGGGCGAAGATTTCGCGCCGGCCCAGGGACAGTTAGTCTTCGAACCGGGCGTCGCCTCGCGCACTATCGTCGTCAATCTCATCGGCGATGACTTGAGAGAAGGAAACGAAACGTTCAGCGTGCAGCTCAGCAATCCCAGCAATGCCGCCCTTGGCGACGCGACCGGGCAGGGTACGATTACTGATGACGACACACCGGCATGCGCCGTCGCCGACAGCGCCGCCCCGGAACCGGAAAGCGGCGTGGGCGTCCTGGTCTTCATCGCGACCCTATCCAAACCCAGCACACAACCGGTCACCGTGCACTACACCACACGCCCTGGCGCCGCTACCCCCGGCAGCGACTACGTCGCTACTAGCGGCACGCTTTCGTTTGCTGCCGGAGAAACGCTCAAGTCCGTGAGCGTGACCCTCAACGCCGATGCAGAAGCAGAACCGAACGAGACGTTGTTTCTGGACCTCGACGCCCCCACCGGCGGGGCCATCATCGCCACGGGAACGGCGACCGGCACAATCCTCGGCGAGAATGCCGGCGGCGCTACCGTGTTCCTGCCGCTTGTGATCCGTTGATAAACGGGGCGACCCCTGTAACACGAAGGGTATAGGGATGCGAAAAGAGGAACAGCAGTCGCGGTATCTCGCGTATTTACTGCGCCTCTGGCAAACTGCTGATGGCAACAGCAGAATATGGCGGGCCTCGCTGGAATGTCCGGGCGCCGGACGCCGGCGAGGCTTCGCCTCCCTGGACGACCTGGCAGCCTATCTCGCGGGAGAAACCGGCAGCGTCTCAACGGCGTCCCCAGACCCTTCAAGTTCTCCTTCTGTGGTACAATGGCAAAAACCCACCACGAAGGAAGTCAAACAGATGATCGTATACTTCAACGGGCGTTATCTGCCCCAAGAGGACGTCCACATCTCGCCGGATGACCGGGGATTCGTCTTTGCCGACGGCGTCTACGAAGTCATCCGCGCGTATCACGGCGTCTTATTCCACGCCGATCTGCACTTTGCGCGGCTCCAGCGCAGCCTGAGCGAAATCGGCATTCCCGAGGCCGACGTTCCCACGCTCGAAGCCGCCTGCTACGGGCTTCTGGAACGCAACGGCTTGCTGGACACCGACGCCCGGTTCTATCTCCAGATCACCCGGGGCGTAGCGCGACGCACCCACGTCTTTCCCGATCCCCCACCGGACCCGACGGTCTATATCACCGCCGGCGCGATCACGCCGCCCGAAAAAGAGTGGGAAACCGGCATCAAAGTGATCCTGGTTCCCGACATCCGCTGGGCGCGCTGCGATATCAAATCCCTGATGCTGCTGCCCAATATTCTCGCCAGCCAGCAGGCCAAAGAAGCGGGCGCGTGGGAAGCCATCTTCGTGCGCGATGGCGTCGTGACCGAAGGCTCGCACACCACCGTCTGCGGCATCTTCGACGGGACGCTCTTTACGGCGCCGGTGACCAACAACATCCTGGGCGGCGTCACGCGGGAAATCGTCCTCTCTGCCTGTCGCCGGCTCAGTATTCCGATCAAGGAGTTTCCCATCTTCGAGGCGACGCTGCCCCGGGCGCAAGAGTTGATGATCCTGGGCACCACCACGGAGGTGATGCCCGTGGTTCAGGTCGATGACCTGATCATCGGCGACGGCGCGCCCGGTCCCCTCACCCGGAAGTTGCAGCGCGCCTTTCGGGAAACCGTCCGGGAAGAAACCACGCAGGCCCGCATGTGGCGGCGCGGGAATCACGCCGCGCTCTAGGGCAGGGGATCCCCGAGGCGGCTCACGGATAGACACGGATGCTATCCCTCTGTGTAAGCAGCTGCTCGCGCGATGCTCGGCGCGGCGAGTTCCCACGCGTTCAGGCGCCCGCCGCCATCCTTTGCGCCAGCCGCTCCCAGCCCGCGAGACCTTCCGGCATTCCCAGGCGCGGCGCCAATTGTGATAGCGCCTGCAAA
>JAFGNR010000291.1 GCA_016926915.1 Anaerolineae bacterium
GACCCCCAGCCCCACTGCCGCCACGAGGCCGACGCGCACCGCCGCCGCCGCGCCGGCGCCTCTCCCGACGTCCACAGTAACGCCAACCGTTTCCCCCGCACCGATCGCCGCGGCGACCGCTGCGCCGGCAGCTAGCGCAACGGCGGCTACACAAATCTCGCGCGTCCGGCAACAGCCCTATCTCCCCGGCCTGCCCTGGGTGGTCGTAGGACTAATTCTAACAGGCGTGGTAATCGCTGGATGGGCGCACGTGAGCGGATACACGCGAGGAAGAAACAATGACGGTTAGCCGCCGGTCAGGACACCCACACATCCTGTGGATATGCGGGCTTATCATAGTAGTAGTAACAGCTTGCACAGCACCGGCGCCCCCCACGCTTTCCCCCCTGCCGACTGCCACCTACTATCCCATGCCCACCCGGCTGCCGACGGCTACACCCTACCCCCCGGCACACTTCCTCGAACAGATGATCGAGGCCTGGGTACGGGGCGATATGGCAACTGCCAAAACGGCCTGGGAAGCAGCGTACCAGCTGGATTCCAAGAATGCCAGAACCTTACGTGAAGGGGCTCGTCTGGCCTTGCTAGATGGAAAACCCCACACAGCGCTGAAACGGGCCGAAGCCGCAGTCAGAGCCGATGAAGAAGATGCCCAATCATGGTTGCTGCTGGGAGTAATACAGCAGCGCCTCGGCGAGACCGCAGCTGCCCAGAATAGCCTGACGCAGGCTGTGGCCCTTGATGCAGCCCTCGCCGAGGCGCTTTTCCCGGCGCGGTGGCAAGCGGCGCGCGAGCTTGGGGACAGCGAAACACTGGTAAAGTTGTCCCAGGCCTATCTGATCGCGCACCCGAATGATGCTTACGGGCTCTACTACCGCTCCGAAACGCTCCTTGCAGCCGGCATGCCACGAGCTGCACTGGAGCTGTTAACCCTGGGAATGGATACGACGTCGCCGGCAGTCCTGTGGTATACCCTGGGACGCGCTTATCTGGAACTCAAAATCAACTCGCAAGCCATTATCGTATTGGAGACGGCGCAGAGAGCCTACGACCGTGGCGACGCCAGCATGAGCCTGGCTTCAGGCACACCGGCCCGCGACCTGAACGCCGCACTGGGACAGGCCTACATCGGTATGCGACGCTGCGAGGAAGCCGTTTCCATTCTGGAATTGCTGGCTACACCCTACCCGGATCTGGTTCCCTTGCTGAACGAAGCGAAGAGCTGCCCTACTCCCATGCCAACCCCAACCTTCGTACCCTGGCTGATGCCGTCGGATCAGGTCAAACCGTTCCAACCGTGATCCACAAAGACTGAAGACGCGAGTCCCGAATATCGCGCGACATTCGGGACTCATAGCAAGACAACGCTACAGGCCATACTAGATGACGAATTTCCCGTCCTTATAA
Organism: Anaerolineae bacterium; assembly: GCA_016926915.1. Taxonomy (GTDB): domain Bacteria; phylum Chloroflexota; class Anaerolineae; order B4-G1; family SLSP01; genus JAFGNR01. The sequence continues at coordinate 1,408 of JAFGNR010000291.1, forward strand.
AGCAACTCGCCATCGACGCGGATTTCACTGCCGTCACGGAGATCGCAGATCATATCCCAATGAATGGCGGAGCGATTCACGCTGCCGGTCTCCGGATAACCGGCGCCAACTGCCATGTGAAAACTCCCGCCAATCTTTTCGTCAAAGAGGATGTTTTTGGTGAACTTCTTGATCCCATAGTTCGTACCGATCGCGAACTCACCCAGGTAACGTGATCCGTCATCCGTGTCAAGCATCTTCAACAGATAGTCCTCATTCTTCTTTGCCGACGCTTTGACAACTTTGCCTTCCTCGAACCACAGTTCAATGCCTTCGACTACACGCCCACCGGTAATTGCCGGATAGGTAAACCGCACCCAACCGCTCGCGCTGTCCTCGACCGGCCCCGTGAAGACCTCGCCACTCGGCATATTATTGCGCCCATCCGAATTGACAAAGACGCGATCCTTGATCGACAGCGAGAGATCGGCATTGGGTCCCTTAACCACCACGTGATCATGGCCCCTGAGCCAATCCACTACCTTTTCCTGCTCGACATGCACACGGCGCCATTCGGCAATCGGGTTCTCAAGATCGCAGTAACAGGCCGCGTATACAAAAGCCTCATAATCCCGCAGACTCATATCCGCTTCTTGCGCATATGCCGGCGTAGGAAACAAAGTTCCACACCACTTGAGGTCACGAGTTGCACCCCGCTCCAGATAGCGGCGCGTCAGGGGAGCCAGGACCCGGCTACGTAACGCCTGGCGCGAAGGATCGATGCCGGACAGCGAGCGGGTATTAGCATCAGCGCGAATGCTGATCAATCCTTCGAACTCCTCAAGAACAATCTTCCGGACCGGATCGACGAATTCCAGCTGCGCATCGGACGCTTTTCGGAAAAAGATCTCGTCGAGTCCAGGCAATTGCACCGCGACAACGGGATGTCCGCCCCGGTCCAACACCAGCTCATAGACTGCCCGGACAAGATCACCTGCCAGCGGCGACGAGAAAAGCGCCACTCGGTCACCCGGCTGGACCGCTACCGAGTACTCCACCAATACACGCGCCAAACGCTCAATACGGATATCCATGAAACCTCCTAACCCAACAAATTTCCTGAAGGTCTGGGCAGGAACCGCAAATCACGAAACGTGCTCCAGCCCCTGCAGGCTGATTCCTACGGGAAGGGCAACGCCGCAGCGGCGTACATAGGCCTCAACGCCCAGGAGAAATGCAACAGAATAATCATGCCGGCGCGCCAGACCCAGATGGCCCACCCGCAGAATATGCCCCTTCAGTGCTCCAATCCCTCCGGATACCATGATTCCGGACGTTTGCAGCAGCGCTTGCTGCAATCCCGCGGCGTCGACTTCCTCCCGCATTTTGAACGCGGTAGTCAAAGGCGAAGCGTAAGCCTCTTCCGCCAACATGGCAAACCCCATCGCAGCCAAACCCTGCCGGACAATTGACGACGCCTTTCGATAAGCCGCGTGGCGCACTTCAATCCCTTCCTCCAACAAATTGAGCAGACTGAAGTGCAGGGCATTCACAATGTTGGTGGGCATCGTCACCGGCGAGGGATGCCAGTCGGCCCAATTCTCGGCATACCATTGCCAGGTTCGCAGATCCAGATACCAGCCGCGTGGCGCGCGGCGCGCAGCAATCAACTGCCAGGCTTTTGAGCTGAGGGAGAGCAGCGCCACACCCGGAGGGGTTTCAAGAGCTTTATTGGCCACAGTGACACAGACATCAATAGCCCAGGTATCGACCGGAACCGGAACACCTCCCAGCGAGGAAATTGCATCAACCACCAGCAGCAGATTTCGCTCACGGGCAACCGAGGCAATCCCCTCCAGCGGATTCAGTACGCCGGTCGACGTTTCGTGATGGACCACTGCCAGAGCCAGGGACTCGGGATGCCCGGCAGCCACAGCAGCCACGGCTTCAGGCAAAATCGGTTCCCCGGGCGGTACATCGATACGCACCGGTAACAACCCGAGGCTCTCTATGATCGTCACCAGACGTTCACCAAAGAAACCGTTCACCGGGACCAACACTGCGCTGCCAGGCTCCAGGGCGCTACCCAGGGCCGCTTCAAGAGCCATGGTACCGGTACCCGGCATGACCAGTAACTCATTCTGTGTTTCGAAGACACGCTTGGCCATCTCTTGCACCTCGCCGACCATCCGAATCCAGTCGCGACCGTAGTGAGGCATCGTGGGTACAGCCAACGCAGCGCGCACATCTTCCGGAATATCTACAGGACCTGGAATCATGAGTTTCGGTCGAGAGTCATCCATTTTCACAGACAGCCTCCCTCGTCTCGAGAGTTTACCGATCAAACCATTTAGCCAAACCAACTATTTCATCTTACCCAACCCAGACAAAAAAGCAAGCCCAATCAATGACCGGGCTTGCCTCAGCTACGAATTCGAGAGCGATGTGTTTCGTTCTAGACTCTGCCTGAAGAAATTCAGTCCCTGCGCCGGCCGCTAAACCTGAAAAGGTAATACAGCAACGTCGCAAGCGACTGGGCCAGCGCAGCCACATAAGTCAGAGCAGCAGCATTCAACACACGCCGGGCGCCCCGCAGCTCCTCCCTATCCACAAGCACGCCGGTCTGATCCAACAACTCCATAGCCCGGCGGCTGGCGTCGAGTTCCACCGGCAAAGTCACCAGCGCGAACACCACAGCAGCTCCGAAAGCCCAAATTCCCACAGTCAACAGGAACTCGGCCTGGAAGAGCCAGCCCAACATGAACAAAATCGGTCCCAGCCACGAGCTGAAATTGACCAACGGCACCAGGCCGGAACGAAGCCGCAGCAGGGCAAACGCCTGCGCATCCTGTTGGGCATGACCGAGCTCGTGCGCCACGATAGCAACCGAAGCCACTGAGGCTTGCGAGGCCACGCCGCGCGAAAGACGCAGCACTTTCTGCCGGGGATCATAGTGATCGGTCAACTGTCCCGGAATAGACTCAATGTTGACATGGAGCCCAGACGCCCGCATCAAAGCCTGGGCAGCCTGGAGCCCCGTCACCCCCCGGGCATTGGGCACGCGCAGAAAGCGTTGATAGGCGCCCTGCACGCGCATCTGTGCGAAGATCGCCAGAAGCAACGCCGGAAGTGCAAAAATCAAATACACCGGATCCCAAAAGAACATCGCATCCTCCAAAGTCACAACTGTTCAGATTTTGGACCTACACTCAGCTATACTATACCTTGAGACCATTAGAAACACATCAGAATCAAATCCCCAAAACGAGAAGCCCTTCCCGGATTTCCTGAGAAGGGCCTTGCACTATTTCAAAAGGTGGGACGCACTCGGGAAGTGCGTCCCACCTGGGAGCTACGCATCTGAAACACACCCATTTCAAACAGACTTCGCAGACCTCAGGACGCGTCACCTTCCCTGGTTCGGAAATCGACAAACCGGTAGCCGAGACCGCGCTCCGTAAAGATATACTGCGGATTGGAAGGGTTGGGCTCGATCCGTTGTCGCAGATAGTTGATATAGAGCCTGAGATAGGAAAGCTCATCCTTGTATTCGTATCCCCAGACTTTTGAGAGTAGCGTTCCATAAGGCACAGTCCAGCCGGCATTTTCCACCAGGTGCCGGAGCAACCGGAACTCAGTGGGACGCAGCTTCATCCGTTCCCCTTCGACAATCACCTCACCTATGTTGAAATCGATACTGAGACGCTCGTCGATTTCAAGCACCGAGTGCCCGGGCGGCGTCAGAGACTGCGCGCGGCGCAAGACGGCCCGCACACGACTCACCAGCTCCCGGGGACTGAACGGTTTGGTAATGTAGTCATCCGCCCCGCCATCCAGCCCGCGCACTTTGTCTTCCTCAGCATTGCGCACCGTCAACATCAAAACAGGAACATCCGTAATCTCCCGGATCATGCGCAGTGTCTCAAAACCATCCATTTCCGGCATCATCACATCCAGAAGCACGATATCGGGCAGGTTTTCCCTGACCTGTTGCACGGCCTGCAGGCCGTCGGGGGCTTCGATGACCCGAAACCCTTCCATCTCGAGGTTGATCCGGACGAAACGGACAATCCGTGGCTCGTCATCAACAACCAATGCCAGGGGATGATCTTGTGAACTATTCTCGAATGAAAGTGACAATCCGTTCTTCTCCTTCAGTGGGCAGAATCTCCAGGCTCTGCACGCGATGCCAGGGATAGATCACCGTGTTCGTCTCGGGCAGCAAGTACGATACATCCCGCCCGTCTCGCAAGCGAGGACTACTGATCATGACAAACTGCGAATGCGGATCCGGGAACTCCTCCATCTCGCCCACGACTGCATCCTCATTGAGCACGTGGATCAATACCGTATATGCCATCGACTCCCTCCTGGTAAAAAGCGCTAGATGACCGCTTTGCTCTCGCGGTGAATCATAATCTGGACACGAAGAGTACCCAACGTGATGATGTCGCTATCATGAAACCGATAAGGCAGATAGGGCGTGAGGCGCTCGTCATTGAGAAACGTACCATTCGTACTATCAAGATCCTCGACGAACCATCCCCCCTCGCGGACATAGATTCGGGCTTGCCGGCGCGAGACGCCATGTTCAAGGCCGCCATCCGCTGTCAAATCCATTTCTGGAAAAATGCCATGCGCCGCATCCAACCGGCCAATCAAGATGTCGGATTCAGCCGACAACAACACCCGACGATGCGTCTCGAGAACCTCGAGCTCGATGCCGACGACACGATCATCGTCGTTGCCGCTGTCGCGAGTCCAGGGCCGGGCGCGCATTTGGGATTGCTCAGAAAACGGTTCGGTACGCAATGGCCCCCCCGAAGGAAGATAGGTACCACACTGCACACAGAACAACGTGCCAGGCAAATTCTCAGATCCGCAAGAAGGACATTTCATCTCACCATGTTTTTCGCTCATCTGACGACCTACCTCCACTGCTCTGAGGAACGTGATGTCAAACCACGCGTGCCGAAACGGACGGTCTTTCTTCCGCTCATGGTCGGCTCGCCACTCCGCGCAACCCGATCAGCCTCTTTGAGGGTTGCCTGTCCCAATTGGCGATAACCTATCTCGAACAGACGTGTCGCAGCCGACTCCAACAACGAAGTCGCCTGACGCACATCTCCGCTCTCCAGCGCCTCCCAGGCCCGCTCCTGAAGCCGGAAAATGCTCAACCGGGCCAACAGGTTGACCAGACGCGCCGTTGGGGGGCCTTGAGTGGGCGGCGACTCGACAAACTGAATGAATACGTCGCGGTGCAGGCTCATCGGTTCCGATGCCCCCCCAACCTGTCCGGCAATGTTCAGACGTGCAACCCGCCGTTCCCCAGAGCGCGGCGACCGGAGCACCAGTTCCAGCATTACCACGATAGCCTCGCTACCGAGATTCCCTAAGAAGATAGCCTGACCAGGCTGCGGCTTGAGGTCGCTCATATAAGGCATGGCGCGAAAAGCAGCTCTCAATTCGGCGCCTTCAGCACAATTGACGTCGAAGGAAAGGTTACGCGCAGCAGTGGAGCTCAGATCGCGAATGTGGTTTTGCAGAAGTGTGTGCAATTGAGCGGGAGACTGAATATACTCACAAAGACCATTTCCACGACGGGCCAGAGAATCCAGGAACAGATCATTCCAGTCATCACCGATACCCAGCGCAGAAATACCAATACCATCAGCGCTGGCCAATTGCGCTTCTGCCAGTGCATCCTCTTCGTCCCCGTACGTCCGTCCATCCGTTAGTAGTACCAAATGGTTACTGTAATTGCGGTTGGCATGGCGGCGGATCTCTTGCAATCCCATGCGCAAACCCTGAAGAATTTCCGTCCCCCCACCAGGAACCAGCTGCGAAATCGCCGACCGCAAGGAAGTTTTGTCTTGGGCGCCGGTCGAACCGACCAGGGTTTCAGCCCGGTCGCTGAACGCAATGATTGCCATACGATCTTCGGGCAACAATGAATCCACGAGATTCATCGCTGCCAGTTTGACATTGCTAATGCGCGTTCCTTGCATCGAAGTACTGCGATCGATGACCAAAGCCAGGTTCAACGGAAGCCGAACCGGGGACAAATCCTGCGGGGGCTTGATATCAACCAATACATAGACTACCTGTGGGACCGACAACACTTGAACAACCTGCCGACTGAGGGTGATGTCACATTGCAGCGGGATCTGTGGGCCCAATCCACGCGCTTCTCGCTGCCGGTCATAAGCCTTCCGCAATGCTGGACTGCGCAACACCTCATAAGCTTCTTGCATCATTCTAAAAGCCGCCACGTCACCATTACCACTATCGGGATGCAGTTTGCGGGCAAGTGCACGATAGGCATGTTTGATCTCAACCTGATCGGCATTGTCCGAAACGCCCAGGACTGCATAGTAGTCTGTCGTGGGATCGAGTGTTTTGTTCATACTGCTAGATGATGCACGCGCACGAGTACAGCAGAGATGTTGTCGTTGCCCCCGGCAGCATTCGCGGCGGACGTGAGCGCCCGGCAAGCTTCCCCAAGGGTGGAAGCTGCATCTACAATTTGCCAGACTTTTTCCTCAGAAATTAGTCCCCACAAGCCATCACTACATAATAACAACTCGTCGCCCCGTTCTAGCCGGTGAGTGATTACATCCACCCGGAGAGAGTCGCCCTGTCCCACAGCGCGGTACAGGATATTTTTCCTCGGATGAACGGCTGCTTGCTCCTTGGTCAACTGGCCAATTTCCACCAGTTGGTTAACCAGAGAATGATCATTTGACAGCTGCCGGATGCCGTCCTGTGGTCCCCGCAGATAGGCCCGGCTATCCCCAACGTGCCCCACAAATAACCACTCCCCCACTATCATGCCACACGTCAGGGTGGTGCCGCTATTAGGGAGTTCATCATGGACCACGAAATTGGCCTTCTGGATCGCAGCTTCCATGGTTTCGGTAAACGATGGCTGGGACGCGCTGCGATTGTTGCCTGTCAAGAGAGGAAGATAAACCTCGGCAAGCAGGGATGCAGCCACCGTACGACAGGCCAGAGCACTGGCAATCTCGCCGGCTTTATGCCCCCCCATGCCATCGGCCAACACAAAGAGACCAAAGGCCGGCACGGCCTCACTGCTCTGCTGTTCTCCAATGAACATCAAGACGCCGTCTTCGTTTTGATCGCGCACACGCCCAGGATGCGTTGCCCACCCTACCTCAAATGCGGCGCCCTCAGCAAAGAGTGTTTTCGCCTCTTCGAGCTGTAGCGCATCGGGCGGTTGCGGCGCCTCTTTCGCCGCCGCAACCACAGCCGGCGCCCAATCTTCAGAGCTGGCGTTAGCCGGCGGCGGCGTATCCGAATCTCCATGATCTCCCGGCGCAACCGGCGCCGCAACCGGCAGAAGCGGCCCCCGCGCCTCATCGCGCGACTTTCCCAACAATCGACGTAAGGTCTTAAACATGCTTATCCCTCACCCACGCCCGGACCATCACGCAGGAATCGCATAAACATAATGGTCGAGCGAACCAATGTATACGACGCCATCTTGCACCACTGGGGCAGCGGTAATCGCGCCATCTGTCTGATAACGCCACCGCAAGGTGCCACTACGCGCGTCCAGGCAATAGAGAATCCCGTCCACCCCACCTATGTAGAGACTCTCCCCGACAATCGCCGGCGCGCCCGTAACCTGTTCCTCGATCTCATAGCGCCACACCAGACGCCCCTCGGACGCATCCAGTCCATAAATTGACCCATCGGCCGACCCGAAGAAGACCATATCTTCCCAGATGACGGGGGTTGCAACAACCGGCCCCCCGGTACGGTGGCGCCACGCAGTCCAACCGGAGCGCAGATCCAAAGCATACAAGTTCCAATCAAGCGAGCCAATATAGAGCAGTCCCTCCGACACCACGGGAGAGGACAGGAACCCGCGCCGGGCGCGGAAACGCCAGCGCGTGTCCCGATTCAAACCCAGAGCATAGACAATACCCGCCTGACAAGCAAAGAAAATCATGTTGTCATGCAACAAAGGTCGTGTGCGCACCGGGCCGTCTGCCTGGTACCGCCAGGCCTGCCGCCCCCCCCCATGTGCACTGCATAGAGATAGCCGTCGTCAGAACCGATGAACACATGCCCAAATTCGCCGTAAGGTGAAGAGAAAATCTTGCCTCGCGTCGGCATGGTCCATACCAGGCGTCCGGTACGCTTTTCAACGGCATAGACCTCGCTATCGATAGAACCGAAAATCACCAGTTCATTCGCAACCCACGGGGTGCTGGCGATTCCACCTTGAGCCGGATACTTCCACACGAATTTCCCAGAGTCGGCTTCTAGAGCGTAAACATTGTGATCGTAGGAGGGCACGAAGATCATCGATCCGGAAACAGCAACCGAAGCACGTATCTCGTCCTCACACGCAAAACGCCATAGCGGTTTGACCCCATCGGTGGAAAACGCCACGGTCTCACTCTGGCGACGTCCCCCCAGACCACGCGCCGTTGGCAGACTGAGCATAGCACGCTTCAGCTCTTCTGCAGAGCCCCAACGCTTGTTGATGTCATACTCCAGCGCCTTGTCCAACACTTCCACCAACTCACGGGAAACCGTGGGATTGGTCTGATGAATGGGACGCTCATGGAAAGAAAAGGGAGGCTCCAGGCGCGGATCCTGCTTGCTCAGCAAATGATGCAGCGTGGCTCCCAGCGCGTACACATCACCGCGCGGCTCGGCGACGCCCCGGTACTGTTCGGGGGGAGAATACCCCTCGGTACCAATCATCGTCCCCTTGGAACCGCTCTGGAAGAGTTTCGCAATACCAAAGTCAACAAGGCGAATTCTGCCGCTCTCATCCACCATGATGTTGGAAGGCTTGATATCACGGAACACGATGGGGCGCGGCTCGTGGTTATGCAAATAAGCCAAAACCTCACAAATCTGAACAGCCCAGTCAATGACTTGCGTCTCTGAAAGGAAGCCCTCGAGATCGGCTAACATCGCTTCCAGGTTTTTGCCATCGACATACTCCATCACCAGATAGCTACGCGCCCCTTCCGAGAAGTAGTCGTAGACCTGTGGCACAGCAGGATGGCTGAGGGTAGCCAGAATGCTGGCCTCACGTTCGAAGTTGCGCACCACCATCTGTTGCACGCGTGGGTCGACAGCCGTGTTGATCATCTCCTTGACTGCACACAGACGTTGCACATGAGCGAACCGCAGGTCTTGCGCCCGATACACAGTGCTCATGCCGCCGACTCCGACAACATTCAGGATTTTGTAGCGATTTTGCAGCTGCGTGCCCTCGATCAGCAGTCCCTCTACAGGGCCGCTGCTGCTCACATGCCGTGAGACCCCTAATGAATCGAACCGCCGGACCTGACGCGTGGCAATCTCCGACCGCGAGAAGTCGCCCACAGCACGGGTCTTGCCCGGTTCTGGCGCCGGCGCCGGAGACGACGAGGGACTCTCGGAAGAAATCTGCTGGCCCGGCGACTCCTCCGGCTCACCGGATGACCCCAGGCGCAACCGGGTCGAAAGGCCACGAATCTTTCGCGTGTCGAGTGAGGGTTCCCGCTTCGACTGTGATGCGTCCTCGTTTCTGTTGGCCATGCACAATCCTTTACTGCCTTGTGATAACCCGATTATACGAGCAAGTGCGCTAAATGCCAAATGTCCGGAGACGCATCAAAAAACTAACCAATCCGACACACCCGCAAGTGGCGGTGGCGCTTCCAATCCGATAAACGACAGACCGGATGCACAGCGGGCTGGCTTGTGATTAACAGGAGTTGTGATACTCTTAGATAGGCAAGCGGCGCCCGGACGCACAGCCAATAAGAATACAGATTGCACAGAGAGGTAACATGCTCACCATCCCCGCTGCGGCACAGATGGAGATCAGTTTGGAGTGCTATGCCTGTGGCCAACACGTGCCGTATAGCGTACCGACCCCCGTGTGCCCTAGATGCGGCAACGATTTCATGGAAACGCGCTACAACTACGGGCGTGTACGGCAGCTATGGCCAGAGATCCTCGAACGACGACCCTTTCGTCTATGGCGTTACCGTGAGTTGCTCCCGCTATTCGATGACCAATTCCAGATTTCGATGGGAGAAGGCGGGACGCCGCTCCTCCGCGCACACAACTTGAGCATGATGTTAGGGACGCCGAAACTCTTCATCAAAGATGAACGCCAGAATCCCACAAACTCCTTCAAAGACCGGCAAGCAGCGCTCGTTATCTCGATGATGAAAGAGGCAAACATCACCGAGTTGGTCGTCGCATCCACCGGTAACGTAGCGATCTCCTATTCAGCCTATTCGGCCCATGCCGGGATCAAGCTATGGACCTTTCTGCCTAGTCTGGTCCCTCCTGAGAAAATGCGCGAAATTGCCATCTATGGCAGTGAAGTTATCAAAGTCACTTCAACTTACGATGCCACCAAGAAAGTAGCGGCCAAATTTGCGCTCCATAAAGGCATCCAACAGGATCGCGGCATTCGCAATATCGGGACCCGGGAAAGCATGAAGACCATTGGTTTCGAAATTGCGGAACAGCTTGCCGCCGAATTGGGACCGGCCAAACCGGGAGTACCGTGGCGCGCGCCCGACTGGTATCTTCAGGCTGTCAGTGGGGGCATGGGGCCGGTAGGAGTTTGGAAAGGATTCCAGGAGCTCTATCAAATGGGCCTGATAGACCGGATGCCCAAATTAGCCCTGATCCAGGCGGAGGGGTGCGCTCCCATGGTCAATTCCTGGCGCAAGGACCTTCCAGAAGCAGAACCGGTGTTGAATCCCCAAACCCAGGTGATCACCATTGCGACCGGCGTCCCAGGGCCGGCATATCCCTATCTCTACAACGTCGCCAAGCAGAACGGCGGCACGTTTGAGGCCGTTAGCGACGAAGAGACCTACCGCGCCCTCCACGTGTTGGCAAAGATGGAAGGTATATCGCTGGAGACAGCAGCAGCAGCAACCTTTGCCGGGCTCTTCAAATTGCTATCCCAAGGCGTGATCAAACGCGACGAAATTGTCGTGGTCAACTGCTCTGGGCACACCTTCCCGGTCGAGAAGTTCCTGCTCGAACAGGATTGGCTCAAGGTCGTGCCCAGTGTGGCACTGGATGCCGCGCCGGAGACCGTCACGACCACAACCTCTCAGGCGCCTTCCGAAGACCTTCTGGGCGCGCTGGAAAACCTCGATGAACGTGTCAAGAAAATCGTGATCGTCGAAGATAATCCGGAAGCAGCCCGGCTCCTGCGCCGCATTCTACAAACACGAGGCGATTTCCAGATCGCAGAGGCCCACAATGGCCGCGCCGGGCTGGAGCTGATCCAAAGTACACAGCCAGATCTTATCATGCTAGATCTAATGATGCCGGATATGGACGGATTTGCCGTGCTGGACAATCTGAAAGCCGACAAAGTTTTGCAAGATATTCCCGTGATTGTTATCACGGCCAAAGAACTGACGACCAAGGAACGACAACGGCTCCACGGTCGAATTCAAATGCTTCTACAAAAGGGATCCTTCATGGATGAAGATCTCCTCAACGAGATCAACGCGCTCTTGGGCACAGACAAAGGAGAGGGACTATGACAAAGATCCTCTACGTTGAAGATACTCCCCATAGCCAGATGTTGGTACAGCGCATTCTAACCGCCGAAGGTTTTGACGTCACCATAGCCGCCGATGGCATTGAAGCGATTGAAAAGGCCCGGCGCTCACGCCCCGATCTCATCTTGATGGACATCAATATCGGAGGGCTCGATGGATATGAGGTCACGACGCGGCTACGTACCCTGGGCGGATTGGAAAATATCCCTATCGTTGCCTTGACAGCGGCCACCACCGCAGGGGACCGCGAGCGCGCGCTGGTAGCCGGCTGCAATGGCTACATCGCTAAACCCATCGATGTCGATGTATTCCCCAACCAAGTAAGATCCTATCTCATCGGGATGGAAGATGAAATCGGTACACCGGAGGAAAAAGCAGAATACCTTCTGGAATACAATCAGCGGCTGGTGATGCGGCTTGAGGAAAAAGTGCGGGAACTAGAGAAAGCCAACCGCGAGCTCCAGCGGGTTGAGAAGATGAAGTCTGATTTCGTCATTTTGGCAGGGCACGAGCTACGCACCCCCCTCACCGTCGTCTATGGGTATCTACAGATCTTGATGGCGGACCGTGCAATTCCAGGATCGGCCGATGACGATGGTTCGCCCCAGTATTTGCTCCATAAGGTCTCGGATGCTGTCGAACGACTAAGTCAGGTAATCCAAGACATTCTCAATGTTTCGATGATCGATGCCAACCGGTTGGATCTGGCACACGAACCCGTATTTCTGAATTCGGTCATCCAGTCCGTCACCCATAACCTGCGCAGCGTTGGTCCCCAGCGCGAGGTCATCATCGAGCTGGGATCAGGTTTACGAAAGTTACCGCCTGTGGAAGGTGATCCCCGCAGATTGCACCAGGCGCTATGGAACGTCGTTTCCAATGCGATCAAATACACCCCGGATGAGGGGACTATCCTCATCGATGGCGAAGTCATCGAAGATACCGTTCACTTGTGGATCAAGGACTCCGGCGTCGGCATCCCCCCCGACGAACTCCACAATATCTTCAGCCGGTTCTACGTCCTGGAGGATGTCGCGCTTCACCGTTCCAGCAAAACAGCCTTCAAGGGAGGGGGATTGGGCCTGGGGTTGGCAGTGTCGAAAGGGATCATCGAAGCGCACGAGGGTAAAATCTGGGCCGAGAGCGAAGGACGGGATGAAGTACGGTATCCGGGAAGCACCATTCACGTGCTGCTTCCCGTTGGCAAACCGTTCGCCTCAACGCTCGGGAAAGCTAAAGCCGCCTCGTAGATAAGTTCTCCGGTATCGTGCAAAACTTGCTATCCTGGCTTTTTGTGGTAATATGGCCCTGTCGTGGTGGGCGTGGCCTAATGGTTAAGGCTCCTGACTGTGACTCAGGCAACTGTGGGTTCAAGTCCCACCGTCCACCCCTAAGGGCCGGGCTCAAAGGCCCGGCCCTTTTTACATGTTTCAGGCGTGTGAACTGGCCTCCGTAGCGCAATTGGACAGCGCATCTGGCTTCGAACCAGAGGGTTGCAGGTTCAAGTCCTGCCGGAGGTACCAATGTCGAACCGAACCTGTACTCCCAATCACAGGTTCGGTTTTTGATTCCTCTGAGCCTCATCCAGTGTCTCACGCCCCGGGGACTCTTGACAAACGGCGCGTTTTGACTATCTTATAACCATGGACAAACCGAAAAACGGCTCGTTCCTAAAGCGCGGCATACGGGCGCTGTTCCGCCCGCGGCCCGTGCGGCTGCCCATTCTGTTTTGGGTCAGCCTGTTTCTCGTTGTCGGTTTGCTCATCTGGCTGGCCTGGGTACGCTCTACACCGGAGATCTTACCAGGTGAAACCCGAATCATCGTGACGACGCCAACGCCGGGCCCGCCCCCGCCGCCGGGCCCGACCCCTACCCCGGTCGGCAGTGGCGGCACGGTTGCCTTCTCGCTACGGCATAATGGCAACAGCGACATCTATCTGCTCTCCCAGAATACCGGGAAATTACTGCGCATTACTTACGATCCGGCCGAAGACCGCGATCCGGCCTGGTCGCCTGATGGACGCTGGCTGGCGTTTGCCTCTCATCGCGCTGCCAACTGGGACCTCTACCTGATGGATATGACCTCAGGCGCAGTGGTGCGATTCACACGCGACCCGCGCTTTGAAGCCGGCCCAGCCTGGTCACCCGATAGCCAATGGTTGGCCTACGAAGTCTATGAAGCGGGGAATCTTGATATTCACGTCGTGAGTGCAAGCGATACCGAGGAATTCTACCAGCTGACGTCGGACCCGGCGCCGGATTTCTCACCGGCCTGGTCGCCGGATGGACGGCACATCGCCTTCACCTCGCAGCGTGACGGGAGCAAGGACATTTTCCTGATCTCACTCGACGGCGGCGACCTTGTGAACCTCACCCAGACGCCGGATCAGGATGAAGATCACGCTGCCTGGTCCCACGATGGGGCCTACCTGGCCTATTCCTCCGGCGTTCCCGGAAGCGAAGAGCTGCGCATCTTGCCGTTTGACAAAGCAGCGATCGCTACAGGAGAGCTGCGCCCCATGCTCTTCGGAATCGGCGGGCAACCGGCCTGGTCCCCTGATGATCAAGCCCTTACTTTTGTCTTCCGGCAGGGCGTCACATCTTACCTGGTCGCTGCCAGCACCACAGGATGGGCGCTGGCCCAGGAAGGGTACTCGACCGAGGACTGGATGGAAAGCCCGGCATGGACCTCAGAAGCCATCGCCGAAGAGTTCGCCGTGCAATTAGAAGCCCGCATGGCAGAAGAGCAGATTCCCCATTACTCAGAGCTGTTGGTAGATACCTCGGTCAATCCCGGCACCTTCGCCCTGGTGGACCTTCCAGATGTCAATGGCGGCGACGGCTTCGAAAAGCTCAGCGACCGGGTCAACGACAGTTTCAACGCGCTGCGCGAAGCGGTGACAGATGCAGGAGGATGGGACTATCTGGCCATCTTGGGCGACTCGTGGCGGCCCATGAATCATACACCCCGCCCCGGGCAAGGTCGCATCAGCTGGCACGTGTGCGGGCGCGC
>JAFGNR010000292.1 GCA_016926915.1 Anaerolineae bacterium
CGACAAGTTTTCCTTCCCATGGTGTACCGGAATCACTGAAATCTCGCGTGTTTGACATCTTCTCAGGTTGGAATGTGCTTCACAGTGAGCTGCACCTCGCTATGTATCCAAGGATGTTGCATCTACTTGCGAATGTGATCCTGGTGAAGGGGCATTGCTGGGTGTCAAGGGGTTGAATTTCGACGGGGGTGTGAGAACAATCCATGCAGGCTGTGCAGTTTGAGGCCGTCTCTAAACGTTTTTATCTGGACCGCGAGAGATCGCGGTCATTTCAGGATATGTTGCTTAGGGTCTTTCGACGATCGGCATATCAGCCGAGACAAGATTTCTGGGCCCTGCAGGATGTGAGCTTCGAGATTGCCTCCGGTGAAACGGTCGGTTTCATTGGCGCCAATGGTGTTGGAAAAAGCAGCGTCCTCAAACTTATCGCGCGGATTATCGAACCTACTTCAGGGCAGGTCACAGTGAACGGGCATGTGTCTGCACTCTTGGAGTTAGGTGCGGGATTTCACCCCGATTTGACCGGTCGGGAGAATATCTATTTGTACGGCGCGGTCATGGGACTGGATAAGGCTTACATTCAACGACATTTTGACGGCATCGTTGCTTTCTCGGAGTTGGATCGCTTTATTGATGTGCCCATCAAACATTATTCTTCAGGCATGTATGTGCGGTTGGGCTTCTCGGTGGCCATCCATGCAGCGCCAGCTATCTTGCTCATTGACGAAGTTCTGGCAGTCGGCGATCAAGATTTCCAGCGGAAATGTCTACGGCAGATCGGCGCCCTGAAGCAGCAGGGTGTGACGATTGTGTTGGTTTCCCACAATTTGTCCGATATCGAAACGATGTGCGATCGTGCAATCTGGCTCGATGAAGGACGGATTACTGCGGACGGCAAATCTATGGAAGTTGCCGACCAATACCGCAGTTTTGCACACCGGCGCTCCTACGAGCGAGAACGGCAGGAACATCCCGCCGATCCTACTATCACCAATCGTTGGGGAACACAGGAAGCTGTCATTACGCGTGTGGAGCTGATAAACGAAGCCGGTGAGGCTGTGGACACTTTCCGTACCGGCGGCATTCTCCGGGTACGGCTTCATTACACAGCGCCGGAACTTATTCATGCGCCGACCTTTGGGCTGGCTATTTACCGCAGCGATGGTTTGCATATCAACGGCCCGAATTCGGTACGGGAAGGGTACGATATACCTTTCATCCACGGGGTGGGCTACGTCGACTATACCATTCCGGTGCTTCCTCTTAATGCCGGCGAATACCAGCTGACAGTTGCCATCTATAATCGCAACTCGACGGTGGCGTTCGATCATCACCACCGGCAATACCCGTTTGTGGTCCTCCCGCCCGCTTACTGGCGAGAAGAAGGGGTGATTCACATTCCCGCGCGCTGGGAACATGTGCCGGACCGGCCCACTCCACCGGAACCGGGAGAACCTGTACTGTGATCGCTTCGACCGGAATCCGGGTGCTGTTTTTGCTGGGATTTGGGTGTACCTTTGCGGCGATGCTGCGTGGGTGGTTGAAGAGCGCTCCTGAGTCTTCATCTGCGGCGCCCCAGGATTTGTTGGAAGCGGTGTTTCTCGCTCTGGTTGGCGCCGTAATCCTGACGGGCTGGACGGGTGTGGTATGGGCATCGTTGGGACGCTTCTCGCTCACGGCCCTGGTGTTGACGCTTTTCCCCGCGGCGGGTCTGGTTTGGTGGCTTTCGCGCCGCGCTTCCCGATCTCAACCCGACAAGCGTGGATTTTTCAAGCGCGATTTGCCGCTGCTGAAGCAGATTGCGCCGGATTGGACGGTTTGGGCCTTGGGTGTGTTGTTAGCAGGCTGTGTCGTAGTCTATTTTCGCCCCCACGAATACGTGTTAGGTGGCTCGGACGCTGGTACGTACGTGAATTTAAGTGCGACCCTGGCGCAGACCGGAGACTATGTAGTGCACGACGATTGGTTGGCCGTGCTGGCAGAACACGCAGAGGTTAGTTTGCGTGAGCAGCCCGAGGGGTGGCTGACACGTCGCTTGCAATTCGTCGGTTGGTACATTGACGACCATGACAGCACTCGCCTTGTCCCGCAGTTCTATCTCTTTCACCCGGTGTTATTGGCAATTGGAACGAGTCTGGGCGGCATTCAAGGAGGATTGTTGGTCACCCCGGTATGGGGCGTGTTGGGTATTGCTGCGATCTATCTGCTCACCCGGCGGCTATTTGACGCCCCTACTGCCTTGTTGGCGGCGGCCCTGTTTGCGGTTACGCCGCCACAGATCTGGTTTTCCCGCTATCCCACGACAGAACCCCTGACGCTACTGTTGCTCTTTTCCGGTCTGTTGGCATTTCAGGTGTTGTGGGACGAGGCGGATGCCGGCAGATGTTGGGGGCTGTTTGGGGGAGCGGCTTTTGGAGCAGCATTCTTGACCCGCATCGATTTGCCCGTTATCTGGCTCTTGCTGGTGGGGTTCCTGGTAATCCGCTGGTTGTGGGGGCGTTGGAATGCCGGTTTCACTGCATTTAGCGTAACGTTGGGCGTTTTCTCGGTGCATACTGCCCTTTCCGGTGTTTTGATCAGCTGGCCCTATGTGTGGAACACGTACCGGGGTGTTTTCGATTTTCTCAGGATGGGCTTGCCCTGGATTCTTCTTCCGGTGGTGATGGGGGGATTGGGTGTAGTGTTGGCAGGTCTTTGGCTGTTCCGTCGCCGCGAGCGTCTGGGAACCTGGGAGATATTACCACCCTCGAAAATGCGACTCCTACGTTGGGCTGTGATGGCTATCATTTTAGTGCTTAGTGGTTATGCCTATTTCCTGCGGCCTCGTTTGACGCCAATCATGTATTTCTCCAGCTGGCCTGCCGGAGTGCGTTTTCCCGTGCTCGATGGGCAGAATTGGTTACGTGTCGGTTGGTACATCACGCCGCTTGGGATTTTGTTGGCGACATTGGGGGTCTGCTTGTTATTCTACCGCGAGTCCCTCTATCGCCTGGGGACGTTTCTTTCTGTGGGCGTGTTGACGACGCTGCAATATGGGTATCGCATGTTCAACACGCCGTATCACATCTATACCATGCGCCGTTATGTGCCGGTTGTCTTGCCCATGTTGATGATCTACGCGGCAGTGTTGTTGATGGCTATCTGGCGGTTCCGTCGTCGCTGGATCTTCCCGGTGTTGAGTCTCTGCCTTACGGGATCCTTGTTCGGCGGCCTAGTTTACCAGTCCCGTTTCGTATTACCACACCGGGATTTTCGCGGTCTGGCAGCACAGTTAGCCCTCCTTGAGAACGAATTTGCGCCGGATGCCATCATCATCATGCCGGAGCGTCCGCAGTCTATCTTCTCGGATTACTTTGGGGTGCCCTTGCGGTTTACCTTTGGGCGCCGGGTGCTGACACTTCGCCAGAATGATGCCTCCCAGGTCGCGGCAGCCGTGCAGTCTACGCTGGCTTACGCTACGCGTCATGATCTGCCCGTGCAACTACTAGCCGCTGAACCGCTGCCGGAGGCGGTACGACGCACGGTGGTTCTTGAACCGCGCGAGATGGTAACGTTGACATCTACCGTATTGGAAAGCACATTTTTCTCATATCCTTCGCATATTCAGCCACTCTATTTCGGCCTTGATATCTATGATGTTGCGGGGCTGGCGCCAGATGTCGACGTTGTTCTGCCTGCCAAGGTCGATATCGATATCGGCGCCCTGGATACAGGTTTCGTACTGGACGGCTTTCACGACAAAGAACGAACTGCGGATGGGGCGACCATGCGTTGGACTTCCGAGATAGGGACATTGTTATTCCCGCTGGCTCCTGGTTCAGTCACGGTTGAAATCACGGCTATGGGAGTGCGCCCGCCCGGCATTGAGATCCCTGAAGTGGCGGTCTATCTCGATGACGTGTGGATTGGACAATTCACGCCGGTTTCTGAGCGTTGGCAGACATACATCCTTGATGGAGTCGCAGTGTCTGATGAAGGCCTGGCGCGTTTGCAGTTGGAGACCGTTACCTTCAATCCTGTCGAAGCAAACATGAGTGCAGATGACCGCGATCTTGGGGTATTGCTCGACCGTATCCGAATTCTTCCACGAGAGTGACGCAACGATTGTCGCTCCACAGATAGCGCCAAGTATTTCAGGGAGTGTCGTCCCCGTTTCAAAACGCACCTTTCAGGTTGGCACGTACTCTATTCAGGGAGTCGATTCTCGTGGATGGATAGTTTTCTGATTGCAACATGAAGGTGGCATGCACTTTTTTTGGGTAATTCTGGAGAAACCCTGATTTGGTACCGAAGTCTTATTGACCATTATCTTACCTTGTAGTATAATTTAGGTTAGGTAATGGTTAATATTCAATCATGACTAACGGGGATTAAGGTGCATGCTATGAAAACTTACAGCAAGGGACTCCAACGTGGATTCGTAATCACGCTGTTGGCCGTTGTTTTGGTCTCGATAATTTGGAGTGTATCTCCGGCAGTCGTTGAGGCCAATGCCGCTGTTTTCCGTGTTGCGCCTACCGGCCAGGATGTTGCGACATGCGGATCGGCGGCCCAACCCTGCAAGACAATCCAGTACGCTGTGAACCAGGCCAGTTCCGGCGATACCATTCTGGTGGCCAAGGGCACGTACACGTTCAACGCGGCACATGATGTGTGCACAGGGCGCATCGCCGGTAGTAGCGCCGTGGTGTGCTATTTTGACAAAGAATTGACGATTCGGGGGGGCTATTGCACAAGCAACTGGTCCACTGCCGCGCCGGAAACGAATTTGACCATCATCGATGGTCAGTCCATCTATCGTGGCGTCCGTCTGCAGAAATCTTATGCCGCTGCCCCTGCGGCTTCGCTGCACATGGAAGGCTTCACCATTCGCAATAGCCTGGCGGTTGGGAAATGCTCCGGCACTGTAGATGACATCAATAGCTTCGGTGCGGGGTTGTTATCAGAACATGCCTCGGTGACGTTACGCCACATGGTGTTTCTTAACAACGAGGTGCGCGGTGGTACGACCACGCAGGCTGCGGGCGGCGCTGGCGCCGGCGGCGGCGTAGCTGTTAATACGACTTGGGGCGGCGTCACGTTGACCCTGGACGAGGTTGCCTTTGAGGGAAACCGCGCTGTGGGGGGCAATGGAGCACAACGTGGCGGTGTGGCTATTGGGGGGGCGCTGTTTACTTATGGTATTGCGACGACCGGTATGCGCCTGAGTTTCGTGGAGAATGAGGCTATCGGAGGGAACACGGCGCAAGGTAGCGGCATCAGTGGATACGAGCGGGCGGATGCCCAGGGTGGGGCAGCCGCTTTTCACTCAGGAGATGTCGCCATGCTCCAGGACGTTGAGGCGACCGGAAACCAGGCCCTGGGGGGCAATGCCCCTAACGGGGAAGGTGGGGGAGCTTTTGGCGGCGCACTGTTCGTTGAGAATATGAGTCTGGTGGTATCCGGCGCCCGAATAGTCGGCAACAAAGCCCTCGGTGGAACAGGCAAGAATGTGACCGTGACGGCTTCGCAGGCTTGGGGGGGCGGGGTGACCTCCACAAATGCAAATATCACCTTGGAACGGGTTCAGGTCTTAGCTAACGAGGCTCGGGGCGGCCCTGGAACCGTTTATGGCGGCGCCGTTTCGGGCGGTGGTGTGGCGACAGTTTCGATGACGGCGGAAAGGCGTCAGGTACAAATCGAGAATAGTATCATCGCCGACAACTATGCTGAAGTGGGTACGGGGGCGCTGGTGGGCGGCGGCGGCGGCGGCGTGTGGTTTTATGGCGTGGCTGCGAATGTAGTTCATACAACCATTGCCCGGAACTCTGTGCAGCAGAACTTGCTGGGGCAGGGAATCATTCTCGTGAGTGGCGGAGAAAAACCGGTCGTTCTCAATCTCCAATATAGCATTGTCTCCGATCACACCGGTTTGACCAACACGGCCGCGATGCACGCGCAATGCGGCACTACAGTCAACCTATCTCGCGGCCTCTATGCTAACAACACTTACAACGACAATCACGACCGGAATTTTGCCGGGGCGCCTGGAGTCTATAGCGGACTCTCAACCATGGTACAGGCGAGTTCGGTCAAGTATGTATCGCCCGGCGCGCCAGAGTACGACTATCACATTCGTAAGGACTCTCCGGCGCGGAACGCGGCTACGTCAAGCACTGAATCCATTGACATTGACACACAGCTGCGCACGACTGTGCCTTGTCCGGATATCGGCGCTGATGAATATGTACCATCATTTTCGGTGAATCTTGCGCCGGTTGCCAGCCAGATGTTGCGTGTGAACTGGGAGATCGAAGATCCCTATCTGGCGGGTTCGGTTGATCATTATCGCCTCGCGTTGACGTGCTCGAGCGGGGCGGCTTCACCACAGCAAGTTCAGTGTGGTTCGCACGTGGATATCAATGTGCAAGAACCTGGCCTGACGCTCACCGGGTTGACCGATTATAAGCAGTATTCAGTTGTGCTTCACGCCGTCGATTCCAACGGGCAAGTACTTGAGAGTTCCGCGCTAATCACTGCTTTCCCGACAGATCATCTGATCCGTTTGCCCTTTGTCTCGCGCGGAAATTGATAGCTCTCAGGCAACGTCTGCTAGACAACTGCGGCCGGTTCTTGACCGGCCGCAGTTTGTTGTATCGATTCGGACTCTGAATGTCGGCCTCAAAGGGGGACGCGCGCTGTGAAAGGCAAGTGCCGGTCTTCCAGCCAGATGATGCCGTGCCGGTAGCAAGGCTCGTGGTGGATGCGAATGTCCGTGAACCCAACTGCGGTCAGGGTGTCAAGGATGTCTCCTTCAGAAAACATCCGTAGCTCCAGATTCACCCCTTCACCGCCATGGAAAACCAGCTCGTCGAACTGTTGGTGGCGTCCATCTCGCGTGATGTTGTTAAGAATCGGGCGGCCTTCTCGCTCCACAATCTCGTAACGGAAAAGCTCGGGAAAATGTTCTTGAGTTCTCCCCTCTCGCACATATGGAACAGTCAGGATAAACAGCCCGCCGGGTTTCAGCAATCGTCTGGCATTCTCAAAGGCCACTGTGATTGGGGGCGCGATGTGTTCGAAAACGTCCGAGGCGATGAGGAAGTCTAGGGTCCCCTCCATTTTGGGCGGGATAGTTGTGATATCGAGGAACGGTTCGCAGTGATAGAAGGTGTTGGTGTACTGCCATTTCTCGGCCAGGGGGCGGGCATACCCCTCCCAATCCGAAAGTCCTACACCACGCCACGGGCGTTTGGGGAAATCAGGCAGCAGCAGCTCCGCTCCCAGGAGTTCTTCTGATAGCAGATGAACGATGGCCCGAAAGCGCATGGTGGAGCCACAGTTCCAGCAGGAGGGTAATTCCCGGTGCAACCTCGACATGTGGATCTCATTCAGCTGGCTGCAGACGTTGCAACGAAAGGTCATATACCCTTCGTTATTGGTGGTTTCGCCCCGTTTGTGCAGGAAGAAACGAAGACGCCGCCATCGGAGCGCCGTACCTCTTCCCGTTTGCCAGTGTCTGAATCCCAGTGCTCTGAAGATCTTACGGAGATAAGGAGTAATATCCATCGGTAAAACTCTTTTCCAGAATCCGAAAACAGATACCTGATCCTGTATGATTCGCAAATCATTGTAACCTGAAGGGGAATTCCGGTCAAAAGGTCTCTCGACTTACACCGAGGTTTGTCTTTTCTTGCGGGAATGGTACAATCACCCTATGTCCGATTTCGTGATCTGCAAGTGCAATTCGAAAATTCCCACGTACTTATTTGTTATCTCGCCATGATGGCTACTCGCAATCATTGCTGACAATACGCTTATCGAAGGGGGCTTTATGCGTGCGAGTGTGATCATACCGGTCTGGAATGGCGCCGCCGTAGTCGAAGACTGTGTGGAATCGGTTTTCAAGAGTTCTGGAAGCGAATTACTGGAAGTTATCTGTGTGGACAATGCCTCGGAGGATGATTCGGCGGCTCGTATTGCGGCCCGTTTTCCACAGGTGCGTTTATTGCGGCAACCTATGAATCTTGGTTTTGCCGGGGGTGTGAATGTGGGGATCGAGGCCGCGCAGGGCGATGTCTTTGTACTGTTGAATCAGGACTGTGTTGTGGAAACCGGATGGCTTGCCGCCTTTGCGGCCGCTTTCGAAACTCACCCTGAATTTGGGATCGCCGGCTGCACGATCTTCAACGCGGATGGTTCGGTCAATCACGCCGGAGCACAGATCAGACATCCTGAAGGGTTCAGTGAACACCTTACCGGGACAGCGGAAGCTCCACAGGCTGTTGACTACGTGACCGGTGCAGTCTTTGCAATCCGTCGCCAGACGCGTCGGATGGTGGGGCTGTTGGATGAAGGCTATTTTCCGGCCTATTTCGAAGAGGCCGATTACTGTTATCGCGCGCGGCGCCAGGGTATTGAAACAGGCTACGTGCCTGAAGCCCGAGTTACGCATCTCTTCAGTAGTCATGAGGCCGCAGTTTTCCCCTTTCGTAGTGCGGCCCGGCAGCATAAAATGCGCTACCGTTTTGTCAGCAAACATTTTACCGACACGGAGTTGGAAGCCTTCTTCGTTGCAGAACGAGATGCAGTCATGGAGCAACGCTATCTCAATGAGGTGTTTGGTCGCTTGATGGGGGCTCGCGACACCCTGCAGGGGTTGGGCGACATCTTGGAGCGCCGGCGTTTGGATTTGGACGAACCGGCGTCTCTAGCACGTCAGAAACTCCTTCGCGAGGGTTTTGTGCGGATAGCCCGCCGTGCGTTGGCCGAGGCGCAACGGCTGAGCTTGCCACATTATGAAGATTGGGCGGCCGTCAACGATGATGCAAAGAGACTGAAGCAGCAGGAATATGAGTTACTGCGACGAATTTACTTCAAGGCGCCGGATGATACACATCCCGAATCCCGGCTTCACCGGTTCTGGCGGCTGCTGGTATTGCGTCCTTTGAGCTTCCTTGTTGGGCGCGACTATTATCTTCTCTCTCAACTCAATACGGTCCACGTGGCGCGGCTCGATGCTTACCAGACGGCATTGCAAGCGCAGCAAGATCAGCTTTTGCATTGTATGCAGCTCTTTGAGTTATTCACCGCTTATGAAGATCACTAATCCGTCCATTTCTGTCGTCATCAATACCACAGATCGTGCCGTACAACTCGGTACTGTGCTGACAGCACTGCAACAGCAGTCATATCCTCATTTCGAGGTTGTTGTCGTTGTCGGGCCTACCAAAGACAACACCCTCGAAGTACTAGAGGCGTACGCCGGACGGGTTCGGGTATTACGTTGTCCCAAGGCGAATCTCAGTCAGTCAAGGAATATCGGGTTACTGGCAGCGCGAGGCGACATTGTGGCGTTTCTTGACGATGATGCAGTGCCTTCCCGGCGCTGGCTGGAACAGCTCGCGCAGCTATTCGGCAATCCAGACCTGGATGCTACAGGCGGCGTTGTCTTTTTCGGGTATCCTACGGATGTGTTGCCCGGCGTGCAATATCGTATTGGCACTATCTCGGCGCTATTGGAGCAGCTGGATGTACGGGATTCCTGGTTGGAAGATCTGGAACCGCCGGGCGAGTCTACCCACTGGGTGGGGCGCATGATGGGAGCGAACATGGCCTTCCGTCGTGAGGCGCTGTTGGAGGTGGGGGGCTTCGACGAGTTCTACGTCTTCATTGCCGAAGAGACCGATTTGGTGATGCGTCTGGTACGCGCTGGAAAGACCGTGCATGCAGTCAAGGAGGCCGCAGTCTACCATTTCCCGGCCTCTAGTCGCAACCGGGTTGTCTTCACGTACCGGGGGCGTTGGTGGTTGCAGACCCGGTCCGGCGTCTATTATGCGCTCAAGCATGGCCCGCGCACCGGCGATAGCTGGCGCGCCGTCATGATGCGCTGCCTGCATCTGACGCACGGGCATTGGCTTTGGGCTGGTCAATTGCACCGCGCAAAGCATATTCCCTGGCGGCAGATGTGGAAGATACGTCTGGAAGATCTCTATGCGTTTTTTGCCGGACTGAGCGGCGCATTGTTCCGCCGTCCACAACTCATCCCCCAGGCGCAGATCGCAGCTGCCCGGAAGATCTCCGAACCCATTTTGCCATTCCAGCAGGAGGATGCAATGCTGCAACCCGCTCTCGATCCCATTACCGGTTCGCGGTCAGTGCTGGCGCCTTCCGTGCCGCCGCTCCGTATCTGCTTATTGAGCTATACCTATCCTCCGGCAAAGTATGACGGGGTAGGGAGGCTTACGAACCTGATGGCCAGGGGATTGTACGAGGCCGGACACAGCGTGCACGTGATCACCCATGGAGAAAAAGAACGGGTCTCATTCTACGATGGGGCATACGTACATCAGATTCCGTACCAGTTGGAACGGTATGGGGCTTATCGTCGCTTCGATCGCACCTTTCACGGTTTGAACAACAGCCACGCGGTCTATGAACGTGTCCGCAGTCTGGTGATCAATGAGGGAATTCAGATCGTCGACTCTCCGTTGTGGCTTTACGAAGGGTTGGTTACCGAGGTGAGTCGCCTTGTCCCGGTAGTGGTGCGTTTGGTTACTGCCCTGCGCCAGGTCTCCGCGATTCAGAATGAGCACGATCCCGATACGAAGATGATGGGAGAGATGGAGCAGCTACTCATCGAGCAGGCCGATCACTGGCTGCCCAATACCCGCGCCACACTCGAAGCCGTCCAGAAGGTTTATGGATTGGCGGCGCCCGAACAACGCTATACGATCGTTCCTTACGGCATTGTCCCTGCTCCCGATGCGGAGATTCGGCCCTTCGACGTAGGACGCCGCGATCCCTTGACAGTTCTCTTTGTCGGGCGATTGGAGAAACGGAAGGGGATTCAAGACCTTTTTGCTGCAATTCCGCAAGTGTTGCGCCAGCTGCCAGATACACGCTTTGTCATTGTGGGCGCCGACAACAGTATGTTCGATGGCTTTGCCGGCCAAACCGGCATGACCTACCCGACTTATTTCGCACATCGCTATGGTGAGTTCGCCTCTCACGTGCAATTCACCGGCGAGGTCGATGATGCGCAGCTGCAAGCATTCTATCAAACATGCGACGTTTTCGTGGCGCCTTCGCTTTACGAATCTTTTGGACTTGTGTATCTCGAAGCGATGAACTTTGCCAAACCGGTGATTGGATGCCGCGCGGGCGGCGTCCCCGAGGTAGTCGAAGAGGGGGTGACGGGCGTGTTGGTAGATCCAGAGGCGCCCGAGGCCCTTGCCGGGGCGCTGGCGTCCCTGCTGCGGTCGCCGGAGCGATTACGCGCGTTAGGGCTGGCAGGTCGTGAGCAGGTGCTCAGTCGTTTCTCTTATCACCAGATGGCTAGCAATTTCGCCGATGTGTATCGTCGGGTGATCGGTGAATTCAAGTCTACCTCACCGGGCGATTTACTCGGTGATCTATTGGAGGGATGACCTTGAAACGTTTTCTGACTGCCGACACGGTGTTGCAGGATATCGAGTTCGAGTTGGTACAGGGGGCGATCTCGCGCGATGATATAGGGCGGAGTATCAGGCTGCTCAAGAAGCACCAGAGCCGGCTGCGTGAAGCGTATTTCAATCCGGCGGAGCGTATGGATCGCGAAACGTTGGTCGCCCGCCAGTTCCAGCTCAATGATATGCTGTTCACGCTTTTGCAAGAGATGGCGGCGGATGCTCGCGCCACCCGTTTGGAATTGCGCAAGTTCGGCGAAATGACGCTCTCCGGTTTGCCGGCCGAGCGCGCCGAGGCTGAGCAGCGGATGCTCGCCGATATGTGGCTTACCAGTGAACTCGATCCTTACCTGGAGGGCTGGCCTCCCCAAGACCTGGAGGAGGCGATGCTGGGAGAGAAGCTGCTGCCACAGCTGGTGCTTCAGCCATCTCGTATTCCTCTCATCGGGACATTGCTCAACCGGCTGCGCATTGCCCTGCATAAGGTGGCGATCTTCTACGTAACGCGTTTGGCAGAGCAACAGGTCAGAATCAATGCCAGCTATGGCAGTTGGATCGAACGCCTGGTGCGACATAGCCATGAGCAACAGGAGAAGATTCGAATCTTGAGCGAGCAGGTTGCGACGCTTCAAGCACATCTCGAAACGCTGCACACGGAAACCGGCGTTTCGTGATAAGGCTGGCCTCATAGGGCATCATGCGCATCCTGCATGTCATTCAACGCTATTGGCCTGCCTGGGGTGGTGCAGAGGCACACCTGGGGGAGCTCTCGCGTCGTTTTGTGGCTGAGGGACATCACGTTACGGTTACGACAACCGATGCGTTGGATTTCGAGCTTTTTTGGGACCCGCGACGCCGGCGACTGCCCGAACTGGAAGCAGACCACGAGGGCGTCCGGATCTTGCGCTTTCCGGTGCGTCACTTGCCGGTTTCCCGGCTCGCTTATCCCGCCATGCGCCGTTTGCTCTGGCTGCTTTCTGGGATTCGCGTTACGCCGGTTCCATGGTTGCACCGTCTGGCGCGCTACACCCCATGGGTTCCGGATCTGTGGCGGTGGTTGGAAACGACTTCCGAGCCTTTCGATATCGTTGCGGGTATGACGATCTGTTTCGAGCCGCTCTTGAACGCTGCGCTCCGTTTTGCCCGGCATCGTGGTATCCCCTTCGTTGTCTACCCGCTGACCCATTTGGGAGCCGGCCCGCGCCCCGCTGCCGATGCTTTGAGTCGTTTCTACACCATGCGGCACCAGGTGGCCCTCGTGCGTCAGGCCGACGCTTTGATGGCGCAAACTTCCTG
Organism: Anaerolineae bacterium; assembly: GCA_016926915.1. Taxonomy (GTDB): domain Bacteria; phylum Chloroflexota; class Anaerolineae; order B4-G1; family SLSP01; genus JAFGNR01. Next base: position 12,723 of record JAFGNR010000292.1, read on the forward strand.
TGAAGCACGTTTCTACACAGATCATGGCCTTCCTCCGGCATGTAGTCTGGTCGCGGGTCCCGGCGTTGAGCCGCGAGCCGTGTTGGGGGGCGACGGCGACCGTTTCCGCGCCACACACCAGCTTACCGGCCCGGTAGTAGGGTTCCTTTCCTCGATGTCCTATGACAAGGGCGCCATGCATCTGGTCGAGGCGGCGCGTCGTTTATGGGTAGAGGGACATGAGTTCCACCTCGTGATGGCGGGGGCTGTGTTGACGCCTTTTCGCTGGTATCTCGAACGCTTGCCGGAGCCAGAGCGCCGGCGCATTCTGGTTCTGGGACCGATTTCAGATTCCGAAAAACGCGACTTCCTGGCGGGTGCAGATATCTTCGCCATGCCTTCACGCACCGATTCCTTTGGCATCCTCTATCTGGAGGCCTGGTTGCACCGTAAGCCCGTTATCGGCGCGCGCACCTGGGGCGTTACCGATGTCATCGCGGATGGCGTCGATGGCTTGCTGGTTCCTTTTGGGGCTGTGGATGCCTTGGCGAGGGCCATTGCCAACTTGTTGCGTGATGCTGCTGCGCGTGAGGTCATGGGCCAGCGCGGCGAGCAGAAAGTGTACGCCGAGCATACGTGGGATCGAAAGTATGTGCTGGTTCGGGATGCGTATGCAAACCTCGCGGCGCGTGGAAATCTGTAATGCGTCTGTTGCAGCTCGTCCACCAATATCTACCTGATTTCATCGGTGGGACGGAGTTATACACCCAGTCATTGGTTCAGACGCTCGCTGCCCGAGGCTATGAAGTGACCGTGTTCTACCGGCGCAGCGCGCCCGGCGCGGGATTGGCTCAGCGGGATGAAGCCGGGGTCACAGTCTGTGCTGCGTGGGACGGAGAGCTTACGGCCGGCCGGCGATTTGGTGCGACCTTCCATGCCCCAGGTCTCGTAGCATCGTTTCGCCGCGTGCTGGATCAAACCTCACCTGAACTGGTCCATATTCAGCATCTCATGGGGCTCCCCGTTAGTCTGGTGACCGAGCTGCGTGCTCGCAAGATACCCTATGTCATTACGCTGCATGATTTCTGGTGGGTATGCGCCAACGCGCAGTTGCTCACCAATTACAGTCACGAAATCTGCGCCGGCCCGAGGGCCTATCTGAACTGTGCCCGGTGCGCCCTGGCGCGCGCTGGCGCTCCCAATATCTGGCCCGCGCTTCCCCCCCTCGCGGGTCTTCTGGCGGCGCGCGCCCGTCGCCTGCGGGGGGTATTGCAACAGGCCGCGCGGCTGGTGGCTCCTAGTGAATTTGTCGGCCACTGGTATACCGAATACGGTGTACCTCCTGAACGCCTGCGAGTGATACCTCATGGGATTGCAAGTCCGGCAAGGGATACTTCCCCCGACCGCGCTCCTGGCGTCTTACGATGCGTCTATCTTGGAGGGCTTGCATGGCAGAAAGGGGTCCACGTGATAGTCGAGGCGCTTCGCGAGGTGCGTGATGCCGAGTTATGGATTGCAGGCGACGAACGCTTCGACCCGGCCTATTCAGCGCAGTTGTGCGCGCTGGCGGGAGAAAATACGCATTTCCTGGGCCGCCTTTCTCGCGATGAGGTCTGGCGTATCCTGGCTCAGGCCGATTTGCTGCTAGTTCCCTCTTTGTGGTATGAGACTTTCTCGCTTGTGGTACGTGAGGCATTTTCCATGGGGGCGCCGGTCCTGGTTTCGAATATCGGGGCGCTGGCAGAGGCCGTGCACGAGGGTGTGGATGGTTTGTCCTTGCCTCCAGGGGATGTTGCTGCGTGGCGACAGACCGTGGCATCCCTGGTGCAGGATCGTGAGCGCTACGCGCGACTCCGCGCCGGTGTGCGTGCTCCGCTCACCCTGGCGGTGCACGTGTCTGAAATTGAAGCGTTGTATGCCGAGATTGTCTGAGAAAACGAGAACCAGCGCCCGTATGAGAGCGCATGAGAGCTTATCTTTGTTCACAGCTATGGTACAATAACAATGACTCCTACCGTCAAGAAGAGAGAGGTGGCAAACCATGCATATCTCTGTAGTTATCCCGGTGCTGAACGAGCAAGACAGTTTGCCGATCTTGTGTCAAGAAATCACAGCTGCCTTTTCTGGGATTGCTGAGACCGACTACGAAATCCTGATTGTGGATGATGGGAGCACAGATGAGACCTATGCGGTCGCGACCCGTCTTCATGAGGAGGATCCACGAATCAAAGCCTTGCAGTTTCGGCGGAATTTCGGCAAAGCGGCTGCATTGGCTGCGGGTTTCACAAACACGCGCGGTGAGATCATTTTCACGCTGGACGGCGACCTTCAGGACGATCCCGCAGAGATTCCGCATTTTCTCCAGGTCTTGAACGAGGGATATGATTTGGTTTCTGGTTGGAAATATCCGCGCCTTGACCCCTGGACGAAAACGCTCCCCTCTAAGCTATACAACGCCGTCTTGCGGTTGTTTTCCGGTATCAAGTTGCATGATTTCGACTGCGGTTTCAAAGTGTATCGCCGTGACGTCCTCAACCATCTGCACCTCTATGGCACTATGCATCGCTACATCCCGGTGTTGGCGCACTGGAAAGGGTATCGGGTGGGCGAGAAGACGATCAAGCATCGTCCCCGCTCGTTTGGTTACTCCAAATTCGGCGTCAGACGGTTGTTTCGGGGTTTCTTCGACTTTCTCACCGTCGTTTTCTTGACCGAGTACGGCTGGCGCCCCTTGCACCTGTTTGGTTGGGCCGGATTGGGATCATTTGGGCTTGGTTTCTTGATCTCGGTCTATCTGACCGTACTCTGGTTCAGCGGCGAAGTGATTGGGAATCGCCCCCTATTGACTTTGGGTGTCCTGTTGATGATCATAGGTGTGCAATTCTTCTCTATCGGTTTGTTGGCAGAGATGTTTGTGCAATCCCTGGCGCGGCAGGAAGAGCCCTACGTGATTCGGGCGAAATTGGTTTGAGAGCCAGGGCCGCACACCGGCATATCAAAAACAGCCCCAACCGAACCGGTTGGGGCTGTTTTATGCATGACGCGGGTCAGCGAATGGTGATATCGCCCGAACCTTGATCGATCTCTAGCGTGATTTTGTAGTCGGCGCTGCCGAAGTTCTCGGTTTCCCAGACGCTGTCGTCATTGGGTTCGCCGTCGACCAACACGAAACGCTCGCCGGTGCGGAAAGCGCCGCTGCCGCTATCCAGCTCGACGCGCAAGCCCACGTTCTCCGGCAGCATGACCGTGATGTCTCCCGAGCCCCCCTCGATGTAGCCTTCGAAGCTATCGGCCTCGGGCAGGCGTAAGGAAATCTCACCGGAACCGCCATCCAAATCCAGCGCTTCGAGATCGAACTCGGAAAGGTCGAAGGTGTACTTGCCCGATCCGGCATCCAACGTCAGGTTGAAAACGACGCTTGGATTGAGCGCGACATCCCAATACCCTTCACGGTCTGTAGCCCAGCCCTCTACCTCGAAAACCGGTGTATCCTGTAGAGTGTCCAGTCTTACCTGCGCGCTGTCGTTGGTCATGTCCACGTCAAAGATGAGCGTCCCGTAGTAATCGATGTCGCCTTCGATGAGATTGGTGGAATCGTCCAGAGCGCTCAGGCTGCCCGGCACGCTGCTCCAGTCGATGGATACGTCGGCCTGTTCCAGGTTGTCCAGGGTATATTCAACGTGTTCCCATTTCAGATCGGGAGCACGCGCCATTTCCGCAATCATCGGGATTTGCCGCGCGAAGAAGACTAATAGCACAGCGCCGCCGATCAAGATGAAGATCAGGATACCGCTCAAGATCGCGCCGGCGGTGGAACGGCGCCCAACCAGTACGTCAATACCCATCGCGATCAGCAGCACCGGCCACAAACGCCACAGTAGATTCCATGAGGGTTCCGGGAGATAGCCCAGGTTGCCCAGCAGAATCAAGATGCCGCCCACGATCAGCACGACCGGCCAGAACAGCGAAGGGGTGGGCCGGCGTTGCGGCGGGATGGGACGGCGTTCGTCGATATTCGTCATGTCAGACCTCCTCGATCAGGTTAGTGTTCGTCATACGTAATAGCAATACGCACGGATAAGGGCAAGGTTGCGAAAAAGCCCAACGATCGCAACCGTTGGGCTTTTCGATCAACAGAGAGCGGCGGAGGCGACTACTGAGACCGGGTTGCGGCTTCCAGCAGCGCCAGAATACGCGGTACCATTTCCGAGGGGTTCGGCAGCGAACCCTCGAGAATCAGCAAATTGGCGAAGAGCTGTTCGATGGTTGCGTCGACGACTGGATCTGCGCCCTTTGAAGTTGCTTCGATTCTGGCGGCAAGATTCCGGATCAGGGGATGTTTCCGATTGAGCTCTATAATCTTGGGCGGCGCCTCGAAATCTTTCTCCAGCAAACGCCGTACCCGCTGCAGTTCGCGTTCAGGACCGCTTTCGGGTGAGACCAGGCGGCACGGGCTGTCGCGCAGCATGTGTGAGGCGCGCACTTCTTTCACCCGATCTCCTAACACTTCTCGGAATCGTGCGACGACGGCGTCGAACTCGGCTTCATCGAGGGTCTCAGGCGCCTTATCGCCAGGTTCGTCTATCTCCGGCAAGGTTAAATCGGCCGCGTCTACGTTCTGCAAGGGTTTTTCCTTGTAGGTTTGTAGCATCTGGATCATGAAACCATCCAGGGGATCGACCATGTAGAGTACTTCCACGTTGTGTTGTTTGAAATAGTCGAGGTGAGGGCTGGCGGCTACGGACGCCATGTCTTCGCCAAGGATAAAGTAGAGCTTCTCTTGGGCCTCCGGCATCCGGCCAACGTATTCGTCGAGAGACACGAGCGCGCCCCCTGAGCGAGACGAGGGGAAGCGCAACAGGTCGACCAGTTCCTCTTGGTGGACCGGATTCGTGGCGACGCCTTGCTTGATGAAGGCCCCAAACGTGCGCCAGAACCGGTCATAGGTTTCGGCGTCTTCTTCCGCCAAATCCTGTAGCTCCTTGAGGACGCGTTTCGTCAGCGCTCGCTGAATCTGCCGTACAGCCCGGTTGCTCTGGATGGTTTCCCGAGAGATGTTGAGCGGGATGTCCTCGGAATCGACGACGCCTTCGACGAAATGCAGGTATTCGGGTAGCAGGTCCTTGTTGTGTTCCTGGATCAGGATTTTTCTCGAATAGAGTTTCAAGCCGTAGTCGGTTCGCAGCTGCAAAGGCCCCAACTCCCATCGTCCGGGAATGAAGAGTAGACTGCGAATGTTGACCGGCGCGTCGGTCACCACATGAATGTGCCGGAGCGGTTTTTCCGGCTCCAACGTGATCTGGCGATAGAATTCGTCGTATCTCTCCGGTTCAACTTCCTGCGGCGCTTCTCGCCAGAGCGCGGTCTGTTGGTTGAGCACCCGCTCCTCAAGGGTGATCGGGAACGAGACGAAGTTGGAATGCTTCTTGATGATCTGTTCTAGGCGCCAGTTTGAGGAAAATTCGGAGGCATCCTCTTTGAGGTAGACAATGATTTCGGTGCCACGCGTCTCTTTGTCGGCGGGTTGGAGGGTGTAGGTGCTCTCTCCATGAGAGGTCCAGGTCCAGGCCTCCGCGTTGGGCTGGAATGATCGGGTTGTAACCTGGACGTGGTCGGCGACCATGAAGACCGAATAGAATCCCACGCCGAATTGCCCGATGATATCCGCCGGGCGTTGGCCTTCTTCCATGCTCTTCAAGAAGGCGGCTGCGCCTGAATGGGCGATGGTGCCCAGATTCTCGATGATCTCTGCGCGGGTCATGCCAATGCCCGTATCCGTAATGGTGAGGGTATTGGCTTCGCCATCAACTTCGAGGCGAATCTCGAGCGCCGCTTCCGGGTCGCGAACATCGCGGTTGGTGAGCATTTCGAACTGGATGCGGTGCAGCGCATCGGATGCGTTGGAAACGAGTTCGCGTAAGAAGATTTCTCGCTCGGTGTAGAGTGAGTTGGCCAGGATATTGAGAAGTTGTTGGACTTCGGTTTTGAATTCCAACGATAGGGTCTGTTCTTGCGTCATAAGCAGTTCCTCCACAGCGTTTTGGGATCTAACAATGTTACTATACCGCCTCTACATTAGAATTGCATTAGCGGGTCACGGTTGGGAAATGCTGCGCGTATGCCTGTTCGATGCTTTGTGCGCTGAGGTCCGGCGATGCCAGTTCGTATGATGTGATGCACATACCCGCAGCGATTGCGCCCAACCGGAGACAGCGTTTCACGTCATAGCCCGAATGGTGTCCATAGAAGAAGCCTGCGAAAAAACTGTCTCCGGCGCCATTGGTGTCCACGCGCTTGTATGTGTCGATGATGGGGACTTCTATCCATTCGCCGTCGGGCGTGAGCGCAGTGGCGCCCTGTCTCCCATGTGTACAGACGATCATGCGTTTCCCCGTTGCCATGAGCGTTTCCATGAAATTGCGATACTCCGGTAGGTTCGCCGAGCTCATGAAAATGTAGTCGGCGGCCGCGATGAAATCGCGATGGTAGGCTTCCTGACCGTCGTAATCGTGAATGTCGCACCAGATGGGGCGTCCTGCGGCGCGAATGGCGGGCAGGAGCGCGCGGCAGTAGTTGATGATATTCACGACGATGATGTCGTTCGCCTGAATGTGTGTTTCAAGCCGTTCATAGTCAACCTCGGGGTCGAAGGCGCCGGAGGCGATGAAGATGGAAATGCGTTCACCCTGGGCATCCATCAGGTTGACGTGCCGTTTGGTGCCCAGAGGATCGACGTCATAAAGGAACTGTAGACCAGCTTTGTGGAGGTGATCGCAAATCCAATGCCCGTAGCTGTCTTCACCGATGAGGCCATGTAGCGTTACTTCCAGACCGAGCCGGTGCAGGTTCAGGGCTTTCCCGGCTCCGGTCGATCCCACGGTTTCATGACAGTGTGTGCTGAAGACGGTGGCTTGGTTGAGCTGGGCGAAGGTGTCCAGATAGATCAGTGTGTTGTAGGAAACTCCACCCAATACGAGCGTTTTCGTCATTGCGTCGCGACCTCCTTGGCATGTGTAGCCATCCTTGTGATCTGGCAGCCTTCGCAAGTGTACGGGAAGGTCCGCCTAACGCAAATTGCCTTTCAGGGGGGGGGCGTACCGAATTCGCCAGGTTATAGTATACTCACGCCATTGCATATCATGGAGGTGGGAAATGGCGCATCCGGATATTGTCGACAGCAAGGAACCCATACGGTTGTTCAAATCGGATTTTTTGGAGTTTTTCACGCATATTCATCCGGCCGTGATCATGATCATTTGGTTGCCTGTGGCGGTCTTCTTCCTGGTCAGGGCTGTACAACAGCACATGACCGCCGGCGTCTCCGCGCTACGCATCGTGGCAGGGTTTGTCATCGGCGTGGCCGTGTGGACGCTTGCAGAATATGTATTGCACCGTTTCGTCTTCCATTTCCGGCCGCAAACGCCCTCTCAGGAGCGCCTGTCGTTTCTTTTTCACGGTGTGCATCACGCCCAACCCCGGTCGAAGACGCGCCTCGTGATGCCCCCGGCGGTGAGCATCCCGCTCGCTTTGTTGTTCTATGGTCTCTACCTGTTGTTGGTTGGTGTGGTACTGGGCGCTGACCTCTGGATCGCGCCGCTTTTCGCCGGGTTTATCGTGGGGTATCTGTTGTACGATTTGATTCATTACAGTCTACATCACTTCCCCGCCAAGCGTGGTTTCTTCTTGATGGTCCGGCGACACCATATGCATCATCATTTCAAGACACCTGACCAACGTTTTGGCGTGAGTTCTCCGTTCTGGGACGTGGTGTTTGGGACGAACCCTAAAGATTAAATCTGTGGAAGAGCGTTACGTGCCTGATCAGGGCGGTAAGATCTGGGACGTAGGCGCGGCCGGCGTCGTCGTTCAAAAGCACAAGGCGCTGTTGGTCCGCAAGACGTATGGTCATGCGAAAGGGGTCTGGGCGCTGCCCGGCGGTTTTGCGGACCACGAGGAGCTACTTGACGAAACCGCCGCCCGTGAAGTGTTCGAGGAGACGGGCGTGGAAGCGGTTGCCGAGGCTGTTATTGGCGTGCGAACCCGCTATCTCGATGAGGGTGGGGCGGTCTTTGTCATTTTCCGGATGCGACCTGTAGCCGGCGAACCCCGGCCTGATGGTGTAGAAGTTGATGCCGCGCGCTATTTCACGGTGGAAGAGATTACAGCCCTCGCGCCGGATGCGATTTTTGAACTATCGCGTAACGCGGCTCTGGCGGCGTTGACCGGCGGCGAGGGGTTGGTGGAGATGGATTGCTGCCAACCAGGGCTTATGCACTACCGGGCGTTTTTGGTAAAATCGCGGCCGGCATGAGTGGCAAAGAGACGGTAAAGGTACTTCCCTGTCCTACCGTGCTCGTGACTTGAATGCGACCGCCGTGTGCTTGTACAAGACTCTTAGCGATGGAGAGTCCGAGTCCGCTGCCCTTCGTGCTGCGGGCGGCATCCACCCTGTAGAAACGTTCGAATACGTGCAGTTGGTGTTCGGGAGCGATTCCCACGCCGGTATCTTGCACAGTGATGGACACGTTTTGGTCTCCGGTGGTCTCGATGGCGACGATGATGGTTCCCCCAGCGGGTGTGTATTGTACCGCATTGGCGAGCAGATTGAGTAGCACTTGGGTTAGACGGCGTGCATCGCCCTGCACGGTTGCGGCGCTCTCTGCACCCTTGACCGCCAGATGGAGTCCCTTTTCTGCTGCAGCCCGGTGCATCCGTTCCACGACGCCGGCAACCAATGAGCCAACCGCGACGGGTTCCAGATCGAGGTGCAACTCCCCGGCATCAGTCAACGAGAGCACGCGCAGGTCCTCTACCAGGCGCCCCAGATGCACGATTTCGGACTGTAGCCCTGCAATGGTCTCCGGGGTAGGTTCGGAAAGTCCATCTTCGATGCTTTCCAACTCGATTTGCAGGACACTTAAAGGCGTGCGCAGCTCGTGGGCGATGTCGGCCATGGCGCGATGCCGGAGCTCTTGTTGCCGTTCAAGCTCGGTCGCCATGGTGTTGAACGTGGCCGCCATTTCGCTGAGTTCGTCATCGCCGGCGACGGGCACGCGCTGTGAGAAGTCGCCGGTGGCGATCTGTTGTGCGGCCTTCGAGATAGCTTTCACCGGGGCGACGATGCGTTTTGCCTGGATACCGCTGACGACAATGCCGATGATACCAATAAGAACCCCGGCAGCGATAAGGAGACGGGTTACTTGCCGGAGAAAATCGGATTGGTAGACGTTGAGTTCGCCAAGCGCCGACACGATGACCAGGGCGCCCACGTGGCGATTGTCGACCGTGATGAGGGCGCCTTTTTCCTCAATGCCGGAGGGTAATTTGATCTGACCGGCCTCCGGGGCGCTATCTGCGACAATGTTACCGTTGCTGTCGAGCAGGAGCAGCCGGTCCTCCGCGAAAACCTCGGGCCGGTAATCTTTCTCCCAACGTGGGTTCATTGGGTGTGGGGCATCGTCCTGCATTCCTTGGAATCGTGTCTCATTGTACCAATCCATAACGGTTTCGACGCCCTCCCAGCTTCCAACTTGTACATAGTAGCTGGTGAAGACCGGCGCCAGACGTTGGACGGTGCGCTGCCCGCTGAACGAAACCATGTAGGTGAACCGGTCGCGCGTCACGACGTTGGCGACGAGAACCAATATAATGGTCGTCGCCAGAATCGCCAGCAGGAAACTGAGCATCAAGCGGCCCCGGAGCGTGGTCTTCATTGCCGGTCAGATTTCCTCGCTCAAGCGATACCCTACGCCGAACACGGTTTGGATCAGACTGGGGTTTGCGCTATCGGCTTCCAATTTGCGGCGCAGGTTGTGAATATGAACATCCACCGTCCGCTCGGCGCCCTCGTAGACGCCGAGGCTGGTCGCTTCCAGAAGTTGCATTCGGCTCAATGCTTGCCCGCGATGGCGCGCCAGGGCATACAACATCTCGAATTCGGTAGGCGTCAGTGTGATTTTCTTACCGCCCACCAGGCAATGCCGTGCTTTGACGTCGAAAACCACGTTGCTGAAGTGGTAGGATTCGGAGCCGGCCGGCGTCTCTATCGCCTGAGCGCGGCGTAGCACCGCGCGGGCGCGCGCGACCAGCATGCGCGGACTGAAGGGTTTGGTGACGTAATCGTCGGCTCCCAGTTCCAACCCGATCAATTGATCGGTCTCTTCGACCCGCGCAGTAAGCATGATGATCGGAACATTGGATTCGCGTCGCAACACCCGGCACACATCAAGTCCATCCATGCCGGGAAGCATCAGATCGAGGATGACGAGGTCCGGTTTCTCGCTGCGGGCTCTGTCGAGTCCGGTAACTCCATCGAAGGCTACCACGGTTTGGAAACCGGCTTGTTCGAAGTATCTCTGTACCCCGCGCACGATGCGGGGTTCATCATCGATGATCAAAATTTTCGCAGACATTTTCGTGATGTATTGTCTCTCACAGATCGTCTTTCATGTGACGTAGCGTTATTATAGTTCGGAAACGGCTCCGGTCACATCGACGTGTAACCGGAGCCGGACAGCAGAGTTAGGCGCCGCGTAGGTTACAGGAACGGATTGTTGTCAGTTCAACCCTACGGCGTCTGTGTGGATCTCGGTCAGTGTCACTTGTTTATCGTTTCACCTCCTCGATCGATCTGCGCATAGTCTATCCGGTGCGTATTAAAAACCTGTTAAGATTCTATTGGGGTTCGATTTGGATTTGTGGCCGATGTGATTCCGTTTATACTGGTAGTGTTGCAGTGGGTGATGTTGCGTTGTGGTAAGCGAGGTAAGTATGGCACAATTTCCTCCGCCCGATTTCGTACAGACCGACTCTGCGATTGTGGGTATCGAAGTCTATATGCCGGCGCCTGAACCAGACATTGCGCCACAGGGTGTCGTCGATTTCAAGTGTCCCCAGTGCGGCGCCACGACGGCGTACAGTGTTGCGGATGGCGGCATCTGTTGTGAGCATTGTGGCTACTACGAGTCGCCAACCCGGGAAGTTGTCGGCAAAGGCGCGCAAGAATTCGAGTTCAAGGTCGAGACACTGGAACGCGCTGCTGTGGGCTGGGGAGCGCAGCGCAAGGAGCTGGTGTGCGAGAATTGTCAGGCCCATACCTCGATACCCGTGGAGATGTTGACCTATACGTGTCCTTTCTGCGGTTCCAACAAGGTCATTCAGCGGGATGCTGCTCAAGACGTGCTGCGACCCAGGTTTCTCATCCCTTTCCAGGTGACGCTTGAGGGGTGTCAGGTTGTCGCCCGCCAATGGCTGGGGAGCAGCTGGATGGTCCCGAAAGACCTGCAGCGCCTGGCCCACGTCACCGATTTTGTGCCCATCTACTTGCCGTTTTGGACCTTCGATGCGGTCACGACGGCGGATTGGCGCGCACAGGTGGCGCATACCGTCACTGAGCGTTACCGCTCGGGGGGGGAATGGAAAACGCGCACGCGGACGGTATGGCGTTGGGAGTCGGGGAACGTCCGGCGCCTTTTCGATGATTTGCTGATCGCCGGAACGGAGCGGTTGAGTCGCGTGTTGATCGACCGGCTCATTCACTTCGATCTCACACACTTGACACCTTATGATCCCAATTATCTTGCCGGTATTCGCGCGCAAGCCTACGATGTATCCCTGGAACCGGCCTGGGCCGAGGCGCGCGACGCGATGCGCGAGGATACCCGTCGCGCCTGCCGGGCGCAGGCCAGTAACAGCCGCATGCGGAACTTCACCATGAACCTTGATTTTGCAGAGGAGACCTGGCGCTATGTCCTGTTGCCGGTCTATGTGGGTTTGTTTACCTATGCTAATCAGACGTTTCAGGTGATGGTCAATGGGCAGACGGCCGCCATCGCAGGTCAACGTCCGGTAGACTGGACCAAGGTCTGGCTGGCAATTGGGGGGCTGCTGGCTCCCGGAGTCATTTTGGGAATTATCGGTCTCGTCACTGCGATTCTGGGGATCGGCGTGATCATTGGCGTGATCGGTCTGGTTCTGTTCGTCATAGGCGCTATCATCGCGTTCTTCATCTACCAAAAGGCGGAGGGCATGGACGATGTCTGAACACGTACTTCCGCAAACAGAACTTGAAGCCTGGGGAACTGACGTGCAGGTCGTCGTGTGCGAGACGTGCGATTGGCGTTTCGTACTCCCTGCCGAAACATCGTTGCCGAGGTGTCCGCATTGTTTTGGGACGGAGTTGGAGCTGCTGTCCGGGGAAGTATCTGAACTGCCGTACGTGGCACCGCCGGAACAGGCCGTACCTTTTGCTGTTTCTGAAGCTCAACTGACGGGCGGCATCGAAACTTTTGCCAAAGGCATCCCGCTGCCCCCCAAGGATCTGAACCCGGCAGCTTTGCGGGCCAGGTTGCAGGCTATCTACTTGCCGCGCTGGTGGGTGGATGCGGAGGTAGCAGCCTTGTGGCAGGCTGAGGTAGGATTCGACTATGAGGTCGTCAGTCACCAGGAACGGTATAGCGACACGGTCGGGGGTTGGCAGGCCCGTAAAGTGCACGAGGGACGCGTGCGTTGGGAACCTAGAGCCGGCAGACTCCGGCGCACTTATGAGAATGTGATGGCGCCTGCTCTAGAGGCGGAAAAGGCGCTGCGTGCTCAGTTTGGGGATTACGATGTGACGCGAGCGCGCCCATATCATGTCGATATGGTGCGAAGGGCGCCGGTGCGTCTTCCCGACCGCGTGCCCGCTGTGGCGTGGGCTGATGCTGAAATGGCGCTCCGGCGGCGCGCTGGAGACGAATGCCGTCAGGCTGCCAAAGGCGACCATATACGTGAATACCGCTGGCAACCGGCTTATCCCAAGAGAAACTGGACCCTTTTACTCTTACCAGCTTACACCACTTACTACCTGGACGATGAGCAGCGCCCACAGCCGGTGTTGATTCACGGGCAAACCGGACGTGTCATTGGGATGCGCAAAGCATCATTGAAGCGGGCCCAGCGCATCGCCTTGATTCTGGGGCTGATGGCTCTCATCATTTTTGTCTTGAGCAGCATTTCACTGCTTGCTGTTGCCGTGGCGCCGCCGCTACTTGTTCTGGGCGGCATCGGGCTGCTCGTAGGGATGGTCTTGGGGCTGTCTGCCCTGGCGCCGCTCATTGTGGTGTGGCGTTTCAACCGCCCACGTCGCCGGCCCCAAGAGCGCTGATACCGAAAACGTAGACATATGCACAAAGGAGGAACAACTATGGGAGAACTTGTAACACAGACCGTGTATTTCGAGCGGCCCGGAGCGGAGAATACAGAGCGTGCTTTGACCTTGGGTCGTGCGCGCGCCAAGGCGTTGGGATTGCAGACTCTTGTGATCGCAACGACGACGGGCGCCAGCGCCGTGCGCGCCTCCGAAGTGTTTACCGGCTTTCGAATTGTCGCCTTGACACACTCTGCAGGATTTATCAAGCCCGATATGCAGGATTTGACGCCGGACAACCGCGCTTTGTTGGAATCTGCTGGCGTGCAGTTGCTCACGTGCCAGCATGCGCTAGGGGGTGTGGGGCGCGCCGTACGGAAGAAGTTCGGCACTTACCAGGTGGACGAGATCATCGCGCACACGCTGCGGATTTTCGGGCAGGGGATAAAGGTTGTGATCGAGATTTCCCTGATGGCAGCAGATGCCGGGCTGGTCTCGGTGTCGGAACCCACCCTCGTCGCAGCTGGAACCAAACATGGCATTGACACAGTCGTGATCATGCAGCCGGCGAATGCACAGGCCTTTTTCGATGTGCAGATGATGGAGATCATCTGCCGGCCCTCTCCAGGCCATCCCGCTTTTGAGTAGCAGCATGTTTGACCGGAATCCAGTCTCCTTGGACCTGTTGTCGTGTGGGGGGCCTGGGTCTCACCATTGAGTTCATCGTTGACAGGAGTTCACTATGGAATGCAAGAAAGAAATCAACCGGGAGCAGTGCACCTGCTCGTATCCATGCTCTCGCCGGGGCATGTGCTGTGAATGTGTGGCCTATCATCGAAGCCACGGGGAAATTCCCGGTTGCTTCTTCCCGCCGGAAGCAGAACGGACTTATGACCGGTCGGTAGGCTACTTCGTGCAGGTCATGTCACGGCGCTAACGCATCGCGCGCGTTTGAACAGAGCTATCATACCTGGAGGATTCCCTTGGCGCCTGATAAGGTCAAGTTCGGTGTGCTTCCTATTGTTTACCCAGTGCCCATTGTATTGGTGGGGACTGTGGTCGAGGGTCGGGTTAATTTCGCGACCGTTGGTGATTGTGCGGTCATGGGAATCAAGCCCCCCCTGGTGGTGATTTCCCTTCACGAAAACCACTTCACTACCCAGGGCGTCAGGACGCATGGCACGTTTAGCGTCAATTTCCCGGCGACGGAGATGCTCGCAGTGACCGATTACTGCGGTACGGTCTCCGGTCGAGATGTAGACAAATCCGGCTTGTTCACAGTCGAATTCGACGAAGTGGAGACTGCTCCACTGATTCACGAATGCCCTGTGAATCTGGCTTGCTCTGTTGTGCATGATGTCGCCATCGAACACCGCCATATCTTCGTGGCGCGTGTCGTGCAGGCTTATGTGACCGGCGCCTACGTCGAAGAGGAGGCCGGCCGCCGTCGTATTGCGCAGCTGGGGCAGCTCGATCCCATCATCTATGCGTTGGACAACCGCTATTACCGGATTGGGGAGCCGATTGGCGTGGGGTACCAGGAGAGTAAGGGCTTCAAGGCTGGTCAGTAGCCGTAATTTCTGAGGAACATTTGTTTTTCTGGAAGCCCTGTTCAGTTTGGAACAGGGCGACGCTGTCGCGTTCACAGCAAGGATGGTGTCTGGTGTCTAAATCTACTATCGATGAACAGGTCCGTGTCGGGTTCAATGCCCGTCTGTTCCCGTCCAACTGGCGTCCGGTTCTGAACGAAATCCAGTTTGCGAGGGATTGTGGCTTTCAGGCGCTGCAAATCCGCGCGAAGCCCGAAGGACTGGAAGAGGCGCAGCTTGGCGCCTCGTTCGAGACGGTTGCCCGGGCTTTGCGCGAGGCCGATCTCACCCTGGCGATCGAGATTGCAGTCTATGTCGATGAAACAGGTAGAACCGAGAGCGGCGGGACGCTCCTGGATACTTTCCGCGCGAATCTGCCGGCGCTGGTAGCGCTGGAGAGCCGTCACGTCCATTGGCATGTCGCCACGTGTGAATCTCTGACAAAGGAATCAGTGGCGGCTCTTGAAGAACGACTCGCGCTACAATTTGCCAGCGCCGTGACTTGGGCGCAGGACCGGGGGTTCCAGTTTGCTTTCGAGCACAACGATCCCGATTTACGCCTCTTCTACACCCCGGCAAGATGCCAATGGTTACTTGACCAGACGCCCGGTCTCGGATTCGTCTGGGATTTCTGTCATACATCTCAGGAACATATCGCCGGGTTCAAAGCGCTGGCGCCATGGACGACGCTGCTGCATGTCTCCGACACGGCTTTGCCCGAGGTGAATGAGCATCTTCCTTTGGGGCTGGGTTCGGTGGATTTCGAGGATTATTGCCGTGCTTTGGCAGTGGGTGGATTCGCAGGCATGGCAATTCTGGAAATCGGCGGCTTGCCGAAGTCGGGTGGTTTCGGTCGCGATACGGACGCGGCGCTGAGCGCGTCCCGGCAACGGCTGGCGCAGGCATTCGCTGCCATATACAGCTGACTTGAAGGTCAAGCGTGCACCCGCCGGTTGCTGAGATGACCTTCCTCCATTTGCCCCGACAGAGACCTACTACCGGGTTTCGCTGTGGCTCGCGCCGTTGTTCCTATTGGGGCAATGGTTATTGGCGAGTGTGGTGATGCATGTCGTGTTGCGCGTGATAGGAGCTGCCAGTGATGTGAATGTGATTCTCAATTTAACCGGTTTTTCTGCCCTGGTGGTTGACTGTAGTCCATAGGTGAAGATTCAGAGTTCCGTTACAAGACTTGTCTGGTGTACATGACCGGGGTTCCTGTGTGTCTCATCCAGGAACCCCGGTGCGTTCTTA
>JAFGNR010000006.1 GCA_016926915.1 Anaerolineae bacterium
GCCGCGCACCAGCAGCATTTCGCCGGGCGCATAGTCGTACCGGCGGTGCAGCGGGTCGACGCCGCTTTCCGGAATCAGGCTGATGGCGGGCGCGGTGCGCGGCGGGACATCGAATTCCGTTTCGACGGTCGCACCTTCTGTCTCGACAATGAAGATCCAGGGACCGGGGAGCATTCCCACAGGCCACCAGAAGCTCGTCTCGACCAGAGGAACCCCCTCCGGCGTCAAGGTGGGATCAGGATCGGACAAGATTTCGTAGAAAGAGGCGCCGGTCTCGGGATGGTGCAGGGAAACGTGGAGGTTCTGACCCTGCGGGAAGCCGAACAGGCAGAGGCCAACGGTTTCTGAGGGTGAGAGCGCCCGCGTATTGAAGGCCACAGCCGGCAGCGCGTCAAGCGGCGGCGTCTCAGCCGCATCACAGAACATCCCGCCTCCCACGCCCCCGTAGAAGAGTTCGGCCTTGAGATCGTCAAGCGTGGGACCATCGTCAGGGGCCGGCTGGATACCGGTAGCGAGCGTGGGCGTCGCCAGCCCCAGGAAAAGTTCGTCTTTCGTCGTCTCATCAGGAGTGACGGGGATCGGGGTGAACGGAGCAGGGGTGGGTGCAGCAGGGATGGGCGTGGAGGTACCGGGCATACAGGCCAGCGAGACGACCAGAAGCGTGGCCCAGAAGAGCCACACGCTGCGCCGGGATGTTTTCCGATTCATCGTTATTGCTCCTAAAATCGGGAATGCAACGCCAGCACGCCCCCCGAATGTGACTGAAATCGCGACGACAACCCTGACGGACAATCCCGGTCAGGGTTCCCGGAGCGCGTCCAGACGTTCGCGATAGGCTGCGGCGTGGGTCTCGTCCCCCAGGCTGATCGCAATCGCCAATGCTTCTTCATAGGCGGCGATAGCATCAGCCGGTGAACCGGTAGCGACGTAGGCCTCAGCCTGCAGGGCCAGATAGCTCATGAGACTGGTTTCCTCGCCAAGGCTTTCGGCAATGGCGACGGCATCGGCATAGGCTGCCAGGGCCGCAGCGCCGTCGCCCTGCGCCAGATAGAGCCCGCCCAACGTGGTCTGGTATTCGCCCTGGTAGTGCAGGGTGACCAATTTCACGGCTTGCTCGTAGGCAGCGATGGCCGCAGGTAGCTCACCCCGGAGGCGCGCGAGCAATCCCAGGCGCGCGTAGGCGTGTCCCGGCAGATACTGGATATGGACGTCGCCAGCCTCATAGGCGGCGATGACCCGCTCGAAGGCGGTTTCGGCCTGGGAGAGCCACATTTCGCCCTGCGTTTGGGTGCGCACCAGATAGACCTGTCCCAGGCCGAAGTCCACTTTTTCGGCGATGTCGGAGCTGGGCGGCGCATCGGACATAGTGAGCGCCGTTTCGAAAGCAGCAACCGCCGCATCCAGCAGTTCGTCATCGACGGTGGCAAACGAAGGATCGCGGGGATCGCCCAGGGCCTGAAGATAGAGCGCGCTGGCTTCCCCGACCTTGGCGCGGGCATAGGCCGGGTTGATGGCGAGGGCCTGCTGGTAGTAATCCAACGCCTCGTCGATATGGGCCTGCGTCTTCTCCTTGGAGGCGCGGCGCACGTTCGCATTGCCCATGAGCAGGTAGACGACCTCCTTGCCGGCGCTCTGCAACCACCCCTGGACCGCCTCTGCCGAGGCGAAATACTCGGAAGCCCGCGCAAAATCATCGGTGGCGTAGTAGGACAGGCCGATGGTGAGATAGCTGAGCGCTCGAATGCGGGCGACGGTGGCGCGATTCTCCCAGCCCTGCACCTGGTAGGCGTCGAAGGGTTGCGCGATGCGCACCGGATCCCCCAGCGCATGTTGTCCGATCACCTCCGGCGCATCCTCGAACCCCCGGTAGTCGATGTAGAATTCGGGCGAAAAGGTCGCGCGCCCCTCGTACTGCGTGACGACGCCATAGACGAGGACGTTGGCGCCGATGCGTTCCGCCAGCTGCGCTGCGTTCTCCGCCCGGCTCGCGGCGCTGGCGCCCTGCACCACGCAAGTATAGGCGGGGGAACGAATCTCATACGGGAGATCAAGGCCGAGTTCATCGAAGGTAAACGCCAGTTGTTGGTAGAGGTACGTCGCCAGGGCCGCACCGTCGGCGCCGGGTATCCGGCGGCCCTCGGCATCCCGGACGTCGAACTCGGCGACGGCAACGTTGAAATTGAACTCGCTCTGCATCGGATAGGGATAGGCGCAGCGAATGCCAGGCACTTCGGAGCGCACCCAGCGGGCCACGCTGGGGATTTGCAGCAGCAACGCCAGAAGAACGATCACTGCCACGAAGCCAGCCGCGAGCCGGAACCACCAGCGTTGTGTAAGCGGGCGGGCGACGGTCTCCGAAGGCTGCAAGGCCAGCGATAGCCCCTCTAGCGGCCCCATATAGAGAATGGGAATGCCCCAATCGGCGGTTTCCCGCGCGTTCTCAGTGCGCATCAGACGACGGGCATAGGCCAACGCCCCCTCGATAGGCTCCCCGGCGGCCCACGCCCCGTAGAACTCTTCCGCAAAGGTCACGGCGGCGCGGTCGAGGATGGGGACCTGCATTCCCACCACCGCCGAGACGCCACGCTTGAGCGTCGCCTGCGCGACGCCGTTGAACAGCCCTACGGCCATGGCTGTCTGGCAGGCGTTGAGCACCGCGAGATTCACCGTCGGTTCGGCCACCAGTTCGGCAAAGTCGCCGGCGGGGACCGGCTCCGCGCGCCCCTCTGCGGTTTCGAACAGCAGATAGCCGCTCTCTTCATCATCGCCGGCGCCGCCATGTCCCACGAAGTGCACCACGTGATAGCCCCGATCCACAGCGCGGGCCTCGATCATAGCTTCCTGAAGGCGGGCGCGGGTCGCGTGCTGGAGCACCGTGAGTTCGACCAATTGGCGGCGACGCCAGCGTTGCAGCGGCGCCCCCAAAGACCGCGCGCGCAGGGCGTGACGCAGCAAGGTGGGCGCCGGTATGCGAGCCTGACGGCGCGCCAGTTCGCGGGAGATCTCGGCGATCTCCTCCTCAGCCGCCACGCGGGGATAGTTCTGGGGCGAGGCCGTTACGATCAGAATCCGCAAGGGGCCTGCTTCAGGCAAGGGGTGCGGGAGCGGCGTGCCGGCAAAATGGCGGACAAGAGGCGCCGTGGCCGAGCGCGCCAGGAAGCCGTGCTGCCCGTCCGGATCGAAGAGCAGCTCCCACGGGAGATTCGAAAGCGCCGGGGGCAGGGTCAGCACAATGCGCAGCCCATCCTCCGGCGCGACGCGCTCGTAGGCCACCCGGAATCCCTCTTCCACCTCGCCGGCGAAGAGCGTCTCGAACAGCCGCGCGCCGAAATCGCGGGCGAAATCAGGATCGACGAAGCCGCGCTCCAGCCACGCCGGAGCATCCTCGCGCTCCCGGGCGGTCAACAGCGGCAAGTCTGCCGGAATGGCGCCCGACCAGGCGGCGCCCTGGAACTCGGCGGCGACCGTATAGCCGCCCTCCGGCGCCGCCACAACGCGGATGAGAAACGGTTGGTAACGTCGCGCCACGCTTCACCTCGCGAATCGGGATTCAGGGATTGAGGAACGCATCCAGGAACTCATCCCACCCCTGTTGCCGGGCGAACTCGAGCCGGCTGTAGAGGGGGGAAATCACCCGGCCGGGAAAATAGATGCTCACGCCATGAGAGTTGGCCACATTCTCGCCGTGGCGCCCATTGGCAATCACGGCGGGTGTGTCGCCGGAAAGCAGCGCGATGACCTGCCCGGCGGCCTGCCCGATGGGGCCGGCATCTTCCCCGGCTAACAGCTCACAGAAGTGCTGGAGATCGATGTACTCGCGATCGGTGTAGGTCTGGGCCGCGCGCAGCGCTCCAAAGACCAACCCCAGCGTCGACCGGTCTCCCAGTCCCTCCAGGAGTCTCTGGCCCAAGGCGTGCACAGCCTGGCCCAGAGACTCCATGCTTGCCGTCGCCAGGGCAGATTGCGTGACGGAGAGCTGGGGATAGCGTGTGCTGTAGAAGTCGAGATAGGCTTCGACAATCGCCTGGCCCAGCGCCTCCGGCGCCAACTCCGGATGCGACACAAGGCGGGCCATGACGGTGTTGTAGGGCCACCCATCGCCCGGTTCGACCTCCTGGGACCCCACGATCACCCGGCACAGGTCGCGAATCTGGTAAGCGACCTCCACCATATTCATCAGGCAGGCATCGAACCCCACAAGGTCCAGCGGCTTGCCGAGCTGCGCCGCGATTTCGGCCAGCACCTGGCGCATTTCCACGTTGTCGAGAAAATCGGCGGAGGTATCGTCGAAGAGGACGGCGCGCTCGTGCTCCACGATCTCGGCCACCAGGGTCTCCAGGGTGGTGGAAAAGAGCGCCCGGCTGGCGCGCCCGGAGGCCAGACCGCGCACCTGGCCCCGCATGATGAGCTCAGCGACGTTCCGGGCTTCCGCCGCCCGGTAGATGTCATCGTCCTTCCAGCCGGAGCCGTGGTTCCACAACACGAGGCCGTAATGCTCGGCGGGATAGGTCTCCGTGGCCCAGGTCACGAACTCGCGCAGCGCCGCCGGATCGCCGGTGTTGACCTCCGGAAGCTCCGCGACGCAGTCGACGCTCATCAACGCGCCCTGGGTGAGATAGTAACGCCGCGTAACGGCATCGGACATCGCGTCGAATTGCGCGACGATAGCCACTTGATCGGTTGAACCGATCTGCTTGATCTCGAAAAGGTCTTTGAGACCGAAGCGTTCGAGGTTGTTATCGCCTGCCAGATATACCATGAACGTCCATTTACGACCCGAATCCTGTGTCATAGTTTGCGCCGACATAGCCCTCTCCTTTCTAGGTGAGCGGATCACTGCATCAGCCGGTCGTGTGAGAGCTCCACGCGCTCGGGGGAGGCAGCAGTGGTCAAGACACACGACGAGGAAAAAATGCAATGCTTCCTTCCAGTATAATCGGACAGTGCGAGGGCGTCAAGAAAGGGAATAGGTGATAGCAGGATAGGAAGAATGCGGACAAATACTACGAAAACTTTCCAAGGCGCCTGGGCCTCAGGGGGCT
The DNA here is from genome assembly GCA_016926915.1 of Anaerolineae bacterium. Classification (GTDB taxonomy): domain Bacteria; phylum Chloroflexota; class Anaerolineae; order B4-G1; family SLSP01; genus JAFGNR01. The sequence continues at coordinate 5,043 of JAFGNR010000006.1, forward strand.
TGGGCGCGCGATGCAACCTGCTAGAGAAAGCGCTACGTAAGACTTTTGCAGTCTACAATCGGCGGTGTGTCAAACGGAATGACAATGTGACCACAGGCCGGTGAA
>JAFGNR010000293.1 GCA_016926915.1 Anaerolineae bacterium
CGCGCAAGCGCGCAACATCCTGCTGCGGCGTTTTCGCGATGTCGATGCCGCGCGGCTGAACGAGGAACTGGACCAGATGTACACGCTCGTGGCGCGGGTGAGCGATTCCGAAAGCGATTGTCCCGCCTGCGCCATCGCGGATGCAGTCGCGTTCAAGCCCATCTTCAGCACCCCCGTCAACGCGCCGTTCAAGGTCGATCTGGCCCTGACCTACGCCTGCAACAACGCCTGCCCGCACTGTTACAACGAACCCGACCGGTTCACCATGCCGGCGCTGGATACCGCAACGTGGTTCGAGGTTCTCAAGCGCGTGGCGGCCATCGGCATTCCCCACGTGATTCTGACCGGGGGGGAACCCACCCTGCGCCCGGACCTGCCGGAGATCGTCAAACATGCCGATGCATTGGGGTTGATCGTCGGTATGAACACCAACGGGCGGCGGCTGTCCGATCCCGCGCTGGCGGCAGCGCTCGCGGAAGCCGGGCTCAATCACGTGCAGATCACGCTGGAGTCGAACCGGGAAGCGGTGCATGACGCCATGGTCGGCGCCCCCAACGCGCGTGGGCGCCCCTTTCAAGAGACGGTTGCGGGAATCAAGAACGCCGTGGCGGGCGGCATCCACACCCTGACCAACACCACGTTGACCCGCCGCAACCAGGATCACGCCGTGGACATCGTCGACTTCGTGTACAGCCTGGGGCTGGATACCTTCGCCATGAACGGCATGATCTACGCCGGGGGCGGCGTGATGGACCCGGATGCGATTCCGGCGGAGGAGATGGCGGCGCTGTTGGCCGCCGTGCGCGACCGGGCAGAGGAGTTGGATCTGCGCTTTCTCTGGTACACCGTGACCGATTACTGCCGCTTCTCACCGCTCGCCCTGGGACTGGCGCCCAAACGCTGCAACGCTGCCGAATATTCCATGTGCATCGAGCCTGATGGCGACGTGCTGCCGTGCCAATCCTACTACCGGTCGGCAGGCAATATCCTCGCCGATGACTGGGATAGCATCTGGAACAGCGCGCTCTTCCGCAGTTTTCGGGATCGGGAAACAGATCCCCAGGCAGCTGGTCTGCCCCGCGCCTGTTGGGATTGCCCTGATCTGGAGATGTGCGGGGGCGGCTGCCGGCTGGAACACGAAATGCGCACCTCGGAACGACCCGCCGAGCGCGGCTGTGGACGCGGGCGGGCGCACACGGGTACAGCCACGTTCACCCTCAAGGAGCCTGACCCGACATGATTGACATGCATCCTGCCCCCAATGCCTTGATGCGCATCTCTTCCACGCTGATGCGCAAAGCCATCTACGGCTGGTTCTTCGTGGTGGTTTTCTTCGTCTGGCCGCCAGTGCTGTCGGGCCTCATCCTGGCGGTGATGGCGCTGGCCTTCCTGATTCTCAAACGGCAGCGGGACGCCTGGGAACGCGCCATCCGCGATGACGTGTTCAAGACCGGTCCCATTGTCTACGAGGAGCAACCGCGTCCGCCGGCCAAGACATTCCTGATCAACACTATCGTGGTGCTTGCCATCAGCGCCGGATTTGGCATACTCTTCGGCGGCTCCTTTGGACTGAACGGCTGGAAATGGTTCGCCCTGACTGTGGGATTCTTTGCGCTTGAAGAGGCTTACCTGATTCTTGGCGCGCCCGTCCGTCACCTGGTGACAGACCAGGGCGTCTGGCTCCTGTACGACATCGACAAAATCTTCGTTCGTTTCTCCCAGCTGTCCGAAGTGCAGGTCGAGCGGGAATACCTGGCGTCCCTGGGCCTATGGGGCATGCTGGTCCCGGTTCGAGTTCCCCTGGCCTTCCGGTTGGCGCCGCGCAATCCGCAAGGCTTCACCTGGCGGGTCCGGCAGCTGGTACTGTTGCCGGAAGACGCGGCGGCGCTTCGCCGCGTGATCCCGGAATATCTGTTTGCGGAAGACGAGCGACCGCATACTGAATGAGCGCCTGGGTACCCGGCGGGCGTTATGGCGCCTGCTTGAAAACCTCGGTGGTCTTGTACGCCGGCTTCCCGCCGGGACGCAGATAAGGATCATCGAACGTCAGCAGTCCGGCTTCGATCAGAAAACTGAACCGCTTCTCATCCGCCAGACGCATGATGAAGGGTACCCCTCCCTCGTCGCACCGGTAGTCGAACCCTGCCGGTAACGGGTAGCAGCGTCCAAGATCCTCGAAACGCCGGATGTCAGGATCAGAAATGATGTTATCTCCCAACGGGAAGTCCGGTTTCACCACCGCTGCCGGTTTGCGCTCCGGCAGTTCCGCCGGTTGTTGGGTCTTCTTCTTACCGAACAGGTTCTTGAATATCCCCATCTTTCTCCCTCTTTCCGCTTCCCACAAGCGCCCTATCGTTTCATCTCAACACCGGCAGCTGCCCTGTCGTCGATTGGATCGCATCGCCGACGATAGTTACCAGCGTCATGACAGCCTCGTATGTCTGCGCATCGCCCACCCAAAGCGTCACGGTATGCGCGCCCTCCGCGCCGGTCAAGGTGAACGTGTACCGCACCTCATCCGGCGCTCCGGCGCGCTCCGAAGACGCCAGATCAGCAAACCCCGCCGCATCGATAGCGTCCCATAACCGGTCGCAGGTAGCGGCATCCAGGTCGAACGTCCCGTAGTCCGTCGCCGTCCCCTTGACGTCGTGGATCACCGTAAAGGCGCCCGTGCGCGCCAACGTCACGCGCCATTCCCCAAACCCCTCGGGATGATACGCGCCGCCGCTGGCAAAGGCGAAGGCGTCATACCGCGTCGCGTTCTCAGAGGATGTGCAGCGCGTTCCCAACACCACCACCAACAAGAAGGCAAAGAGCAGCCATGGTTTCATCGATGAGACCTCCTTCAGAATAGCGGTCAGCCGTTAGCGCTCAGCCGGATTTTCACGTAGGCGCATCTTCTCTTTGTCTGTTTCGAAACGCAGCACACCTCCTGCATGCCTCTTTCACAGATCACACATCAGCGCCCGAGGGCGGCGGCGGCTTGGGCAGATCGAACTTCTCCCAAACCGTGCGGTTCGCGATGATGTCGCCGGCCAGCTCCGCACCCGCCCGCTCGAGCTCCACAAGGGCAGCCTCGCTGGCGTCGTCCATGGCGATATCCCACTTGAGCGCCACATCGAAACGGCGGAAATCCAGATCGGGGAAGAGTTTCGCGACCTGGTACAACTGTTGGCGGTTGCTCTCCTGCATGAAGATCCCCACCACGACTTCGGCCCACTGCCAGGCATACAGGCGATCGGCCTCGTCGGCCGTCATGCCGTGATGATGGTATCCAGTTCCCAGGCTGATGAGTGTGGTCTCCCGTGGGTCCCAGGGCTCCCAGCCCACAGGTAGCGGGAGATACTCGGCGGGCCACTGCGCCGGATCCAACGCCAATAGATGCGTGATCTCGTAAGCCGCCACGAAGCAGGGGTTGGCATAGGCGCCTACCCCGCCATCGACCAGACCGTTGACCGTGGGGAAATAGGTCGGCACCGAACACGAGGCCAATACTGCGTCGACAACGGGGAATCGGTCGTAATCGTTCTCCCGTTTGTATGGCTTGATGAAACGCGTGCGACGGGTCGCCATGTCGTACGCAGTGATGATGATATCAAGTGCGGAATGCGCCTCGCCGGTCCAGAAATCGCCCATGCGGGCGCCGGCGCCAATCTGTTCCGCCAACGCCGCCCGCAGATGGTCGTGGGGATAGCGGTAACGGAAAAGGGGCCACAACGTGCTGCGCAGCGTTTTGCGGAAGATGACAGGCCCCAGCTGCCGGTAGAGCGCGTACATACTCTCCGCCGTCATGCGCGCACCCAATGCCGCCGAAATGATGGACCCGGTCGAAGTTCCGACTGCCAACCCGATACGCTGGTGAATCGGGGCGCCGAGATGTTCCTCCAGCTCCAGGAGCGCCCGCGCAATCATCGTACCTTTGATGCCGCCGCCGTCGATAGCGATGGCGACATGCTTCCGAAATGGAACCTTCATCGCATACTCTCCTTTCATCCTATCTCATGGGTCCCCCAGGGCTGCGATAGCAGGATCGTCGCGGGGTGTCCATTGACCGCCAACCGGCCCCCTTTGCCGCCGCAACGCCTTCATAATGGCTACGTCAATCGTGCGCAGTCGGCATAGCGCGCCGGTACACACCGGGACTTATCCCGGTCCACCGCTTGAACGCGTGATTGAAGACGCTCTGGTCGGCAAACCCGAGCAAAAAGGCAACGTCGCAGATTGGAACACCGGAATCCTCCAGATAGGTCAGCGCTGCCTCCTTTCGCAAACGCTCCAACAGAAGCCGGTACGTCATCCCCTCACGTTGTAATTGGTTCTGCAGGTGGCGAACGCTGATTGCCAATTCTTGGGCAACATTGGCAATGCATGGCTTTTCACCACGAACCAACATCGCACTGATACGGCCGGCGACCTTGTCGGTCCAGGTATCTGGAGC
>JAFGNR010000060.1 GCA_016926915.1 Anaerolineae bacterium
GAAGCGCCGGGCAAGGTGCTGGCGTTCGAGTTGCAGGCCGGCGAGAGCCTGATCTGCCAGAAGGACGCGTTCATGTTTGCCGAGGCCTCGGTCCAGCTGGAGATGCACTTCCGCCGCAAGTTGGGCACGGGTTTCTTTGGGGGCGAGGGTTTCATTCTGCAGAAGGTTACGGGCCCCGGCCTGGTCTGCCTGGAGATTCCCGGCGAGGTGCGCCAGTACCAGCTCCAGCCCGGACAGACACTGCAGGTCGATCCCGGTCACATTGCCGTCTTCGATCCTACCATCAACTATGACATCACGACGGTCAAGGGGGTGGCGAACGTGCTCTTCTCGGGTGAGGGGCTGTTCCTGGCCACGATCACCGGTCCCGGGCGCGTCTGGCTGCAGAGTCTGCCCCTGTCGAATCTGGCCGGGAAGCTGGCCCGCTATCTGCCGACCAAGGGGTAAGGTCCCGAATTCTTTCCGCCTGCTGTCTGTGTGCGGACGGCAGGGCATGGTTGCTTGGGTGGACCCCACCTCCGGTTGGCGTCAGCGAGGTGGGGTCTTGCTTTAGGGGGAGCGTTGGCAGAACCGCCAGGGACGCCAAGGTAATCTGTGTAATTCTTTAATCTGTGGATTGTTCTTATTTTCTGAGGTTCTTTCATGTTTGTGTCAGTTCTACCGTGAGCCAGGCTGAAAACTGACGGCTGAATGCTGATCGCTATTCTGGAGGTATGCTATTATGGTCAAGATTATCGCGGATACGACGTCGGGCCTGCCGCGCGACGTCGCGGAACGGTATGACATCCCAGTCATTCCGCAGGTGGTGGTTTTTGGAGAAGAGTCGTTCTACGAGGGCGTCGATATCGATCTCGACACTTTTATGGAAAGACTGCGCGCGGCGAAGGAGTTGCCCAAGACCGCCGCGCCTCCGCCTGAACTCTTCACCGAAGAATTCGAGCGGGTGGTGCGCACGGGCGAGCCGGTTCTGTGCATTCTACCTTCGTCGGTGGTGAGCGGGACGGTGCGATCTGCCATGGTGGCGGCGCGCGATTTCCCCCAGGCCGATATCCGGATCATCGACACCGGTCAAGTCGGTTCGGGGGTGGCAACCTTGATCAACCTGGCAGCCCGGTGGAATGCGGCGGGCGACGATGTCGAGGTCATTGTGGATCGCATCTACGCGTTGGTGAAGCGCTGCCGGACCTACTTTCTGGTAGATACGCTGAAGTATCTGGCCATGGGCGGGCGGATCGGCGGTGCAGCCGCGTTGCTGGGCGGCATGCTCAAGGTCAAGCCGGTCTTGACGCTGGTGGATGGGCGCATCGAGACGTTCGAAAAGGTGCGGACCCACAAGCGCGCCGTTGCGCGCCTCTGCGAACTGGTTGAAGAGCAGATCGCTTCTGGCGAGGAGGGGCGCCTTTCGGTGTTGCATGCCGGGGTGCCCGATGAGGCGCAGGCTATCTCCGGGAATCTCAAGCAGCGGCTTGCTTTACCCTACGACCCTGCGATTCTAAATGTGCCGCCTGCCATCGTGACCCACGCCGGGCCGGGCGTGCTGGGCGTCAGTTTCTTTATGGATGCATCGTAGCGGGAGGAGGTGCGCATGCGTATTCGCAAAATTGATACGACAGATCGGGGCGACGCGCGGCGCTTCGTCGATTTTCCATTCGAACTCTATCGCGATCACGCCTGCTGGGTCCCGCCGCTGGTGTCCGGTGTGCAGACGGCGCTGGACCGGTCGCAGCATCCCTTCTACCATCACTCCGCTGCCGATTTCTTTCTGGCAGAAGAGGGCGATCGGACCTTGGGGCGCATCGCCGCGCTGGTCAACCGCCGTTACAATGACTTCCACGATGCGCGGACGGCCTTCTTCTACTATTTCGACACGGTGGATGACGAAAGCGTGGCTCACAGCCTGCTGGATGCGGCGTGTCAATGGGCGCGGGATGCGGGCATGGACAAGATTCTTGGCCCCAAGGGCTTTCTGCGCGCCGACGGTATCGGGCTGCTGGTAGAGGGCTTCGAACACCGGGCGGCGCCCGGCATGCCTTACAACTATGCCTACTACGGCCCCTACGTGGCCTCGGCGGGGTTCGAGAAAGAGATCGATTACGATTCTGCCTATCTGTCCGGCGACTACCAACTTCCCGAGCGGTTCGATCGCGTCGCCGACCGGGTCAGGCAGCGCGGCAAGTTCTGGATCAAGTCATTCAAGAGCAAGCGGGAGCTGCGCGCCTGGATTCCCAAGATTCAGCGGGTCAATAACGAGGCCTTCACGCAGGTGTGGGGCTATTATCCCATCGACGACGCAGAAACCGCTATGATCGGGAAGCAGCTGCTCGCGATTTCCATTCCCCGCCTGCTGAAGCTGGTCATGTACGAAGATGAGGTTGCCGGTTTCGTCTTCATGTTCCCCGACGTGGCGGAAGGTCTGCAGAAGGCGCGGGGACGGTTGTGGCCGGTGGGGTGGGTGCACTTGCTGCGTGCTTTCCAGACAACGCGGCGGCTCAGCGGCAACGGCGTTGGCCTGTTGCCCGAATACCAGGGGTTAGGCGCCAACGCGCTGCTTTACACTGAGCTCTATCGCACCGTACGGGAGTGGCGCGACGTGGAGTTCTGCGACCTGGCCCAGGTTGCGGAGACCAATGCCAAGTCGTTAGGCGAGATGGCGGCGGCGGGCGTGCATTGGTACAAGAAGCACCGCGTCTACCGGACGGCGCTTTGACCCTGCGTGCGACCGGGAGGGTAGGCCCATGAGCGACGGGCAGCGCGCCGGTAGGGAGCGGCCGTGGCCGCCTCAGCTGGTGTTGGTACTGGGGGTGCTGGCGGTCTCCACCTCCAGCACATTGATACGTCTGGCGCAGGTTGGAACCACGTCGTTGGCGGTGGCGGCGTGGCGGCTCATGCTTGCCTCGCTGGCGTTGGCGCCTTTTGCGTTGACCGTGGGGTGGGCCGAGCTCCGTAGCCTCAACCGTCGCGAGTGGGGGTTAGCCCTGGCCTCCGGGGTATTGCTCGCCATCCATTTCGGCGCGTGGATCCAATCGCTGGCGATGACATCGGTGGCTGCCTCGGTGGTGCTGGTCAACACCTCTCCGCTTTTCGTGGCGGTCATCGCATATGTGCTACTGCGGGAAGCGCTCTCGCGACGCATCGCGGCGGGCATCGTGCTGGCGATTGCCGGGTCCATCGTTATCGGCGTTGGGGATGCCGGCGGCGCCCACCAACTCGCGGGCGACCTGCTGGCGCTGCTGGGGGCGGTTTCGGTTGCGGGCTACCTGCTCATCGGGCGTGCGCTGCGGGCGCGGCTCTCGCTCCTGGGCTACATCTTCCCCGTCTACGGCGCGGCGGCGGTGCTGCTGCTGGTCGCGGCGCTCGTTACCGGCGCGCCGTTGGCCGGATTCCCGCCGGCAACCTGGCTCTGGCTGGCGTTGCTGGCGCTCGTTCCCCAGATCATCGGGCATTCCTCACTCAACTGGGCGTTGCGCCATCTCCCCGTGATCTACGTTTCTCTCTCTACGCTGGCAGAGCCGATTGGATCGACCTTGCTGGCGTGGCAGCTGCTCGGCGAGACTCCAGCTGCGGCCTCGGTGGCGGGCGGTGCACTGATCCTTGCCGGGTTGGTGGTAGCCGGGCAGCCGGCTACTCGCCGCAAATCCTGAGGTGTCCATCAGGTGGGGCGCATTTAATTGACCTGGTAGGCGTGTTGTAGGACGGTGTGGGAACCTGGTCATGAGATGTGGAAGTGCGTTCCACCTTGTGGCTTTTCATTTCTCCGGTTGCCGGTGAACCTTTTGAGGGTCTGCCGGGTGATATTAGTGGAATTCAGATAGTGACGTGAGCCGGTTGAATTTCCTTGAAATCTATCTACAATAAAGGTATACCCGTCGCATACGGGGACCATACGAGGGAGGGGTTCATGGTGGAGTCGACATCTGTAGTTGACCTTGAGGGGATTCGTGCGTTTGCCGAGCGTGTGATCAAGAACGTGGAGCGCGTGATTGTTGGGAAACGCGCTACCGTCGAGTTGGTGGTGATCGGGCTGCTGAGTCAGGGGCATTTACTCATCGAGGACGTGCCCGGCGTCGGGAAGACGATGCTGGCGCGGGCGCTGGCAATCTCCACCGGCTGTACATTTGGACGCGTGCAGTTCACGCCCGATATGCTGCCGAGCGACGTGACCGGCGTTTCCATTTTCAATCAGGCCAGCCGGTCCTTCGAGTTTCAGCCCGGCCCGGTGATGTCCCAGGTCTTGCTGGTCGATGAGATCAACCGCGCCACGCCGAAGACCCAATCGGCTTTGTTAGAGGCGATGGAGGAGCGGCAAGTCACTGTCGACGGCGTGACCCACGATCTACCGGAACCGTTCATGGTCCTGGCGACCCAGAACCCTATCGAATACGAGGGGACTTTTCCGCTTCCTGAAGCCCAGATTGACCGGTTTCTGTTCAAGGTGAGCATCGGCTATCCCAGTCTGTGGGATGAGATGGAAATCCTGGACCGGCAGTGCTATGAGCATCCCATCGAGACGCTCGAGCCGGTAGCGACCACCGAGGAACTGTTGGCAGCCCAGAAAGCCATCAAGTCCATCCACGTGGCCCGCCCGGTGCGCGAGTACCTGGTCCGGTTGGTGCGCCGCACGCGGGAGCATCCCGATGCCTATCTCGGCGCCAGTCCCCGGGGCAGCCTCACGCTCTTCCGGGCGGGGCAGGCCCGGGCCGCCATCAACGGTCGCGATTACGTGCTGCCGGACGACATCAAGGCGCTGGCGATTCCCGCGCTGAAACACCGCCTGATCCTGGCGCCCGGCGCCCGGCTCCGCGAGCAGAGCTCCGATAGCATTATTGCCGAGCTCTTGAAGGATATGCCTGTGCCAGAAGGGGCGCGGGCCGCGTGATGCCGGGAAACCGGCGTCTGCCAGGATGCGCCGGCTGTAACCGGTGGAGCCGTTATGAAACCGCTGAAACCTGAATGGAAACTCAATAGCCGTCTGCTGCCATTTCTTGTGGGCCTGTTGTTTCTGATGCAGCTGATCACGCCTTATAAGGGGTGGGTGGCGCTGTTGGTGGGGCTGGGCGGCGTCTGGCTGATCAGTACCCTCTGGACGGTGTCTATGGTACGGCGCCTGCGGTTGACGCGGGAGATGCGCTTCGGGTGGGCGCAGGTCGGCGATCGGCTCATAGAGCGCTTCAGTCTTACCAACGATTCCAGTCTGCCGGCGCTGTGGGTGGAGATCGTCGACCATTCTACGCTCCCCGAGTACCAGGCTAGCCGGGGCACGGGGGTTGATGGGCGCAGTTCAATCCGCTGGCACCGCGCGTCTATCTGTTCGCGCCGGGGCCTCTTCTACCTGGGACCAACGCAGCTCCGCACCGGCGACCCCTTTGGCATTTATACCCTTACCATAGACTACCCGGCCATGATGCCCCTTCTTGTGTTGCCGCCCATTGTTCCGTTGCCGGCTATCGAGGTAGCGCCGGGCGGTCGGACGGGCGAGGGACGTCCTCGAGCTAACGCTATCGACCGTATCGTCAGCGCGTCCAGTGTGCGGGAATACGTGCCGGGCGACAGCCGCCGCTGGATTCATTGGAAGACCTCGGCCCGGCGCGATGAGCTGTATGTCCGTCTCTTCGATGGTACACCCTCGGGAGACTGGTGGATTCTGCTGGATACTGACGTCAAAGTGCAGGTCGGCGCAGGGGAGGACTCCACCGAGGAACTGGGCGTCATCCTAGCCGCCAGCCTGGCGGACCGGGGCATACGCGCCGGAAGGTCGGTGGGCCTGCTGGCGCACAGCGGGGATGATCTGGCGTGGATTCCGCCGCGCGAGGGCGAGGGACAGCGCTGGGAAATCCTGCGGGCGCTGGCCCTGGTCACGCAGGGTAAGTATTCGCTGGCCGAACTGCTACATCGCGTCAAACCGACCCTGGGATTGCGCACGACGCTGGTGATCATTACGCCCTCGTTGGAGGGGGCCTGGCTGGAGATGCTGGTGCCGCTGATGCGGCGCGGCGTGGCGCCTACGGTGTTGTTGTTGGATCCCGTCTCGTTCGGTGGGGAGGGCAGCAC
>JAFGNR010000294.1 GCA_016926915.1 Anaerolineae bacterium
CAGCACCCTGGCCGTCCATGCTTTGCAGGTCATCTCTTCCCAGTCCTGCTCTTCGATTTCGATGAATCCTAGCTTCAGGAGTGTATCGAGGGTCTCACACCATCCCTGATTACGCAGTGTTCCCCGGAAGATGGTCCTGGCAGACGTGATGCCGTAGAGTGCGCCGTAGGGTACAGCGTCGCGGTTGGGGTACCCTTCGAGATTGGGCGCGCCGGGCACTGGAACGGGCCAGTGGTACTCGAACAGGGCGCCGGAAGCGATATTGACTTCCTTGCCGTCCTCGATGTAATGCGCCGCATTGCGCCCGGCGAGCAGCACGCCGCGCGGGCTCCAGGAGAACTTGTAGCCCAGCGGGTTGGTGTTGGCTTCTGGCGCCGGGAGCCCACCGCACCACGATTTGAAGCCGGTGATCTCTCCGCCGCGCTCTTGCACGTCGCGGATGATGCGCATGGCGGACATGTGATCGATGCCTGGGTCGACGCCGATCTCGTTGAGCAGTGTGACGCCGGCGGCCTGAGCCTGGGCGTCGAGCGCCTGCATGGCCGGGCTGACGTACGAGGTGGTGACCAGATGTTTTCCGAACTCGATGCAGAGTTCGGCCACCTGAACGTGGTAGGTGTAAGGCAGGAAGCTAATGACCAGATCGACGCCCGGTTCGGAAACCATTGCCCGCAGGGCCTCGTGATCTTTCACGTTGAGCGCGCGGGCTTCGCCCTGCGGGTGACTGCCGACAATTGCCTCTGCCTTGCTGACTGTGCGACTGGCGACGATGACGCGGAGGTCCGGAACAGCGAGCAGGTACTGAATTGGCGGTCGGGTCACGAGACCCGCGCCCAGGATCAAGACGGTTTTCATAGAGCATATCTCCTTTTGAGTCTGGTTTGGGTGCCGGGCAACTCACGATCCGGCACCGGGATCACTTGAGATGTTGTTCCAGATAGCGATAAGGCGGCGTCAGCTCACCCTGCCACACAATCACTGCGTGTTGGAGTGTTGGGGAAAGCCCACTCTCCGCCAGCGGCGCCGTATAGTCTGCGGCTGCGATTTCCGGCACGAAAGGCAGGAGGGTCGTGCTAAAATGCCGGGATGCCTCGCGCGGCAACTCGCAGGGCAAGTTGTCTACCGCGAGTACCACGATGCCCGGACCTTCATAGCCGTTCCGGAGCTGCCCGGTCCGTGGATCGTAGACGAAAATAGGAGCGCCGGGATGGGTAGTGCGCACCGTGATCTCGATCGCGCCTTTGACGTCGCAGCTGATGTCGCCGATCACGCGCAGGGGGCAGCGCCCGTCGTCGAACAGTGCACGGGCGGATTCCTCGGTGACGAGACGCGGGTAGCGCCGGGTCCAGTAAATCGCATTGACCAGCACAGTGAGATGGGGGAGGTAATCCGCAAAGCGACCACGATAGTGCTCTGGGTGGTCATAATAATCTTGAAGTTGGAAGGGCGCCTGGTCGTTTTTGGGTAGGACCAGGTCCTTTTCCTTGAAGATGACTTTGTAGACGTGATGGCGGTCACCTCCGGTGAAATCGCGCAGCGCTTCTGGGCTGATCTCCTGAACCGGCAGCAGATCGTAGATCGTTTGCGCGCCACGGGACACATTGCCATATCCGGCAAAGCCGCATATCAGGGGGGACAGGGATTCCGGAAGTCCTGCGGCGGCAATCCGGCGTCCCACCTCTGCGATGGCGGTTTGGGCATCATCCAGAGTCTTGTAGGCTAGCGCCTGTTGGATATCCTCGAAAGGGGTGCTGATACCTTCCCAGGCCAGACGTTTCCCCAGGGCCCATAGTGTGTCGATCATGCCTGCGAGACCGGCGTAATTCCCGAAGAAGACCAGACGGCGCTTGTGCGCATCCACGATCTTCTCGTAGTCGATCAGTTGGCAACCCAGATCCAGGAGCTTTTGCAACATAGGCATATTGGCCTTTTGCCCTTTGATCGTGTGTGAAAAGAAGACATAGGTTTTGCCTGGTTCCAGGACCTCCTCCGGGATTTCCTTGACGGCAAAGATGATTGGGCACATCTCGAGGGATTCCGTCATGGCGGCGCCGGCAGCCACATATTCCTGACTGTTGAAGGCTCGAATCGGTGAGCTCTGCACGCAGACGTCGATGTCGTGGTGTGCTTTCAGGGTACGCACATGGTCTGGAATGAGGGGGGTGCGTGCTTCCCAGGCGTTTTTGTCCTCCAGGCGGATGCCGATTCGTGCTGTCATAGGGGGGCGTCTCCTTGCTAAGCTTATTGTGTTCGCCAGTGCGCGTTCGTGTTTTGAAGTTCGGTGAGCCGGATGATCCATTGGCTCACGCATCCAGTACTTCGGATGAGTATACCATGAACGGCGCCCTCCCGGCAACTCCATTTTTCACGTCGTTTGGGGTCGATTGTCCCTATTCCACGGTGGGTTGATTTGACATTTGTCTGAATGCGGGTATTAGTACAAAGACGTTTCAATTACCCTCGTGAAGGAGGCAGATCGATGCTAGTCACAAGTATGGAATTGTTGGTAGATGCTCGCAAGAATGGCTACGCTGTGGGGGCGTTCAACACGAACAATCTGGAAATTACCCAGGCCATCATTCGGGCGGCCGAGGTAAAGCAAGCTCCCATTCTGGTTCAGATCTCTGCAGGCGCCCTCCGTTATGCCGGTGTGGAGTTCCTGCCGCTGATCGTCAAGAAGGCGGCCGAACTTGCCAGCGTGCCGGTGGCCATTCATCTCGACCACGGCCCCGATTTTACAGCGGTCATGCAGGCGTTGCGCGCCGGCTTCACGTCCATCATGCGGGACGCGTCCAAGCTGCCCTACGCTGAGAATGTGGCCGAGGTGCGTAAAGTGGTCGAGGCCTGTCACGCTATTGGAGTCCCTGTAGAAGCCGAAATCGGCAAGATCGGGGGTGCAGAGGAGCATGTGGTGGTTTCGGAACGCGAGGCAACCATGAGCGACCCTGATGAATGCGCGCAGTTTGTTGCGGATGCGGGGTTCGATTTCCTGGCGGTGGCCATCGGCAACGCCCATGGCTTCTACAAAGGCGAGCCTCAACTCGATTTCGCACGTCTTGAAGCGATCCGCGATCGCGTTTCAATTCCCCTGGTGCTTCACGGGGCCTCCGGCATTCCCGATCACCAGATCACCATGGCCGTTGAACGCGGCATCAGCAAGATCAACATCGATACCGAAATTCGCAACGCATTTATTCGCTCCACCCAGGAATATGTGGCTGCGAATCCTGATCAAATTGATCCACGCAAGGTGTTCAAGCCGGGCATTGCAGCGATGCAGGCCGTTGTGGAACACAAGATCGAGATCTTCAAGAGCGCGGGGCGCGCCTGACCACCGCGTTTCTTCCGTACGTGGGGGACATCCGGGAACCCCGCAGCATGCTGCGGGGTTCCTGTCAAGTCCCGAAGCTGTTGTATGAAGGGTGAATCACGGGAGGGTGAGGGGGCCTCTCCCGGATCCGGTTCATGTGGGGCTACTCTGGGAATATTCGTGCATCCCGTCTTACTGTTTGGGGGAGACTGGCGGGTAGCCGGCATGTGAGATCGCTTTGCGGCGCCAAATTTTCACAAGGAGAAGATCGATGAAGGTAGTGCTGCTTTCACCGCATTTCCCGCGGAATTTTTACAACTTTGCTGTGGCCCTGCGCCGTTTGGGGGTCGCCGTGTTGGGCGTGGGGGACACGCCGTATGAAACACTACGCCCTGAACTGCGGGATGCACTTGTCGAGTATTATCGGATCGAGAATCTGAATGACTACGACCAACTTGTACGCGCCTGCGGGTATTTTACACACCGGTATGGCAAGCTGGAGCGTTTCGAATCTCACAACGAGTTCTGGTTGGAAACCGATGCCCGCATTCGGGCGGATTTCAACATCGCCGGCCCGAAGCCGCCGGACATGGACCGTATCAAACGGAAATCGAAAATGAAGCAGGTCTTTGCGCGAGCCGGTATTGATGTGGCGCGCGGGAAGCTGGTGCGCACGCTCAAAGTTGCCGAACAGTTCGTGGACGAGGTCGGATTCCCGGTGATCGCTAAGCCCGACATCGGGGTGGGCGCCGCTGCTACGTTCAAGATCAATTCGGGCGCGGAATTGGAGCAGTTTTTTGCCCAGAAGCCGCCTGTGGCTTATTTCATGGAAGAATTTATCTCCGGTGCGCTTTATTCCTTCGATGGTCTGGTGGATCAACACGGCGAGCTGGTTTTCTTTACATCTCACTTCTTCAACCGTGGCATCATGGAAGTGGTGAATCAGCGCCGGGATATGTATTACTATTCCCTGCGGGAGATTCCGCAGGATTTGGAGCATGCCGGGCGCCAGGCGCTTGCTGCGTTTGGATTGAGCGAACGTTTCTTCCACATTGAGTTTTTTCGCACCCAGGATCGCCTGCTGCTTTTGGAACTCAACATGCGTCCGCCGGGCGGCCTGACCATGGATATGTTCAACTATGCCAACGATATCGATCTGTATCAGGAGTGGGCCAATATTGTGGTCAACAACCAATTCTCGGTTGACTATACCCGGCCGTATCACTGCGCTCACGTAGGGCGGAAGTGGCATTTGCGTTACAAGTTGGATTATGATGCTGTGTTGCGCAACTACGGGCATCTCATCGTGCATCACGAAGCCATCGACCGTGTTCTGGCGCCCGCAATTGGCGATTATGGCTACCTGGTGCGATCGCCAGATCTTGCTGTGCTGCAAGCTGCTATTGATGGCATTCTGGCATTGGCCTGAACGTGCCGCGCTTTGCTGAGGAAACGCATCATGGAAGTCACCTACCGCAAGCATTGGAGCCGTTGTCTGCAACGTGATATGGAGCTCAAAGTCTATGGCAACCGGGGGAAGCCGGTGTTGGTGTTTCCATCCGGAGCCGGTCGGTTCTATGAGTTCGAAGATTTCGGCATGGTGGAAGTCGTCCGCCCGTTGGTCGAAGCGGGCGCCATCCAGATTTTCACTGTCGATAGTGTCGACCGTGATGCCTGGCTGGCGCAGTGGAAACACCCTTCCGAACGTGGGGCGCGCCACGCGCAATACGACGCGTATATTGTCGAGGAAATCGTTCCGTTCATCCACGAGCAGGCCGGGCGCGGGCGTGGGATTTTGACCACGGGCTGTAGCATGGGGGCCTGCCATGCCGCCAATTTTTTCTTCAAGCATCCGGATTGCTTCGATGCCGTTGTGGCTCTCAGCGGTCTTTATGGTCCGACGTACTTCGTGGGGGATTACGTGGATGACCACATCTACTTCAATTTTCCCTTGGTCTATCTGCCCCATTTGCGCGATCCGTGGTATCTCGAGCGGTTTCGCCGCAGTCAAATTGTGATTTGCGTGGGGCAAGGCGCCTGGGAGGAGGATAGCCTGCGTGAGACCCGTGCTCTCGAAGAGATCCTTCACACGTTGGATGTGCCTGCCTGGTTCGATTATTGGGGGGATGATGTTGCCCATGATTGGCCCTGGTGGCAGAAGCAGTTACCCTATTTTCTCAACCAACTTGATTTTGAAAGACCGCTCGTGAGGGCGCCAGAAGGAGAGACCCATTGACGACCCAGACATTACGTGACCAAATCGCCGGTTTGCTTCGTGCTGGCCTGGAGGCGGCCCAGACTTCGGGGGCGCTTCCGCCATTCGATGTTCCCAATATCTCGGTGGATCCTAGCCGCCACGCTGCGCATGGCGACTATGGATCGCCGGTATGCATGGGGCTGGCGCGGGTGCTGCGTCGTGCTCCTCTGCAGATTGCACAGGCTGTGGCGCCCCACGTGCCGCCGGCGTCTTTCGTGGAGAAGGTTGCGGTGGCGCCGCCGGGATATATCAATTTCTATCTCGATCCTACATGGCTCGCAGAACAGGCGCCGGTCATTCTCGAAGCCGGCGAAGCCTGGGGGAACGTGGATCTGGGGGCCGGGAAGCGGGTGCAGGTAGAATTCGTCAGCGCCAATCCTACCGGACCGATTACTATCGGTTCTGCCCGCAACGCCGTCATCGGCGATACGTTGGCGTCGGTGTTGGCTGCCGCCGGCTACGGGGTCGAACGAGAATATTACGTTAACGATGCAGGGTCCAAGGCGCGCAAACTCGGCGTTAGTCTGTTCCTGCAGTATGCCGCGTTATTGGGCGCCCCGGTTTCACTAGATGAAGAGATTTACCCCGGCGCGTACATCGTTGACATGGCGCAGGAGTTGATTGCAGAGGTCGGGCGGCGTTATCTGGAGGTGGATACCGAGACGGCAATTCATGCGTTGGCAGATTGGGGTATCGCGAAGGTGCTCGATGTCGTTGCAGATGATCTGGCCCAGCTGCGGGTACACTTCGACACCTGGCGGCACGAGCGTGACCTCTATGCATCAGGTCTGTTCACGGAGATGCTAGAGCGCCTGCGGGCCGGCGGGTATGTCGTGGAGCGTGATGGGGCGACCTGGTTCAGCCATTCCGCGCTGGCGCAGGATGCTGTATTGATCCGCTCGCCGCAAGTGATTCCGAATCCGGAAGATCGCCCGACCTACCTTGCCTCAGATGTGGCATATTTGTGGGACAAGCTGGTCTTGCGGAACTTCGACCGTGCAATCTACGTTTGGGGTGCTGATCATCATGGGGATGTACCGCGTGTGTTGGCTGCCGCCGAAGCCGTCGGCGTTGATCCTGAGCGCTTGACCTTTGTGCTCTACCAGCTGGTCACCTTGCGCCGTGGCGGGCAGGAGGTGCGCATGTCGAAGAGCTCCGGTGAGTTCGTAACTCTACGAGAGCTGATCGATGAGGTGGGTCCTGATCCAATCCGTTTTATGATGTTGACCCGGACTGTCGATGTGAGCCTGGATTTCGATCTGGATCTTGCAGTAGAACAGTCGGATCGCAATCCCGTCTATTACGTGCAGTATGCGCATACCCGTATTGCCGGCGTCTTGCGCAAAGCCGAAGAGGTGGGGCTTGATCCGGATGTTATGGGAAACCCCGCTTTGCTGGTGCACCCCAGTGAACTGGACTTGATTCGCAAGATGCTCGCGCTTCCTGAAATTGTTACCCTGGCTGCCGATCATATTGCTCCTCACCATCTGACTACCTACGCTCTCGATTTGGCGGCATTGTTCCATGCTTTCTATCGTGATTGTCGTGTTGTCGATCCCGACGCCCCGGAACTGACGGCCGCGCGCCTCATGTTGTCCCAGTCGGCGAAGATGGTGCTGGCGCGGGTGCTACACCTGATGGGAATGGAAGCCCCTGAGCGCATGTAACCGGCGCAACGGACTGTGCCTGGGTTTGAAACACACCCGCGCTGCACAAACCGTTGTCATTTTGATGGAGCGTGTTATAATGCTCTTTAGCTAGTCACCCGGAAACCGGCGTTGTTGCTGGC
>JAFGNR010000295.1 GCA_016926915.1 Anaerolineae bacterium
CAGGGTGGAAAATGTAACTATTCCCTGTCCCGTTCCCCCCTATCCTGCTATTCTTCAAGGAGATTCTCATGCACGATACATCCTCCCCTGATACGAAACCCGCGTGGGTATGCGCCCGTTGTGGCGAGGCGCTGACGTTGGGCAAGATCGAGATCGCTTACCTGGGCAGCGCGTTTCCGGTGGATCTATGGCATTGTAAACAGTGTGGCCTGGTACTTGTTCCCGAAGACCTGGCCTTGGGCCGGATGTTAGAAGTGGAAAAGATGCTGGAGGACAAGTAACGGGCTATGGTCGAGGCGCCCCGTCCGGCGGAATCGGCGGCTGCACCGGAACCGGCGCGCGCACCTTTGGTGCGCGGACCGAAGGTGCGCGGCGTCTACGAACAGGACGCAGTGCGCCGGGTGACCGGCGACGCGATTCGGCCCGGCGGACTGGCGCTCACCCGCCGCGCACTGACCCTGGCGACATTGCCCGTGGGCGCACAGGTCCTCGACGTGGGCTGCGGCGCCGGGGCGACAGCAGCGCTCTGCCGAGCCGAGTTTGCCCTGGACGCCGTAGGACTCGATCTTTCTGCCGTTTTGCTGGCAGAAAGCAGGGCGCGACATCCGGCGCCCCCGCTGTTGCAGGCAACGGCGCTGCGTATCCCGTTTGCTGACGGAACCTTTGCCGCCGTTCTCGCCGAGTGCAGCCTCTCGCTGGTAACAGCATGGGACCTGGCACTGGGCGAAGTACACCGGGTGCTACAACCCGAAGGGCGGTTCATTCTCAGCGACCTGTTCACGCCGGAAATGGCGCCAGACGCGCACCCTACGCCGCCCGAATCTCGCCTGCACGGCTGCCTCGGCGGCGCGCGTTCCCGCTCCACCATTGAGGCGCACCTGACAGCGCACGGATTCACGCTGCTGCACTGGGAGGATCATACCCCGGCCCTCAGACAATTCGCAGCCCGGTTGGTCTGGGAGCACGGATCGCTGGCCGCGTTCTGGGCCTGCGCCGGCGCGCCGGAGGCCGCGATTGCCGCATTTCCCGCCCGACCCGGCTACTTTCTGGCGGTAGCCAAAGAGGATAACGCATGATGAATAGCGCATCATCCGCTATTCGCCATTCGCTGGAGGTACTATGGATGAGCTAACGATGCAGATTGCCCGCTACAAACAGCAGGGCTTCTATTGTAGCCAGATTCTCGTGCTCATGGGGCTGGAAGCCCTGGGCAAGGAGGATTCCGATCTGGTACGCGCCCTGCACGGCCTGGCTGTGGGCCTGGGCGCGGGAGAGCTCTGCGGGGCGCTGACCGGAGGCGCGGCGTTACTGGGACTGTACGCCGGGAGAGGGCAAGCGGATGAATTGGAAGACCCGCGTCTCAATGCCATGCTCAAGGAACTCGTCGCCTGGTTCAACGAGACCTACGGCGCACCGTTTGGCGGCATCCGCTGCGCCGAAATCCTTTCCGGCAATCCCCAGAATCAGGTGCGCTGCGGGCAGATGGTAAGGGGCGTCTACGAAAAGGTCATGGCGCTACTGGTTGAAAACGACTTCGATCTCTACGGGTTGGACGTGTGAGCGACGAGCAAATTCTGGCGGCGACGGAAAGCGTCTGCCCCGAATGTCTGCGGCGCATCCCGGCGTGGCACGTTCAACGCGGGGTGGACGTCTATCTCGTCAAAATCTGCGAGGAGCACGGCTGCTTCGAGACGATTCTCTGGCGCGGGGAACCCGCCTATACCTCCTGGGTGCGGCCCAGAATCCCCACTACGCCCGAACGGCCCTTTACCCAGATCGACAAGGGGTGCCCCTTCGATTGTGGGCTGTGTCCCGCGCACCGCCAGCAGACCTGCACCGCGCTGCTGGAAGTGACGCAGCGTTGTAACTTGCAGTGCACTTTCTGTTTCGCATCCAGTTCCGATGGGCCACAGAAACTCAAGGATCCCGACCTGGCGACCATCGAGGGATGGTATCGCAGTCTGCTGCGTGCAGGCGGACCCTACAACGTGCAACTCTCCGGCGGAGAACCCACACTGCGCGACGATTTACCCGATATCGTGGCGCTGGGGCGCGCCCTGGGCTTCGACTTCATCCAGATCAATACCAACGGGCTGCGCCTGGCTCGTTCTCCCGGCTACGTCGCAGCGTTGAAGAATGCCGGTCTGGCTTCGGTCTTTCTACAATTTGACGGCGTCGACGCTGCCATCTACGAGCAGCTGCGCGGGCGTCCGCTCCTGGCAGAGAAGGAAGCCGCCATCGTCCACTGCGCCGCGCAGGAATTGGGGGTCATCCTGGCGCCCACGCTGGTTCCGGGGATCAACACTCATGCTATCGGCGACATCGTGCGCTTTGGGTTGGCGCGGGCGCCCACCGTGCGCGGCGTTCACTTCCAGCCCGTGAGCTACTTCGGGCGAACCCCTGCCATTCCCACTGACAAGGATCGTATCACGCTGCCAGAAGTCATCCGTGCACTGGAGGAACAAACCGGCGGGTTGGTAAAAGCCGGGCATTTCGTCCCGCCGGGCTGTGAAAATGCGCTCTGTTCCTTCCATGGCAACTTCGTACAGCTTGGTGAGGGGCAGCTGCACGCCTGGACGCACCACCAGACCGCCTCGTGTTGTGCGCCCAAACCTGCGGCCGAGGGGGCAGCCGAAGCGCGTAGCTTCGTCGCTCACCAGTGGACGGCGCCGTCTCCTTCCCCTCCATCGTCTGGCCCAAGCCTGGGAGGCTGGGATACGCTGCTGGAACGGGCCAAGAGCCACGTCTTCTGTATCTCCGGTATGGCCTTTCAGGATGCCTGGACGCTGGATCTGGAACGGCTGCGCGATTGTTGTATTCACACCGTCGCGCCCGACGGGCGGATTGTGCCTTTCTGCGCGTACAATCTCACCGCTCGCAATGGACGGACGCTCTACCGATGAGACCATTGAACTCACCACGGAAAACACGGCGGTTGCTTTTCTCTGTGTATCTGCGTGCCAGCTCTGTACAGCTCTATGTTCTTTCTTGGTGAACGGATAATGAAACCTATACCGGAACTGACGCCGCTGGAACCCTGGATTGCCCACAAGATCGGGATACCGGGCGCGTTGAACCGCGCGGCCCTGGAGGCTTACCAGCTCGCGGCGCTGCGCGAGACGCTGACCTGGGCCAGGGAACACAGCGCCTTTTACCGCGCACACCTTGCCCACACACCGGCCCGCCTTGCAGGGTTCGAAGACCTATCCGCGCTTCCTTTTACCACTGCCGCCGATATTCGCGAAGACCCGCTCCGCTTCGTCTGCGTCTCCCAGGGCGACATTGCCCGCGTCGTGACACTCGATACCTCGGGCACAACAGGGCAACCTAAACGCATCTATTTCACGGCCGGCGATCAGGCGCTCACGGTGGACTTCTTTCAGGTGGGGATGTCCACGTTCACGAGGTCGGGAGATCGCGTACTCATCCTCCTCCCCTGTGCGCGGCCCGGCAGCGTCGGCGACCTGCTGGCGACCGCGCTGGACCGGCTGGGAGCAGAAGGAATCCGGCGCGGACCGGTGCGCGACGTCGCCGAGACCTTGGAGATATTGGCCCGCACCCAGGCGACCGGGTTAGTGGGCATCCCGGCGCAGGTGCTGGCCCTGGCGCGCAACCCGGCGCAGCCCCGCAAACTGGCTTTGCGCTTCGCGCTACTCACCACCGACCACGTACCCCGGTCTGTGGTCGCTGCCGTCGAGGAGGCGTGGGACTGCACCGTTTACAATCATTACGGCATGACCGAGATGGGGTTAGGCGGAGGCGTCGATTGTACAGTGCGGCGCGGCTACCACCTGCGCGAGGCCGACTTGTTCGTAGAGACCGTCGATCCGGAAAGCGGCGCGCCGGCATCTCCGGGCGAAGTTGGAGAAATAGTCTTCACGACCCTCACGCGGCAGGGAATGCCGCTGATCCGTTATCGCACCGGCGACGTGGGGCGTTTTCTGCCAGGCGCCTGCCCGTGCGGGACGGCGCTCAAGACGCTGGCGCACGTCACCCACCGTTTCGACAACGTGGTGCGGTTGAAAGAAGGCGGCCTGCTCACCCTGGCCGACCTCGATGAGACGCTTTTCGCCCTGGATGCCGTGTGTGATTTTTCGGCAGCGTTGGAGCGCGGCGAGAGCGAAGATACCTTGCATATCCGGCTCGCGCTGCAGGAGGCGGCCCCCCTGTCGCGCACCGGTGCGCGCCGGGCGTTGTTGGCGCTGTCGCCCATTGCCCAGACTGTGGCGACAGGCGTGCTGCGGTTAGACATCACTGCCATATCCGGCGCGCATGTCCCGCCGCCGGCGAAACGCGCATTCGGCGTCACGCGCAACATATAGGCGACTCTATCGCAAGGAGGTGTACTCTTGGAATCATGGTGGAGAATTCTGGTGGTCATGATCATGCTGGGCAGCCTGGCAAGCTGTACGCCGGCCTCCAAAGATCCCCTGGCAGAAGACAACGCGGCGACGAGCGGAGTA
>JAFGNR010000296.1 GCA_016926915.1 Anaerolineae bacterium
CGCAGTGTGAATGATGAATGGCGAATCCAATCGCGACGGATTATTCGCCATTCACCATGTGGTTTTTACCAAGCGTAAGCTTCCGGCGCTTCGCCCCCTGGCCCGGGGAATATCTCATCCAATCGGGACAGCGTGTCTTCATCCAATTGGATTTCCAGAGCTCGCAGGCTGCCCTCCAACTGCGGCAACGTCCGTGGGCCGATGATGGGGGCGGTCACCACGAGGTTATGCAACAGCCACGCCAGAGCCACGTTCGCCGGTTCCTCCCCCAGGGAAGCACATAGCGCTTCGTAAGCCTCGATCTTGTGACGGTTCTCCTCGATGGCTTTCTGCATGCGCTCCGATGCCCGGCGCCCCTCGTCGATCTTCTTCAGAACGCCTCCCAACAAACCGCCTGCCAGGGGACTCCAAGGAATCAGCCCCAGACCGTAATCGCGGCAAGCTGGAATCACTTCCAGCTCGACCCTACGGCTGTTGAGGTTGTAAAGACTCTGTTCACAGACCAGGCCCATGAAGTTGCGTCGTTCGGCCTTGGATTGCGCTTTCGCGATATGCCAACCGGCGAAATTGCTGCTGCCAACGTAGATTACCTTGCCTTCGCTAACGAGCTGCTCCATTGCCTGCCAGATCTCTTCCCACGGCGTCTCGCGGTCGATGTGATGCATCTGATAGAGATCGATGTGATCGGTCTGCAAACGGCGCAAGCTCTCCTCGCACGCGCGCTTGATGTGATACGCCGAGAGTTTGCTTTCGTTGGGCCAGTCGCCCATCCCCCCATAGACCTTGGTCGCCAATACGATCTTTTCACGGCGTCCCCCGCCCTGCGCCAGCCACCGCCCAATGATCTGCTCCGTCCAGCCTTCTCCTTTCTTCCAACCATAGACGTTGGCGGTGTCGAAGAAGTTGATCCCCAGTTCCAGGGCCCGGTCCATGATCACGTAGCTCTCGGCCTCCGTGGCCTGCGGCCCGAAGTTCATGGTTCCCAGGCACAAACGGCTGACCGACAAACCGGTGCGTCCTAAATGCGTGTACTCCATGTCACACTCCTTTCGTGGGTTGACCGGATCGGGATGAACCCCGACCCGAGGAAATCTGATGCCATTTTAAGCCAGACTCGGGGTGAAGGCAAACCCGAAAACGAATACGTTTCACAGGCGGCAACTCCAATACACGCGTGACATGCTTGTAAATCGCCGTTCGGGCGTTTACGTCAAGGGTGGTTCCACCCCATGGCTCGCCACCCCCGAAGCTCGCAGCGATAAGGTCACGTACCTGCCGGTCCGGGACGCATATGCAGCATACGCCGGGCCAAAAGCCTGCGCCAAAAACGCTTCTTCTTGAAGTACCTGATAGTGTAGATTCGCCGCCACAATGACCAGAAACAGCAAGAAGAGGACCGTCCCATTGATCAAAAATGTACCCAGGAAGTACAGAGCGAAGAAAACGTAGATCGGGTTTCGGGAAACAGCATAGATACCACCGGTAATGAGCGCCCCGGGCGCCTGCTCGTCAATTCCCAAACGCCATGACGTTCCCAACTGTCGCAGCCCCAAGATGAATACCACGAACCCGCAGGTGATCACCGAGATGCCGATGATGCTCGCGACAAAGGAATCGATAAGGACATAATCAAGGAAATCCGGGACTGGCATACGCCCGGAGAACAAGACCGTTCGCAGAATCCCGGCAACCCATAAGTTCACACATCCGAACAGTATCAGGGCGAACACGTGATGCACGTTGTTTCTGCGGATACTCAACCGGATAGGAATCCGGCGCGTCTTGCGCTGAACCGAAATGGTTCTGCCGACAACAATTCCGAGGAACACCAACAACCCTGCAAGTTGGAAAATATCGAAGAAACTCATGCCATCCACTCATGCGCAACCACTAACTATCGCCCTCGTTCTCCCAAGAAAGACCCCCGGCGCCATGCCGGGGGCTTCACAAGGAGGTATACCACCAGGAAGTGCAGAATCCGCTCCTGGCAATCCCAACCACAACCAACTACTTGTTAATCAAACCAACAAGCGCCCTATAGAATCGGATAGCGCTTCACCGAGTGCTATTCCACCGTTTCAAGTGTGCCTGAACCGCCGAAATAATACCCCTTTCCCCAATGGGTACAAATGTACTCAGGGTTCGAGGGATCGTCTTCGAGTTTCTGCCGCAAATAGCGGATATAGACGCTCAGATAACCAACCTCATTGGCGTACTGAGGCCCCCAAATACTCACCAACAACTCCTTGTGAGGAACCACACGGCCATTTTGTCCTACCAAGGCCATCAACAAACGTGACTCCGTAGGCGTCAACTTAACCGGTTCTCCTCCAAGAGTCACAGCGCCCTCAGTCAAGTCAATACACAACTTCCCATCGTCGTAGACCGTGCGCCATTGCCCCGATCCGGATCGCGATGTACGGCGCAGCACAGCCTGAATGCGTGCTTTGAGTTCGCTAAAACTGCAAGGTTTGGTGATATAGTCATCGGCTCCTAAGGAAAGCCCTTTGACAATGTCAACCTGGCTTGCCTTACCCGACAAGACAATGATCGGCGTCTCACAGACCTGGCGTAACCTTTGCAAGGTATTCCAACCGTCCAACTCAGGCATCATGATGTCAAGAATGATCACATCCGGATGGGTCTCGTAAGCCACTCGCAGGCCCTCATGTCCATCACCGGCGAGACTCACCTCAAAGTCCTCACGTTCCAATCCAAGCCGCAACAACGTGAGCAGCCCAGGGTCGTCGTCTATCACCAGGACTTTTCTTGCCATTTTCTGTTGTACGCCCTCCAATTGACTCTAATGAGAGACCCGGACCTCAAGAACCAGCCTCTGGATCAAAGAAATACCCTTCTCCCCATACAGTATGGAGAAATCGTGGTTCATCAGGATCACGTTCGATTTTTTGGCGCAGGCGATACACGTATTGCTTCACTAGATCGGGATTGCCAACCTGTTCATATCCCCAGACTTGAGCCAGGATTGCATCGATGCTCAGCACCTTCCCTTTGTACCGAATCAACAACCGTAGAATCTTGAATTCCAGAGGGGTCAAGTGTATCACCCGGTTGCCCAGAACCAGCTCGTGCCGGTCGCAATCGAGCATGACGTCATCGGCAGGGAAGACGACATTTGCACCCTCCGCGCTTCGATCAGCAACGCGACGTAAAGTTGCCTGTAACCGGACCATGAGTTCCGCTATGGCGAAGGGTTTGACAACGTAATCGTCAGCGCCGACAGAAAAGCCCTGGAGCACGTCATCCGCTTCTCCTTTAGCCGTCACGAAGATGATGGGCGCATCCGTCATCTCCCTCAGACGCCGGCAAACCTCGAAACCATCCATGTCCGGCATCATAACATCCAACAATACTGCATCAGGTTGATTTTGATAAGCAGCACGGAGACCGGCAGCAGCATTGGAGGCCAGGAGAACCAGAAAGCCTTCCCGTGAGAGTCCCAGATTGAGCAAATCGAGCAAATCTGGCTCATCATCAATGACCAGGACTTTGAACTGACGACGGCTCTCAGCAAGATTCTGGACAGCAGCCATGCACCGCCCCCCTCCCCGCAATCACAGACACGCAAAACACCTTTACGCCCGTTCAAACCCATAGTAGCACAAGCAGAGTGTTATGTCAACGCGAGTAAGCGTAAGAGCGTAAGGGGTGCGCGTCAGTTTTTCGCAGAGACAGTAGTGGTCTTGTCCCAAGCGAAGCGAGGGATGGCGACGCGGTATGGAGGCAAGTAATCACGGTAGTTTCCACGCGCTTTGTCTATCTTTTTCCCCAAGAATGAAACATACTCAAGCGTGGGCGTGCTTGTCGAAATTCAATCTCCATACTACACTACGTGAAATCCAAACCAGTTTCATGCGAATGAGCAAGGAATCAACCCATGAGCCAAAAGACCAATGAAGCGTGGCTTTCGGAGTTACGTGGACCGGAGTCCGCCAAGGCGCTGAGCGACTTGCATGCGCTGTTGCTGCGTGGCATGGGATATGCTTTGCGAAGATACGATGTCACCGAGCAGGACGTAGAAGATTTCGTGCAAGAAGCCCAACTCAAGATTCTGGACAACCTTGACCGTTTCCGGGGAGAGAGCCGCTTCACGACCTGGGCGCACAAAATCGGCATCAGAGTCGCGCTCACAGAGCTACGTCGTCGCCGTTGGCGCGACGTGTCCTTACAAGATCTGGAAAGCCCCTTCGAAGACGAGGGGGACTTTACTCCGGCCATTCTCACCCATCCGGCGCCATCGCCAGAGGATCAGGTAACACAGCAAACGCTGATGGCTTTGATATTCAAGCTGATCCAAGAATCGCTAACCGACCGCCAGCGAGAGGCCATCACGGCAGCCGTCATTCATGGTATGCCGCTAGATGAGCTGGCCCGCAAGATGAATACCAAACGCAATGCGCTGTACAAGCTCATCTACGATGCCCGGCAACGACTCAAACGCGAAGTCATGGATCAGGGGCTTTCACCGGAAGACATTCTTGCAGTCTTCGAAAGCTAGGACGTAAGAATCGGCCTTCTCACAGTGTCTAATGACCAGAGGTTAACACAAGCATGAAGATCGAAGCCGAAACACTGGCGCGGATTTTACGCCTGATCGTAGATGTCGGACCAGAAGAAATTGGGTGCGATGAGTGTTACCAACACCTCGACTACTTTGCAGAACTGACTCTCAGGGGCAAGAACGCCTCTGAGATTCTGCCGTTGGTTCAGGATCATCTCAAGCGCTGCAAAGGTTGCCGTGAGGAATTCGAAGTCCTCCTGGCGGCGTTGAATGCGTCAGAAGCCCCCTCCGGTGAATTGAGATAAACGCCGAACAGATTGCAAATCCACCACTCGTTCGCCGCTAGCGCGCCTTCCAAGTGAAAGGCGCGTGTGCTGTTTCAGGAGACGCCGGTGCACACAGCCATGGTTCGCGCATGGGAGGCGCCCCCCTGGACGCCAGCTACAGCGACGCCCGGCGCCCCGACAGGTTGTTGACCTGATGAACTGTGCTATCCTGCATGCTACACATACACAGGAGGCAACATGAGGGGCCACATGAGATTCACCGAAGCAGACTGGCAACGCATCGAAAGAGACTGGATGGCATGGTGGCGTGGCGAGCTGGAACGCCCCCTGGTCGTCGTGGAATCATGTCCGGGTATCCCTGACGCCTGGTCACAGGTCAATCCTTTCCTCACGCAATATTCCCTCACGACGCCCATCGAAACCATCCTGGATGCCATCGAACCGGCGTTGTCCAACACGTACTGGCTCGGCGATGCTTTCCCCAAAGTTTGGGTAAACTTCGGCGCCGGCATCGTGGCAGGATTCCTGGGATCAGACGTCGTCCACCGGACCGAAACCACCTGGTTCGCCCCGTTACAGGTGCGCTCGTTGGCCGATATTCAGATCGCTTTCGATCCCGATAACGTGTGGTGGCAGCGGGTATGCGCTTTCACCCAAGCCATGAGCCAACGCTGGGGGGACTCCGCCGTCATCGGCTACACCGATCTGGGAGGTAATCTTGACATCCTCGCCAGTCTTCGCGGCACACAACCACTGCTTATGGAGCTTTATGACGCACCCGAGGAAATCGATCGTCTTACCGGAGAAATCACGGCGGTGTGGGTTCGCTACTACGAGAGTCTGCACCAACTCCTGCCGAAGAGCCGGCGCGGCGTAGGCTGCTGGGGGCCGTGCTGGTCGCCGGAGCGCGGGTATATGTTGCAGAGCGACTTCGCTTACATGATCTCACCCAAAATGTTCGAACGTTGGGTCATGCCCGACCTGGAAGCTTGTTGCGCCGCCATGGACTACGGTTTCTATCACATGGACGGCAAAGGTCAGATTCCCCACCTGGAACACCTGCTTTCACTGGACCGGCTGCGCGGCATCCAATGGCAACCCGGTGATGGCGCCCCCATGGCCGAAGGATGGTTGGAACTGCTCAAGCGCATTCGTGACGGAGGTAAGCTGTGCCAGGTCTATGTCACCCGTGAGGGCGCCCGGGCAATCCAGAAAGAATTGGGCGGCAAAGGATTCCTCTTCGTCATCGAAGAAGACTTGACACCAGAAGAAGGCCAGGCATTCGTGAATGAACTACGCTAGAGATGACGCAAAGCCAACGCCATGACGGCCGCCCACGGAAGCAGCTTGAACTCACCGGCCGTGAGCGCGGCCTCGGCTTCCGGACGGGTCAGCAGTAGAAGTTCCTGTTCTTCTAAATCGTCCGCATCGATTTCGGCGCTCCTCTGCGCGCCCTGCGCCAGGAAGAAATGTGCTATACCGGCGCCCCGATTGCCATCGACCGGGAAACTTCCCAAAGCCCGCCAGCTCGGGGCGCTGTAACCGGTCTCTTCCAGTAGCTCACGCTGCGCCGCCGCTAAAGGGACCTCGCCAGGTTCCAGGTAGCCGCCGACGACGGCCAGAGTTGTCCCATCGACGGCGTACTTCGTCTGGCGAAAACACAGGAATGCCCCCTCCACCGTTACCGCCACAACATTGACGAAATCCGGCGTTATGACCCAGGGCCAGTCTGCGATGACACGCCCATTGGGAAGCTGGACTGTGTGTCCTTCAACAGTCAGAAAGCGACTATGGTAGAAAATGACGCGTCGCGCCAACGTTTTCCATGGGAACATCACGATTCATATCCTTGATCAATAACACCGGGCGCCGGAAACACCGGCGCCCGGTCGTGCACAACCAGACCCGGAGGCTAGAAGGGACGGGGAGCAATCCCTACCAGGTACCCAAAGCGCTTTTTGAATTGCTCGGTCGTAAGGTTGGTCTCGGCCGCCATGCGCGCCCAAAGCATATCGTCGCCGGCATCCTCCGGCTTCAGCCGGATCATGAACCGATAAGCCGAGCGATAGGTGAAAGAATCCACGTTGACCGTGCGCACCTCGGTGCGACCGGTTTGTGGATCCATCATGTCTTTGAAATGGAGCGGCGCCACCTGATTTCCCTGGATGGTGATCGTCGCATTCGAACCGCCCTGCAACAGGAATTCCACCGCGGCCTGCCCCAGACTGCGTGTATAGTCAATGTCGAAGGCAATAGGATCCGCACAACGCAGCTCATACCCCAGGTCTTTACTCACAATGCGCGCCTTGACGCCTAGCCTGTCCAACTCCCGGCGCAATTCTTTCTTCAAGATTTCCCCGAAGTTGACCTCGGAAAGCCGGATGTGTCCATGGGCATCCTTCTCAACGTGGTCGAGAAAATCGAGATCGATGCGGGACATCTGCTCGATGACGCCCTCGGCAACGATGACCAGACCATACCGCTTGTCCTGAGAACGTCGCTTGATCATACTGGTCGCCAGAATGTCGACCACTTCTGGGAGGCGAATATCCCGTTCTCCCCACTCCTCAGGAATCAACGTCAGGGTAGCGCCGGAACTCTTGCCAATCCCCAACGCCAGGTGACCGGCCTTTCGTCCCATCGCAACGATCAGGAACCAGCGCTGCCCGGTCAAGGCATCTTCCATCATATTCATCACAACTTGCGTGCCGAGCTCGCGCGCGGTTTCGAAGCCAAACGTCGGGATGCCCTCGGGAAGCGGCAGGTCATTGTCAATGGTTTTCGGCACGTGCACGACCTGGATATTGACATCCATGTGTTCCTGGGCATATTGCGATACTCGGTAGGCAGAATAAGCTGTATCGTCTCCCCCAATGGCCACCAAATACCCGATATCCTGATCAACCAACACCTCAACGCAATTCCGAAGGGCCGTCTCTTCCTTCGTGGGATTCGCGCGTGAGGTGAACAACACCGATCCACCTTTGAGATGAATGCGGCTGACATCATTGATCGTCAACGGACGTCCCTTGAACTGCCCCAGCATTAAATACTTGAAACCTTCATAGATACCCACGACCTCAAGACCATTGAGTTCGGCTTCGATCGTAGCAGAATGAATAACGCTGTTGAGTCCTGGGGCCGGACCACCCCCTACGAGAATTGCGAGCTTATCATCTCTAGGTTCTGCTGCCATATCTTCCTCCCTTGTTCTTTTTCGTAGCCGCCAACGTGATCGCGCCCGATAATCGACTGCTCGCAGGTAGCTGCACTGTCTGCTGCGCCGGTCACAGAACTACCTGAATAGAAGCACCAGGAAAGCACCTCGCGCGGGAATGCGCCTGGACAAAGTTCGAACACGATCTGGTTGCCTTCTGGGGTATCCACGCTGGCAACATTCAGATGCCAGCAGCCTGATGATGCATCAGACAATACCCATCGAATTATAACCGACAACGGTATCGAGACAACCATTGCCCCCACAC
>JAFGNR010000061.1 GCA_016926915.1 Anaerolineae bacterium
ACATATATCAACCCAAACCCCAGAATAAGCAGAAATACGACCGCCTCGATCACGCCATAGAGAGGCAAGACATGGTAAGCCACGGCCCACGGCAATAGAAGCGCAGCCTCGACGGCAAAGACAACATACGCCAGCGCGAACAAATAATACTGTGATTTGAATTCGATCCAGGTCTTGCCATAGGTCTGAAGCCCGCTCTCATAGTGTTCCTGTTTGCGCACGCTGGCCTTCTTAGGGCTGAACAACCAACCGATCAGGACGGGAGCCGTCGCAAAGAGCAACACAAACAACAAGAACACGGCTACAAACGTGTATTGTTCAGACAAAACGTGCCTCCTACTCAGATCGGTGGGTAGTGCAAGCGTCGCAACGCCAACGCGTTGTCTACAACGCGCCGAAGACAGCGCAATTATAGAGCTACCAACAGAGCATGCAAATAGAGGAGCGCCCGGGGTGTGGTTCAAAACGGGCGTCTGCCGCCCCATGCTAAGGCCGGTTCCTGCCTCTGAGCGGAACCGGCCTGGTACGAGTCCCCCTAAAGGATCATTCCTCCAGGAACAGACTGGCCCCTTTCAGTGCTTTGAGCAGATCCTTCCGGCGTAAGGCGCGTTTACGATCGATTTCCACCATACCCGCCTTGTCATCCGCCAGACGCATAAGCGCCTGCACCCAGGCGCCGCTCTCCACCGGTGTATGTTTCACGCGCCACCGGTCTACGACAATCGGCAGTTCCGCACGGTTGGTAATCCGCTCGTGCGCGCGCGTATAGGTCACGCCGTGGGATTCGAATGTGATGTCATAGGTCTCAGTCGTGGCCTTGATCGGACAGACCTGCATGCAGGCGCCGCACTTAATGCAGTAATAGTCGGCCAATGCCAGTTCACCGTTCTCAGCGATATGCAACGCGCGCGTCGGGCAGATGTCGGCGCACGCCGTGCACCCCTCGACGCATTTCTCGCGGAATAGCTCCACCGTACCTTCCCAAGGCTGCACTACCTGGAACGCGCCATCGCTGGCAACCTCACACTGGCGGCAGCGAATACAATGCTGCTGATCCACGACCAAGGTTTCTTTTTCCTCGTCGAAGCTGATCACGTTGGTGGGACAGTTGTCGATCACGAAATCCCGGCGCTCCCAATCAAACAGCGCACCAGCGAACTTTGTGGATTCGACCAAGGTCGGGAACGCCTCGAACTTCTGCACCGGGACCTCGACCTTACCATCGACCCACGCCGTGATGGCGTTGGTCGGGCACATCACCGCGCACATCCCACAGAATATGCATTTCTCCGGATCGATGTCGGCCGAGGCCCTTTTCACCAGATGCCCGTTTTCCACCACACCCGGCACATGGGTAATCGCATCCTTCGGACAGGTCAGAGGCCCGATCTGACACCCAATGCACCGTTCTAAATCCCACACCATCCGGTTGTGCAGGGTCACCATTTTGCGATCCAGCACGATTTCTGCGTCGGTCTTGGTCTTCACAGTTTCGCCACGCTTCATAGGATGCCTTCCTCCCTACACGCCGAGACGTACAAGCTGCGCCCGGGGCGAGACCACGTGACGCTCGAACCCCAGCTGCCGGGCCTCGATTCCCAAGGCCAAGCCCATCAATTGTGTGAAATAGAGCACCGGCAGATCGATTTCGCGCTCCATGGCCTGCGCCGCTTTCGCCTGATACAGATCCAGCGCCGTATGGCACATGGGACAGGCCAACGTGATCACGTCGGCGCCCCGCTCCTTGGCCGACGACAACACATTTCCCGATAACCGCGCCGTAACCTGCGAGTGCGAGATGGCCAGGGCGCCGCCGCAACACTTCGCTTTGTATGGATAGTCGACGACCTGCGCCCCCAATACAGCCATCAATGCATCGAGGCCCTGCGGTCGCTCGGTGCTATCAAAGACGTCCTTGGGACGGGTCAGCATGCATCCGTAGTAACTGGCTACTTTCCACTCAGAGAGCGGGCGCACCACCTGCGCTTTGATCTTGTCCAATCCGTACTCGGTCAGCAAGACATAGAGTGGATGGAGTACGTCAACGTCGCCCTGCAGTTCCAATCCTGCGGGCAGCGTCGCATTGACCTGACGACGCACAGCCTTGTCGCCGGCAACGGCTTTGCTGGCCCGCCGCAGATTCCGGTAGCACCCGCTACAGGGCGCAACTACCTTGTTCAGCCCTTGCGCTTCCGCCAAGGCCAGATTGCGAGCCGGAAGGTTGATCACCCCCTCGCCTTCTGCATGAACGGCGCCGCAACAATTCCAATCCTCGATATCCACCAGCTCGATGCCCAGCCTGGCAAAAACGAGCCGCACCGAGGCATCGTATTCTTTGGCGCTGGACAGAAGGCTGCACCCGGGATAATACGCGTATCGCATCACATCGCCTCCTCTAGAGCAGTTTTCCGCGACGGGATGTGAGGCCCCAGAGGATCCCACTCAGCCCGGCGCCTAGAACCATCAGCAAGCCACCCACAAGCCAGGGAAGCCATCCCTTCTTCTGTGCTGCCGGTCGGGAAACCGGCGCCGCCGCATGCTCTTGAGGTTCAGGACACATCGCGTGCATGACTTCGGGCGTCTTGATGCGCTCCGGCAAAAACGAGAGTTTGTTCTTCAGCAACATCTGCATTCCCAAGGGTATCATGCTGATCAAGCCGGGAATGTCCATCGTCCGTAAATAGTAGCGAATCATCAACTCGGGTTCGAACAGGCGCCCGTGATGTTTCAACGTGTTGGCAAAAGCCTGTCCGAATTCTGCCTCGCGATCCGTGGCGTAGCCCTGATGCTCGGAAAGCTCGCGGAGCGAAGCCATCACATCGGTAATCTGAATGTCCCGTGGACAGCGGTTGGCGCAGGAGTAACAGGAAACGCAGAACCACATATCCTTACTGGAAAGCACCTTTTCTTTCTCACCAAGCTGGATCAGGTGCATGATCCGGCGCGGGCCGTACTCCATTTCCTCAATCACAGGACACGAACCGGAGCAGGTGCCACACTGGTAGCACTGCAAGACCTTGTCGCCGCCGGGCATCCCCATCATCTCAACGACGAAGGGATTCAATACATCCGCCATCAGGCACCTCCCTTCGTGGCCGCGCCGAGTGTTTCGCAGGCCTCCGCAATTGCGCAAGCCTTGCAGGCATCTGCCTCTGCCGGAACCGTCGCACAAGGTTCCTGAACGACCTTCTTCCCTATACCGGCGTCGAACGCCCGCTGTGTTTGCGAAGGCAGATCGCGCAGCGGCGCCGATTCCACCAGCCGGAGCAAATAATCGACCTCGGGGACTTCACGCATGCGGCGCAGACGCTTCGTCAACTGTGGGCGGGCGGCTTCGTTCTCCGCCTCAATCGCAGCGACGCCCAAATCCTGGATCACCTCATTGAGGTCGCGCATGATGCGCGCCCACTTGGCGCCCTCGGTTGCGGAGACCGATTCAACCCGGAAACGTCCCGGCGAGATGCCCAACTTTTCCAACTGTCCCGCCAACTTCTCCATGCGGTCTTCGGCGTGATTACGACCTTCAATGTAGTGGCAGTCCTGGGGATGGCATCCGGAAACCAGCACGGCCCCGGCGCCAAGCCGGAAAGCTTCCATCACGAAATCGCGGTCGACGCGCCCGGCGCACATCACCAAGATGTTGCGCGTGTTGGCGGGATACTCGAAGTGGCTGACGCCGGCGTTGTCTGCACCCATGCCGCTGCACCAGCGGCAAATGAACGCCAGGACTTTCGTCTCAGGCTCATCTGCCAGCAGTGCGTGAATCTGGGCCACGATCTGACCATCGGTGAAGTGATGCTGCGTAATCGCATTCTGCGGGCACTCTGCGACGCACGTCCCGCACCCATGACACTTCGCCGGGACAATACGCGAGGCTTCGCCGGTACCCGGCAGGTTGATGACCGCGCCGTACGGGCAAGCCTGCGCGCAGATCGTACACTTGCCTCCCTTCGAATTGATACAGCGCTCGGGATCTACATAAGCCACGATGGGGTCGATTTCCCATGTACCGGCATTGAGAACGCGAGACGCGCGGCCGGCCGCGCCGCTCCCCTGCGCCACACTAGCCGGGATGTCTTTTGGACCTTGCGCCGATCCGGCGAGGTAAATCCCTTCCGTCGGTGTATCCAGCGGCTTCAGCTTGGGATGGGATTCCAAAAACCAGCCGTGGGTATCGTTGGGCACCGTCAACACCCGTCCCAGGTCCACGGCGCCATCGGACGGAATAGCAGCGTTTGCCAACCCCACCATCTCGACCTCCAGGGCCACGTGTTGCCCGGTAGCGATATTCTCGGCGTGTACCGTCAAGTTCTTGGTCGCCGGATCCTCGATGATTTCCGAAGGCCGTCCCTGGATGAAATGAATCCCTGCTTCACGCGCGCGTTCGTAGAACTCCTCGTAAGTCTTGCCCGGCGTGCGGATGTCAATGCGGAAAATGGTAATATCCATCTCCGGATACAGCCACTTGAGCAGCATGGCGTTCTTGATGGTATACATACAGCAGAAGCCCGAGCAGTATTCATGATAGCGTTTGTCGCGAGAACCCACGCACTGGATCAGCGCCAACGTCTCCGGCACTTTCCCATCCGAAGGCCGGACGAACTCGCCCACGGTCGGACCGCCCGCGCAGTGCAACCGCTCGATCTCCATCATCGTCGTCACATTTTCATACACGCCGAATCCGTATTCTTCAATTGCTTCCGGATTCCACGTGTCGTAGCCCGTGGCGACAATGATAGCGCCGATGTCGAGTTCTACGATTTCCGGTTCCTGGGCAAAATCGATGGCGCTCAGGCTGCCGCAAGCCTCGACACACTTGTAGCACCGGATACAGGCATCCATGTCGATAGTATAGATGGAAGGAACCGCCTGCGCCATGGGAACGTAGATGGCCTTGCGCGGGCCCAACCCCTCCTCGAATTCATTGGGAACGCTAATGGGGCACACTTCCTCACACAAACCGCACCCAGTACATTTATCCAACGACACGTAGCGGGGCTTCCGCTCAACCTTGACCTTGAAATTGCCGATGTACCCGCTGACCTCTTTGACTTCGGAATAGGTCAGCAGATGAATGTAGGGATTCTTGCCCACATCCACCATTTTCGGTGCCTCGATGCAAATCGAGCAGTCCATGGTCGGGAAGGTCTTGTCCAATTGCGCCATGCGCCCGCCGATGGTCGGCGTCTTCTCCACAAGATACGTATCGATCTTCATATCGGCGAGGTCCAGGGCCGCGCTGATACCGGCGATCCCGCCCCCAATAATCATCGCGCGGCGCGTCACCGGAACCTCGAACATATCGAGGGGACGGACGTAGCTTACCTTCGCCACTGCCGACGCAACGATTTCCTTGGCCTTGTGCGTGGCGGCGGCTTTCTCGTGCGAGTGGACCCAGGAAGAATGCTCCCGGATGTTGGCCATCTCGAACATGAAGGGGTTCAGTCCGGCATCCGAGATGCACGCGCGGAACGTGGGTTCGTGCATGGCCACGCTGCACGCGGCCACGACCACACGATTGAGACCGAATTCCTTGATATCTTGTTGAATCAACGCCTGCCCTGGGTCGGAGCACATATACCGGTGCTCTTTGGCAATCACAACGCCGGGCAGCGTCTTCGCA
This sequence comes from Anaerolineae bacterium, assembly GCA_016926915.1. GTDB lineage: Bacteria > Chloroflexota > Anaerolineae > B4-G1 > SLSP01 > JAFGNR01. The sequence goes on from JAFGNR010000061.1 coordinate 5,624, forward strand.
TATTCCACAACTTCAGAAGGTGTGACCACACTGGCAATATTGGACCCACAGTGGCATACATAGACGCCGATCCTGAGATCCTCAGTTTCGCGACCGTGGCCATTGCCCTTTTCCTTGATTTCTGCCATACATCTCCTTAATAACCGCTGACACACAAATCAGCGAACCGGCGACCGGTCGCATGTGCGACACAGACCTTGCCGATTCGCTGACAGTCTCGCGAGACTACATCCCTAGCACGTCCTCAATGGCCAGCTTTCGGCGGGCGCGTTGCGCCCGCTGGTCGGGGGTCGTCAATTCCAGAGCTTTGGTAGGACACCACTTCACACATTGTGGACCGTCTTCCAAATCCTCGCATTGATCACAAATCTCGGCCAGTTTCGTGGCAGGATTGATCGAAATGGCGCCGAAATCACAGGCCTCGATACACCAGGTGCACCCATCACACCGGTCCGGATCAACGTGCACAATGCCCGTTTCCGGATCTTGGGTCAAAGCGTCCCGCGTGCAAGCAATCACACAGGGAGCGTTTTCACATGTCCGGCACGTCACGGCCGTAATCAGCACTTCTTCGGCGCGAATCGTGCGGATACGGCTGCGGTAGGTGTTGTATTCCCCGGTCTTGGTGTACGAACAGATATACTCACACAGCTGGCAGCCAATACACTTTTCCGGGTCGCACGTTACGTATTTATACTTTGATGTTGAAGTAACCATACCTCTCCTTCACTCGCGCGTCGTTATATGCCGATCTCTTCAGCAACGTCATCCATCCCCAACGCGATCAGTTTCTCCTTGGGGATCAACCCTGCGGGCGTCCAACCCTTGGCCTTGTAATAGAGATCCTTGAGGTATTCCAGTTCCTCTTCCGTCACGACGTGCCCGGCAGAAGGGCCCTTGGTCATCGGGTCATGATGCCAGCGATACGGAAGGTGATCGTCGGCCCGCGTCCACCCCTCGCGGATGTTGAAGGCTTTCTTGATGGTGTGCGCCCGCTCGCCGATGAGTTCCACGGCGTCGTAATCGAAATCCCACCCGGTGGTGGCATTGATCAGCTTGGCAATTGTGGGCCAGGCGCCGGCGCGGTCTGCCTTGCCCGTGAAACAACGGCGAATGAACTTGCAGAGCGGGAGGGTATCGTACACCGCAGCGTACTCTTCCGTGCTTTTTGCCAGTTCCCCACGCGTGTCGTCGATCGAGAAACGGTCTACCTGCCCCTTGATATCCGGGTCATAGGCTGCGGTGCGGTTGTGGCACCCGCCGCGAGTACCCACCGCCAGGCCGACCGAGAAGGTTTTGAGACCCCGCGCGTCGTAGCCGGGATTTTCAAGGCCCTTGATATTCATCGCCCACTTGTAGGTCTCCGTACCGCGCTCCGCATCAACAATCTGACTGGCCCGGCGTGTGCCCCTTGAGAGCAGCTCTCCTATCCCCTCACGATCTCGAATCATCTCGCACACAGCCACTGCGGCCTCGCCATTTCCAAATGTGAGTTCGAACCCTTCAGGATACTTCTCGCACTTGAAATCCTCTTTGGTGAAAACGCCCCGTTCGAAGCACTCCATGGCCCAGGAAATCGTCACGCCATTGCTCATGGCATCCATGCCGCCGTGATCGCATGTTTCGATCAGCTTGATAACGGCGCGCATGTCGTCAATGCCCAGGTTGGGGCCATTGGCGTAGAGGCACTCATATTCGATTCCCGTCATCGCGCCCTTCCACGGGCCATCCTTCACCATCGACATCTGCTCGCAGGCAATGGGGCACTGCGCACAGGCAATCTTCTTGACCTTGTGATGCTCTTCGAGATACTCGCCGCTTACCAACTCGGCGCCTTCGAAGACTCCTTCTTGATAATTCCGGGTGGGCAGCAACCCCAGCTTGTTCATGTTGAGCACGTTGGTAGCAGTGCCAAGGAGACGGTACTTGGAAGTATGAGGACCCTGGGCAGCCTGGGTGATGTCATATGATAACGCCATCAAAGTGTCAGGATCGAAAACGGTCACGCCCCGGGTTCCGCGAATGGAAACTGCCTTGAGTTTCTTCGAGCCCCAGACGGCGCCGTGCCCGGTGCGACCGGCTTGACGCCCGTCGTTGGTGACGTTGGCAAACAGAACGCCGTGCTCGCCGGCCGGGCCAATCGTCGCCGAACGAACCTGGTCATCGCCCAGCTCCTCGCGGATAGCTTCCTCGGTGGCGTAAGTCCCCAGGCCCAGCAGTTTGGTCGCATCGCGGAATTGCACGCGGTCGTCGTTGATAAAGACGTGAACCCAGGCATCACTGGCCCCATGCAAGACGACCCCGTCCCAACCGGCCCGTTTCATGACGACCGAGAACCAGCTTCCGGAAAGGCTATCCCCAATGAAACCCGTCAACGGAGATTTAGATGCCAGACCGTATTTGCCCCCCACCGGCACCGGCGTTCCCGCAAAAATCCCATTCGCCATGCAGATGGGATTGCCCGGCGAAAGCGGATCACAGCCGACTTCGATGTTCTCCCAGAGCAGCCGCGAGGCCATGGAAACGCCGCCGATGTACATCTTGTACCACGACTCCGGCTTTTCCTCGACCCACGTCTTGCGATCGGTCAGGTCAATGTGCAAAATCTTTCCGCTGTAACCGTACATAAAGATCCTCCTCACATCATACCGAATCTTAACATGGTCGATAAAACACCGCTGCCAACACCGTCAACCTCCGGCGAGAATCGACATCAACACAATTCGATCGCCATCGGCAGGCGCAGTGTTCATTTCTTCGGGCTGGATCATGCGCGTGCCATTGAGGTTGAACAAGTTGGAGGGGAACAGGGTCCAGCCATCAGCTTCGATCACTTGACCCATCAATGGGGGGAAACGCTCGCCCAGCAAGTGCACGATATCACGGTAAGACGTGCCGGGCCGCACGGTCAGCGATAGTTCCGCTACACCGGAAAGGACCCGCGCGACACCCGTGAGCTGCATATGGATCGTTACATCCACGCTCTGTTTTCCCACGCTATACCACCAGGTTTGGGAATCCTCTTCACACCCATATTCTATACCATAGTCAAACGAACGGCAAGAACATAGCACGGGTAGGGTACGGCATCGTCACAAATCGGATTAGACGGATCAACCGCTACCGTCCTGTATGGGGAATGATCATGCACCACGCGAAACGCGCACACCCACCCTATCCCACACTATATGCCACAGGCGCCCACGCTCAAGCTCGCAACGGCCTTTTGCCAGATCCTGAACACACGCGGCGCCTACAGGTTCTGGCTGCGATTATTTTGGCCCACAACCACGATTCTGTCAAGGGAGGGCTGTCCCACAAAACGCATACAGACGCCACACATCAGGTGGGGCGCACTATGCTAG
>JAFGNR010000297.1 GCA_016926915.1 Anaerolineae bacterium
GAAATTGTCGGAAACCACGGCGTCATGCGATTCAGTGTTGGAGTAGGCATCGACGAGGACAATGGGGTAATCTTGTTCACCCAGGGCGCGATCCAACGTTTCGTCAAGAAATGCCCCGACCGTCAGGAGCCCATCCAGGTCATTATTGGTAAGCAGCGCCGGCACTTCTACCGGATGGTTTTCCGAATCTACCGGCATGCTGGCATAAAGAAGGTTGATCTGGTTTCTGCGACAGACATCTTCGATGCCTGCCAGCACGACAGAGTAGAAGGGGCTGGCGCGCGGCCCCACCTCTGGATCGGATTTCACGACCAGTCCCAACGTCTGCGGTCCCATGCTCTTGGCGCTCTTCTCCTCGTGTCTGAGGGGATAGCCCAGCGCCTCGGCGATGTCCCAGACGCGCTTACGCGTATCGTCGGCGACACCCGGCTTGTTGCGCAAAGCCAGTGAGACGGTGGCCAGTGAGACGCCGCTTTCTCGGGCAATGTCCTTTAGTGTAACTTGTTCACTCATCCGCGTGGAAGTGCTCTGGCGAGTTAAAACGTTAAACAGTTTAATAAAATGATACCAGTATTTTAATGAAATGTCAAGAGGTTTTAATTAAATACGATAAAAATCGTTCAAAATCGAACTTTTTCTCCCCCGGAACATGCCGTTTGACAAATCCCGCTCTTCTGCTACATTGGTGAAGAAATTCTCATTAAGGAGCGGAGGCATGGACAGGAACTAACACAGTCGTCCCCATACGTGTTCCACCACATTGTGGGTGATATCTGTGCCTGTCATATTGCATGCCGTCTGGCCAAATAGTGCTGCTACGCATTCTATAACTATGTCTTGAAAGCCGTGGGCGCGTGCAATGCCTGCGGCTTTTTTGTTGACCGGTTGTCATAGCAAACGCCGTGGGCGCGGGCCTACGGCGTTTGCTTGTGGGTGTCCGGAGCGCTGTTTTTGAATGATGTTCGAGGAGGATGAAGTCATGGTCACATCACGTACAGGTCGAGGTCGCTACGGCTTGTCAGCGTGTCTTCACGACACGCGTTGAATCTTGGCTCACCTGTAGAGATAGATCGAATCTGGCGGGTGGGCCAGCGCTACCCAGGTGCGGCGACCGGGAGCGCAGAGCTGTTGTTCAGGAGACGTGTAATGTACCGTCACGAAACCGCCATGATAACGAGTGTACACAACCGGCGCGTCATCGAAGCGCGCAAACTCACCCAACGCAAGTATCGCCAGGCGCAGGGGCGCTTCCTTGTAGAAGGGTATCAGCTGCTGCACTTGGCGTTGGATTCAGGGATTCATCCGGTAGAGGTTTTCTATTGTCCCCGGCGCATGAAGGGACAGGAGGCTATCTCGCTGCTGCAGCGGTTTGGCAATACCGGCGCGCAAATCGTCGCCGTTTCGGAAGTTGTCATCGATACCCTTTCGCAACGGGAGGGGCCTCAGGGAATCATCGCGGCGTTTACTCCCTTTGACGTCTCCCTGGAGGCTCTCACTTTGCGGCGAGAGAGTCTGATTCTGGTGTTGGATCGCCCGCAGAGCCCGGGTAATATCGGCACGTTGATCCGGACGGCCGATGCTGTGGGCGCGGCTGCGGTGATTTTGATCGAGCCGTGCGCCGACGTTTTCGATCCGCGGGCGGTGCGCGGGAGTATGGGGGCACTCTTTACCGTACCCCTCGTGCGCGTCTCGGATGTCAGGATTGTGTGCCATTGGCTGCGTCGACAGAGCGTGCGCCTCGTCGGCGCCGACCCTGGACAGGGATGTGCCTGGGGTCAAGGATTGTGGCAAGGCAGCGTCGCCTTGATTCTGGGGAACGAAGCGCGCGGCCTTTCCGGCGACATTTGTTCGGAGATCGAGGCCTGGGCCCGTTTACCAATCGTCGGCCAGGCGGATTCGCTCAACGTCGCCGTTGCCGGCGGGGTGCTCATGTATGCCTGGCTCCAGGAGCATCTTGCGGCCTAGTCCCGTTTGAAGTTGACAATCCCATATCGCCCCACGGAACCTGCCCCCGTGGGGCGACTGGTTAGGTGAGGATGACACCCGGCCCGCATTACCTGGGGAGTTGCCTGCCGGTTCTGGCTACATGTGGTAGACTTGGTGGGTAAACACTGTGGACCTGCAACAAAGAGGATGTGAACATGGCATTCGATGCATTGGAACGGAGCATATACCGGGCGCTGGAAGTGTATTCCAACGTCCATCGCGGTAGTGGACATTTCTCGATGGCCTCGACGGCTCTATACGAAGGGGCGCGAGATAGGGTTCGGGACGCTTTGGGGCTTGATAGCCGCCGGTTCGAGGTAATATTCTGCACCCCCTGGCGAGCCAGGAAATTGTTATCTCGGCTCCCGGAAAATTGCACCGAGATGCTGTCGAGTCAGGACGTCGGCCTCCCCTTGGGGCTTCGGGCCGTGGCGGTCGAGCGCCGCGCGCTCCCCAAAGGGGCGCCGTTTGAGAGCGGCGGGGGGGTGGTCAAACTGGTAGGCGCCGATTCAGTGGTGTGGGAAGATACCCCGGAGCGTTACGAAGCCGGCACCCCGGCCATCATTAACGTCATCGCCTTTGCCCGGGCGTTGCAGCTGCAGGCGCGCTCCGGTCGGCTGCCGTTCGTGCCTGTCTCACAGCCTGCGACGGTGGGTGAAATTCTCTACAATGATGGCTTCGGAACTCTGACCGGGCGTGAATTGCTTACCACGCTGCGCCGGACGCATATCGGTGCGGCGGTGGACATTCCTGTCGATACCGGACTCCGGCCTTATACTAACCTGGATAACGGCGCCAGCACGCCTACCTTCGCACCCATCTGGGAAGTCGTGCGCCGGACATGGCAGCAGCCGGAATCTGTGTGGCGCGATCTCATTGGCGAAGTCCGTAGGATCTGCGCCGGTTTCCTGGATGCTCCCCAGGATACGTACGATGTGATATTCATGTCCAACACGACAGAGGCTCTGAACTTCGCGGCGCAGGCGCTTCATCTCTCCGAAGATGGTACGGAACCTGTCATTCTGAATACGCTGTTGGAGCATCATTCGAATGAATTGCCCTGGCGCGGTCGCGAGGATTACCTCTTGGAGCGCCTCCCGGTAGAGCGGGAAGGGTTCGTGGCTCTCGATACCCTGGAACACGTGTTGCATGCCTACAACCAGGCGGGCCTGCATGGCAATCGCCGGGTGCGCCTGGTGGCAGTCTGCGGCGCTTCGAATGTGTTGGGAACGTTCAACGACTGGGCCGCAATTGCTGCCGTGGCGCACCGGTATGGCGCCTACCTGCTGGTCGATGCCGCGCAGCTCATTGCCCACCGGCAAATACGAATGGCAGAAGCGGGCGTCGACGTGCTGGTATTCTCGGCGCACAAAGCCTACGCGCCGTTTGGGAGTGGGGCATTGATCGCGCGTAAGGGGTTGTTACGTCCTACTCCTGAAACCCTGGAAGCCGTGCTGGCTTCCGGTGAGGAGAACGTTGCCGGTATTGCCGCCCTGGGCAAGACGCTGGATCTTCTCGGCCGCATCGGTCTGGACGTCATCGAAGCAGATGAGCGCGCCCTGATCGCGTATGCGCTGGAGAGGCTTCTTCAGGTGCCCGGTATACAGTGCTACGGCGTCTGTGACGTGACGGCGCCGTGTTTTTCCGATAGAGGGCCTGTATTGGCATTTCATTTGAAACGGGTTCCCCACAACCTGTTGGCGCGGCGACTGGCGGAGCGTGGCGGCATCGGCGTCCGTAACGGGTGTTTTTGCGCGCACTTGCTGGTCAAACGTTTGCTGGCGATCGCCCCATGGCGGGAGGCGGCGGGCGAGCTGGGCCTACACATTCTCCCAGGACTTACTACCCGTGTTTTGCCGGGCATTGTGCGCGCCAGTTTTGGTCTTGAAAACGACGCCAGCGACGTGGATACTCTTGTCGAGACCCTGCACGCCATCGCCGCCGAGCCCCGGACGCCTTTCGACTGTGTTCTAAGCGCCACACATAACGGCACACCTTTCGGGCGCCGCACGGAGACCGCGCAACGTATGGCGCATTTTGTGGACGCGATAACGGCGTCTGTTTTCGAGCCGCTGGGAGATCCTATCTTTCTGAACCCAGGGCTTTGTCATTCTCTGGATCAGCGTCATTCCAGCAGACGCAAGCGGACGCACAGCTGATACGACTTCAGGATATGGACAGGTGCGGCGCCGAGAATGGCGCGCGAAGCTGCTTACACAGAGAGGCACAGAGCCGTCCCGGAGATACACAGAGGGATAAAATCCGTGTCTATCCGTGAGCCTCTACGCAGCTGGATGGAGAATGATAAGACCCTGCTCTGAACCGGGATTTGTGATCCTGGTGAGATGTGCCATAATAAAGCTGAGGTTCTCTGGTCCCAGACTGATTGTAAACAACCAAGAGGACAGGTCGTCCTCTTGGCATAGTCTACCGAATGGAGGTTGCGATTATGGCGCTTCATGAGCTTGCCGGCAAACCGGCGCCCCGTTCTTTGCTTCCCAATATCCCCAGGTTGGTTTCGGCCTATTACACGTACCGGCCTGATCCTACACAATCTACGCAGCGAGTAGCGTTTGGCACCTCAGGACACCGGGGGAAATCCGACTCCCGGAGCTTCAACGAAGACCACGTCCTGGCAATCTGCCAGGCTATTGTAGAGTACCGCCGGGCTCACACGATCACCGGGCCCTTGTTCGTTGGCATGGATACGCACGCGCTTTCCGAGGCGGCCCTGGCGACCTCGCTGGAGGTCTTCGCAGCCCACGAGGTCGATGTGAGGGTGCAAGAGGGGCTGGGCTATACGCCAACGCCGGTGATTTCCCATGCTATCCTGACCTACAACGCCGGCCGGACGTCGGAATTGGCCGATGGCGTCGTGATCACGCCATCGCACAATCCACCGACCGACGGTGGGTTCAAGTACAATCCCCCGAGTGGAGGGCCTGCCGGGCCGGAAACCACCAGGGTCATTCAGGAGCGCGCCAATCAGATTCTCGAAAATGGTCTTTCTGCTGTGTGGCGTATCCCTTTGGCCCGCGCACTCCAGGCTCCCACCACACACATGTATGACTATATCACGCCTTACATCGATGACCTGCGCAACGTGGTAGATATGGAGGCCATCGCGCGTTCCAGTCTCAAAATCGGCGTCGATCCCATGGGCGGCTCCGGCGTCGCATTCTGGGAGCCCATTGCTCAGATGTATGGATTGGATATGGAAGTGGTCAATCCATACGTGGATCCCACCTTCAGTTTCATGACGGTGGACAAGGACGGCAAGATCCGCATGGATTGTTCCTCGCCTTACGCGATGGCCAGTCTGATCGCCTTGAAGGATCGTTTCGACATTGCCTTCGGAAATGATCCCGATTATGATCGCCACGGCATCGTCACACCCAGTGTGGGGTTGATGAATCCGAACCACTATCTGGCCGTTGCCATCTGGTATCTTTTCCAGAACCGGCCCGAGTGGGGCGCCGGCGCTGCCGTTGGCAAAACGTTGGTCTCGAGTTCAATCATCGACCGCGTCGCTGCACATCTAAGCCGGCGTCTGGTCGAGGTTCCCGTAGGTTTCAAGTGGTTTGTGGAGGGGCTGCTGGATGGCTCTTTCGGGTTCGGGGGTGAGGAAAGCGCGGGCGCTTCGTTCTTGCGGCGGAACGGAACTGTCTGGACCACCGACAAGGATGGGATCATTCTCGATTTGCTGGCGGCAGAGATCACGGCGGTGACCGGCAAAGACCCCGCACAACACTACGCCGATTTGGAAGCCCGTTTCGGCAGTCCGGTCTACGAGCGGATCGATGCGCCGGCGAATCCCGCGCAGAAGGCGGCGCTCAAGGAATTGTCGCCGGACCAGGTCAAGGCCGAGACCTTGGCGGGGGAACCGATTCTGGCAAAGATGACTCGCGCGCCTGGCAACAACGCGCCGATTGGCGGCCTTAAGGTGGCGACCGAAAACGGGTGGTTCGCGGCGCGTCCTTCTGGGACCGAGAATATCTACAAGATTTACGCTGAGAGCTTCAAAGGTGAGGCCCACCTGCGACAAATCCAGGACGAGACACAGGCGATAGTCAAAGCCGCTTTCGAAGAAGCCGGTGTTTGAACGACTCTCCTCACGCACACAGCCCCC
>JAFGNR010000062.1 GCA_016926915.1 Anaerolineae bacterium
CGGCAGACCATGCTCAATGTACCCAACGCCAGGATCGTGCGCCTGATCCTTGTTGATGAGCCCTTCGATCTTTTGACCGGGGAGCTCTTGGCCCACCGGCGCTGGCTGGATTTGCGGGCGGGCGTGCTCTACCGTGAACTGGTGTGGCGCTCGCCGCAGGGGCGCGAAATTCGGGTGCACTCGGAGCGTCTAGTCTCCCACACCCGCCCTCACGTGGCCGCCCTGCGCTACACGGTCACGCCCTTGAACTTCGCCGGGCCGGTGCACGTGCTCTCGGCGCTCGAGGGAGATGTCGCCAACCATGCAGGAAGCGCCCACGATCCCCGGCTGGGCGCGGGATTCCGGGGACGCGTGCTGGAACCGGCGGCGCTGCACGCCGGCCCGGAGCGTGTGTGGTTGGTGTCGGAGACCCGGACAACGGCCTTTCGCGTGGCGTGTGGATTCCGGGACGCTCTGGAAGGTGAGGATGCGTCGCCCAGGGTAGCCGAACAGGGCCTGGCGCTCTCGCATGTCTATGATGTGGCGGCGGCGCGCGGCGCGCCCATCGTGCTGTTCAAGGTGATGGCGTATTTCACGTCGCGGGATACGCCCCAGGACCGGCTTGTGGATGCGACTGTCCAGGCGCTCGATGCGGCTTTCGACACGGGGTACGCGGCGTTGCAGGCTGAGCAGCGCGCCTATCTGGATGATTTCTGGCGGCGCGCCGATATCACCATCGAGGGCGACGCGCAACTTCAGCGCGGGCTGCGCTTCAATATGTTTCACCTGCTGCAATCCGCCGGCAAGGATGGGCGCACCAATATCGCCGCCAAGGGACTGACCGGCGAGGGCTACGAAGGCCACACCTTCTGGGACACCGAGACCTACGTGTTGCCCTTCTTCCTCCACACGGCGCCGGAGGTGAGCCGGAAGCTCCTGGAATATCGTTACCACCAGCTGGACAAAGCCCGGGAGCGTGCCCGCCAGATGGCGCACCCCGTCGGGGCGCTCTATCCCTGGCGCACCATCGGCGGCGAGGAGTGCTCCCCCTTCTTCCCGGCGGGAACCGCGCAGTACCACATCGACGCCGATATTGCCTTTGCCGTCAAACGCTACGTCGAGGCGACCGAGGATACGGCCTTCTTACGGGATTTCGGCGTCGAGATGCTGGTCGAGACGGCGCGGCTCTGGTACCACACGGGCACGTTTGTCGAAGGTAAGGGGTTCTGTATCCATGACGTCACCGGCCCTGACGAATATTCGTGTATCGTCAACAACAACGCCTACACCAACCTGATGGCGCGGGAGAACCTCCGCTTCGCTGCGGAGAGTGTGGCGTGGCTGCAGGAGACCGCTCCCGATGGCTACCAAACCCTGGCGGACCGGCTGGCCCTGGATGCGGCCGAACCCGCCGCCTGGCGCGCCGCCGCCGACCGCATGTTCATCCCCTACGATGCGGCGCGCGGCGTAATCGCGCAAGATGATGCCTTTCTGGAGAAGCCCGTCTGGGACTTCGAGAACACGCCCAAGGCGCATTATCCGTTGCTCTTGCATTACCATCCCCTGGTGCTCTACCGTTACCAAGTCTGCAAGCAAGCGGATCTGGTGTTGGCAGAGTATCTGTTGAACGATCAGTTCGACGCGGCGCAGAAGAAGCGCGATTTCGACTACTATGAACCGCTGACCACGCACGATTCGTCGCTTTCGGCTTGCATCTTCGGCATCATGGCGGCTGAGTTGGGGTATGCTGACAAGGCTTATCGCTACTTCGCCGACTCCGCCATTGCAGATCTGGAGGACAAGAAGGGCAACACCAAGGACGGGGTGCACATCGCGAACATGGCGGGGGCGTGGCAGGGTGTGGTGTTTGGATTTGGCGGTATGCGCGTGACGCCGGAGGGATTATCGTTCCGGCCCACGCTGCCGGCGCGTTGGAAGGGCTATACGTTCAAGGTGAGCTATCGCGGGCGGTTGATCGAGGTGCGCGTCACGGGCGCCGGGGCGCACCTGCGGCTCCTGGAGGGCGATCCGCTGACCGTCATTCTGGACAGGAAACCGCTAGCATTGAAGATGACGGCCTAGCGCGGGGAACCGGCTGGCTATCTCTAGCGGCCTTTGCGGTTTTCAGTGAACCGGTTTTTGCACTCTACGCATTCCGTGGTACACTGGCGTTAGCAGTTTGACAAGTTGATCTTTGACGGTTCAGGCGCCCTGCGCTGCATGCAAAGGGCCCAAGGTGAGGAAGTCCGGTGAGAATCCGGCGCTGTCCCGCAACGGTATCGTGCGATTCGATCGCGCGAAGCCCGATACTCCGCCTGAACCGGTGGACACAGCCTTCGCGGAAAGGGGGTGGCACGGAGTGGTCTTGAACCTATGACCCTCTCTGCTTTTCTGCGGAGAGGGTCTTTTTGTTTCAGGTGGGATGCACTTGGGCAGACCTGAAAGCGTATCTTTCGACGCCGGGAGCGTTCGGATATGAGGCGTGAAAGTGCGGTCCACCTTTTCATGCAACTGAACCCGATTTCAATGATGGAGGTCATGAGTGAACAGAACGCAGGTATGGATTTTAACTTTGTTGTTGGCGCTTATCGTGGTATTGCCCGTGCAAGCGGCTTCTTCCGATCTCGAGGGGGCATTGGCCTGGCTGGGGACGTACCAGCAGGAAGATGGCGGTTTCACCAATGGCTTTTCCGAAGGCTCGGACCTTGGCGCGACCGTCGAGACGCTCCTGGCAGCCAAGGCCGCGGGTCAGGATCCGCTGGCCTGGCAGGTCTCGCCGCTGGCCTATCTTGAGGCGCAGGTAGAAATGGGCCAGGATGCCGCCGGATTGAGCCGGCTGGTGTTGGGCGTCCAGGCGCTGGGACTGGACCCGCGCGCCTTCGCGGGCCGGGACCTTGTGTCAGACCTGCTGGCGCTGCAAGATGCCGGTTCCGCGCAGTTTGGGGATTCCCTTTATGCCCACGCGTATGCCCTGCTGGCGCTGCACAATGCCGGGGAGCCGCTGCCGCAGGATGCCGTCGCGGCGCTGCTTGACGCGCAACTGGAAGATGGGTCGTGGGCGATGATGGCGGGCGATGCTGCTGCTGACACGAACACCACGGCCCTTGCTGTCCAGGCCCTGTTGGCGGCCGGAGAGCGCGAGGCTGCGCAGGCGGCGTTGCCTTACTTCACCGCCATGCAGAACGAAGACGGCGGCTTCCCCTGGCAGAAGCCTTCGGATTGGGGCACGGATACGGATGCCAACTCCACGGCCGTGGTGCTGCAGGCCCTGCTGGCGTTGGGAGAATCGCCAGGCGCCTGGGCGCCCGGCGGGCAGACGCCCGGCGACGCACTGTGGGGCTTGCGGGATGCTGCAACCGGCGGCTTCAACTGGCAACTGGCTATGCCCGGTGCGAATGTCATGGCCACCGCGCAGGCTGTCCAGGCGTTGGGTGGGCTGACGCTGCTGGATGTCTCGACGGCGGAACCGGTCGCTATTGCCGCGCCGGTTCCTATCAGTGCACCGGCCGAGACCACGCTGCCTGCCTCAGGCGGCCTGGACGTTGGTCCTTTGCTGCTGGGGGGCCTGGTGCTGTCCAGCGGCCTTGCCCTGGTTGGGGGCGGCCTGGCCCTGCGCCGGAAGTCGGAACGTCTGTAGTCCTGATATTCTTGATGCCGCCGCAAGCGGGGGAATTCACCGCAGAGTGCAAAAAGCGCGCAGAGGTAAGATGGAAACCCTTCAAGAAGTGCATGATGGCATCGTCCTCAAAGATTGAAGTCTTCTTTGCGCTCTCTGCGGTGAAGGTGCTTTTTTGTGGAAGTTGAGGTATTCATTGTGCCGGTGAGTCGCTCAGGTACAGGGTGGTATCGATGAAACGCACACGCCGTCCGTTGGATCTCCGCCGCGCCGTGGGGAGCGCCCTCCTGCTGCTCCTGTGGGTGTTGGGAGGTCCGGTTCCTGCCGGCGCTGCGGAGCCGGACCCGGTGCAGCGCGCCGGGTTGGTCATCGTGCAGGCGGATGGTTCGCCGGCCTTGCACTGTGTCGCCTTCGACGGGCCGGAGATAGATGGTCTCGCGCTGCTGCGGCAGGCCGGTGTGCAGCTCACGGTGAGCGCCGGCAGCGCCGGGACGGCGATTTGCGCCATCGACGACACCGGGTGTCCGGCTTCGGATTGCTTCTGTGCTTGCAAGGCGGCTCCCTGCCGCTACTGGACCTACTTCCACGCCGCCGGCGATGGCGGGTGGGTCTATTCGGGCCGGGGAGCAGCGGGCTGGTCACTCCGCGACGGCGACGTCGATGCCTGGGTGTGGGGGGATAGTTCTGCCGCGCCCCCGGACGTAACCTTTGTGGAAATCTGTGGCGGGGAGACTGAGCCGCCGCCGGGGACAACGACGCCTGTGCTAGAGATAGCAACGCCGGAGACGACGCCGGACGTGACGCC
>JAFGNR010000298.1 GCA_016926915.1 Anaerolineae bacterium
ACCGTATGCTGCCAAAGGGATTGGATGTCTTCGCCGCGTTCGAGAACGAAGTAGCCTACGAAATTCTCGATGAGATGGGAGAAACACAATACGAGTTCTACGACGAGCAATTGGGCAAAGTGCAAACCGAAATTTCCGGACTCGAAATCGACAGCTGGACCCAGAACGTCTACTGGAACTGGCTTTATGCGCTGCAAGCGATCGTGGCCCCCAAAGATGCCGCCTATCCTCCCTTTATGACTACGCAGGCCTGGGCGCGGAAAGACTTGCACGCGGCATTAGGCAGTTGGACGGAGCTGAAACACGACACCATCCTGTATGCCAAACAGGTCATGGCGGAACTAGGGGGAGGCCCGGAGGAGGCGCCGCAAGTTCGCGGGTACGTCGAACCCAACCCCGAGGCGTTTGCCCGCCTGCTGGCCCTCACGCGCATGACGCGCGCGGGATTGGCGGAACAAGGGATTCTCTCCACGATGACCGGCTACCGGCTCGAAGAACTGGACACAATGCTCACCTTCCTGGTCGATATCGCCGAACGGGAATTGAACGATAGCCCCATCACCAACGAAGAATACGAACGGCTGAAGTACTTCGGCGGGTGGTTGGAAAGTATGACATTGGAAGCCGCCGATACCCCGGAGGACAGCTGGTCAAATGTCTTCAGCGAAGACGAGCAGGCCGCCATCGTCGCCGACGTGGCCACCGATCCCAATGGCTTTGTCCTGGAAGAAGCCACGGGACGAATCTTCGATATCTATGTGATAGTGCCGGATGGCATTGGCGGGCTACAGATTGCCAAAGGAGGCGTCTATTCGTACTACGAATTCCCGTGGCCCCTGAGTCAACGATTGACCAATGAAGCCTGGCGCGCCATGTTAGCAGCGGGTAGCCAGCCGGCGCAGCCTGAGTGGACCCAGACATTCATCGCACCCTGACCGGATACACACGCCGACATGCAGAAACGCGTCTACATCGCCTACACCGGAGGCACGATCGGCATGCGCCGGACGACCTACGGGTATGCTCCGGCATCAGGTTTCCTGGCAGCACAGATGCAGCTGATGCCAGAGCTGCACAACGATCTGATGCCAGCATACGACATCCACGAATTCGACCCCCTGCTTGATTCATCGAACATGACGCCAGCAGACTGGCTTAAAATCGCGCAGGATATTGCACACCACTACGACGACTATGACGGCTTCATCGTGCTCCATGGCACCGACACCATGGCTTACACAGCAGCGGCGCTTTCTTTTGTGCTACAAGGGTTACGGAAGCCGGTTATCCTGACCGGATCGCAGATTCCGCTTTGTGAAGTACGCAACGATGCCCGGGAGAACCTGATCACGGTCATGCTGCTGGCGGCCAGCTACCCCATACCCGAAGTCTGCCTTTACTTCGGCAGTACGCTACTGCGAGGCAATCGCGCTACGAAAGTCGACGCCATGGGGTTCAATGCCTTTGCCTCGCCCAACTACCCTCCCCTGGGCGCCGTCGGCATCGACATTTCTATCAACTGGGATGACATCCAGCCGGCGCCCACCATGCCCGACACGCTGGAAGTCAAGACCATTGCACCGGCTCCAATCGGCGCCCTGCGGCTTTTTCCCGGTATGCCGGCGGGCATCGTGCGCAATATGCTGCAAGCGCCGCTGAAGGCGTTGGTGTTGGAAGCCTACGGTGTGGGAAACGGCCCCACCCGGGATCGAGACTTCGTCGACGCACTACGCGAAGCCTCGGACCGGGGCATCATTATCATCGATTGCAGCCAGTGCCTGCGTGGCAGCGTCAACCTGCACGGCTACGCCACTGGACTGGCGCTCGCCAAGGCCGGTGTGATCAGCGGGTTCGATATGACCGCCGAGGCGGCACTGGCGAAACTATTCTATCTTTACAGCCAGACGTATTCCGTCGACACCATCAAAAGACTATTGCAGAGCAACCTGAGAGGGGAACTGACACGCCCGGATTGAATGGGACGCACTTCTGAACAGAAGTGCGTCCCACCCGGTCATTTACCCCAGCCGCGCCAACTGCTCCCGAAGCTGACCGGCCTCTGCTTCCATCTCAGACAACCGTTCCCGTTCCCGTGTGACAACGTCAGCCGGAGCCCGTTCCGCAAAGGGGCCAGACAGGCGCGCCCGACTGCCATCGATGCGTCCCTGGAGACTCTCAAGCGCTTTTGCAAGCCGCACTTTCTCAGCCTCAAGATCAACCAGGCCGGCGAGGGGCAAATAGGCCACAAGCTCTCCGGAAACCACCGACGCGGCCTTCTCCAGAGGATCCGTTGTCGTCACAATCGTGAGCGCCCCGGGATCCAAACGCGCCAAAGCCACCAGCACATCCCGGCGCGCCGCAAACACCGGCGCAAGCTCGCCAACAGCTGCCACCGCAGCAATCCGCTTCCCCGGCTGTACGTCGTATTCCGAGCGCACATTCCGAATCCCGCGCACCAGTTCCATCAAACCCGCCATCTGCATCTCGGCAATATCATCCAGATACCGTGCGTCTGGCAGGGGCCAGGGAGCAATAATAAGGGCCTCACCCTGCCGGGCCTGCTCCGGCAGCGCTTGCCACAGCGCCTCGGTGACAAACGGCATAAAGGGATGCAACAGCCGCAACGCCTGTTCAAGAACAGCCAACAAGACTGCACGAGGAGTCGTACGATCGACCTGCTCGTCGTAGAGGCGCACTTTGGTGGCCTCGATGTACCAATCACAGAATTCATCCCAGAGAAAGTCACGAATGCGGCGTCCCGCTTCGCCGTATTGATGCGATTCCATTAGCGCCAGAACTTCGCCGGACAGGCGGTGAAGTCGGCTCAGAATCCACCGGTCCTCCAACAACAGAGAATCGCGCGAAATCGCGGAAAGCGGAACGACCGTCTCTTCGCCCAGGTTCATCAGGATGAAACGCGTCGCCTGCCAAATCTTGTTGGCGAAATTCCGCGCGCCCTCGATGCGGCGCATGTCGAGGTTCATATCGTTGCCGGGCGTCGAGGAGGTCGTCAGTGTATAGCGCAACGCATCGGCGCCGTATTCTTCAATGATGTAGAGCGGATCGTATTTCCAGGCATCGGGCATCGACTTGCTGATTTTCTGGCCGCTTTCGTTGCGAATCAGGCCGTGAAGATAGACCCGCGCGTAGGGAGCGCGTCCCAACAACTCCGTCGATAGCATCGTCTCCCGCGCAACCCAGAAGAACAAGATATCATACCCGGTCTCCCGCATATCCGTGGGGAAGAAGCGCTGCAGATCATGCGACCGGGCAGTGGGCCAGCCCAAGGTAGAGAAAGGCCACAAACCGGAGGAAAACCAGGTATCCAACACATCCTCATCCTGGCGGATGCCGGCGCTTCCGCACACCGGACACGTCGTGGGCTCCTCAACGGCGCTCCACTGATGATCACACGCCTCACAATACCAGACCGGGATGCGATGTCCCCACCAGAGCTGGCGACTGATACACCAATCACGGATATTCTCCATCCAATGGAAGAAAATCTTCTCGAATCGTTCAGGGATGATGCGCATCTCGCCGGTCCGGACGACCTCAATGGCTTTCTCCGCGAGGGGCCTGGCCCGGACAAACCACTGCGTGCTGATTCGCGGTTCGATCACGGTGTGACAGCGCTGGCAATGTCCTACGGTGTGGTGGTAGGCCTCGATCTTCACCAAGAGACCTTCCTTCTCGAAATCTTTGACGATGGCGTCACGACAGGCATACCGTTCCAATCCGGCGTAGGGCCCGGCAGCCTCGTTCATAAATCCCGTTTCCGTCATCACGTTCACTTGCGGCAAGTGATGGCGCTGCCCGATTTCGTAGTCGGTCGGATCGTGCGCCGGCGTCACCTTGACCGCTCCGGAGCCGAACTCAGGTTCAACTGCCGCATCTCCCACAATGGGAAGACGCCGTTCGAGCGCCGGGAGAATTGCCTCCTGTCCCACCAGGGCGCCCCAACGGTCGTCCTCTGGATGAACGGCCACGCCGGTATCTCCCAAAATCGTCTCGGGACGTGTCGTCGCCATCTGGATGAACTGCGTCGCGCCCTCGGCCCAGCGTCCACTGCCCCAGGCATGCGCGGGACCTTCCCACCCGGCGCTTACCACCGGATAACGGATGTACCAGAGATGGCTGTCATGCTCCTCAGGCTCCACTTCGAGATCCGAAATCGCCGATTCGCACCGGGGACACCAATTCACCATATAGGGGCCGCGATAGATCAAGTCGCGTTCATAGAGCGTATGGAAGGCCACGCGAACCGCGTGACTCAGCTGGTCGTCCAACGTGAACCGTTCCCGCTCCCAATCGCAAGAAATGCCGAGTTGCCGGTGCTGGTCAGTGATGCGCGCGTGCGTCTTGGCCTTCCACTCCCAGCAATTTGCGACGAATGCAGCCCGTCCCAGATCGTGGCGCGTCTTCCCCTCCTTTGCCAGCTCGCGTTCCACGACATTCTGTGTGGCGATACCGGCGTGATCACTCCCCGGCAAGAAAAGGGTCTCGAAACCGCGCATTCGATAATAGCGCGTCATCAGATCTTCGAGCGCTGCCGTCATGGCGTGTCCCAGGTGCAGGATGCCGGTTACATTGGGGGGCGGCATGGTGATACAGAACCGCGCGCCGTCCGGATCAGCCAGCCCATGGGCCAGTTGCGTTTCCGGCTTGAAGTAGCCCTGTGATTCCCACCAAGCGTAGAGACGCCCTTCGTGTTCCTGGGGCACGTACGTTTTGGATAGCTCCGTCTCCGTCATGTCATTCTCCTTTCTCCGATGTATGATTTTCTTTCTCTGACGTAGAGTCAGCGTCTTCTTCCGCTACAGTAGCGCTTTCTTCCTCCGCTGTCGCGTTCTCTTCGAGCTCGTCGGGCATAGCTGCGGCAAACACAGCTACCTGAAACGTAGCCTCGTCGAGAATGAGCGCCGCGCCTTCCGGAAGTTTGGCGGAGACGGCAACGGTTCGCGCGCGTGTGATGCTTTTCAGATCTTCAACAGCGGATGCAATTCGGGCATTGAAATCCACATCCCCGGAAACCACCGCCAGCTGCTCAATCTCTGCTCCTAGCGCCAGGGCTTGCTCACTTTTGAAACGCCGCACGGCGCCGGCGATAGCAACCAACGCCTCGCCAAATGCCTCCGTTTCAGGGCCGGCTGCCGGGCCGGAAACCTCAGGCCACGCAGCACGATGTATCGATATGGCCCCTTCCCACTCTGCATACAGAGCCTGATAAATCTCTTCGGTGACATGCGGGAAAAACGGCGCAAAGAGCTTGAGTACCACCCACACCACAGCGTGGAGCGTGAAGCGCGCTCCCGGGTCTCCGGCGTATAGTCGCAACTTCGCCATCTCGAGATAGTTATCTGCCAACGTGTGCCAGAAGAAGTCATCGACATCATGCCGGGCCGAGGCGTAGTCATACGCTTCGAACGCAGCCGTCACGCGCGCGATCAGTCCTTGTATCTTGGAGAGAATCCACCCATCCGCAGCCGACAGCGCCGGCGCCGTATCCGGAGGTTCATACCCTCCGAGAAAGCGCTCCGCAAAACGCGCCACGTTCCAGAGTTTGGTGACGAGCTTTGCCCCCATCTGGATCTTCTCCTCGCTGATGAGTGCGTCTTTGCCGAATCCCGTACTGGACGTCCAGTAGCGCACCGCATCGGCCGAATATTTCTCGATCATTTCCAGAGGAGCAGCGGGACCGCCGCCGCGACTCTTGCTGATCTTCCCCGCACCTTCGGGCGCCAGCCCCCATCCCGAAATCGCCGCGTCGGTCCAGGGCAACGACGCGAAATGATGGTGCGACTTGACAATGGTGTAGAAGGCCCAGGTGCGGATGATCTCATGGGCCTGCGGGCGCAGGGAGAAAGGGAACACCTGCGCATAGAGTTCGGGGTCGTCGAACATCTGCCCCACAATCTGTGGCGTGAGCGAGGATGTGGCCCAGGTATCCAGCGTATCCATCTCCGGATAGAACTCGGTGCTCCCACAGGCACAGGGACGTGCAGGAGACCGCGTGGTCGGGTCTACGGGCAACGCCTCTTCGTCGGCCAACATCACCGCGCCGCACGATGCACAATACCACACGGGAAAGGTTACGCCGAAATAACGCTGCCGGCTGATGCACCAATCCCAGTTCAGGTTTTCTACCCACTCGCGGAAGCGGTTTTCCATATGGGCAGGGCGCCAGTGCACCTGCGCACCGGCAGCCAGGAAGTCGTCTTTGAACTCCAACACCTTAATGAACCACTGCGGTGCAACCACGTACTCCACGGGAGTGTCGCAACGCTCATGAATTCGCACCGACTGCGCCACCGGACGTTCCCCAAGATGTAATCCGGCCTCTTGCAACGCAGCCACAATTTCGCGACGCGCGTCTGTAACGCTCAATCCCGCAAATTCCCCGGCCAGGCGAGTCAGGCGGCCCGAGCGGTCAATCGCGATCCGCAACGGCAATTCGTGGGTATGCCACCAGGCGACGTCCGCTGTATCGCCAAACGTGCAACACATGACAGCCCCCGTCCCCTTTTGGGGGTCCACACCGGGATCCGCCAGCACCGGCGCCCACTGTCGGAACAACGGCGCCCGCACCTTCTGTCCCACCAGCCCCCGATAGCGGTCATCCTCAGGATGCACGAACACGGCAACACAGGCCGGAAGCAATTCAGGCCGCGTCGTCGCAATCTCAAGCACGCCCCCCGTGTCCGTTGTAAAGGCGACCGTGTGGAACACGCTTTCGCGCTCCAAGTCCTCGAGATCCGCCTGCGCAATTGAGATGCCACACTCGGGACACCAGATTGCCGGCGCCTCCTTGCGGTATAGCAGCCCTTTCCGGTAAAGATCAATAAACGACCACTGCGCCAAGCGGCGAGAGCGCGCGTCGATAGTCCGGTAGCCGTAGCGCCAATCAATAGACAATCCCAGGCGCGTCCAGAGATCGCGGTAATGCACTTCTTCTCGCTCGCTCACGGCGATACAGCGTTCGATAAACGCCGCGCGCCCCACATCGGTCGCCCGAATACCCTCCCAACGCTCAACCAGCCGGTCCGTGGGCAGACCGTTGTCGTCAAACCCCATGGGATAGAAGACGTTGTAGCCTCGCATACGCCAAAAACGCGCAATGAAATCGACGTGGCTGTACGAATAGACGTGACCCAAGTGCAAATGCCCCGACACGGTCGGCGGCGGCGTATCGATGCTGTAGACAGGCGCCTCAGACCCTTTTTCGAAGTGATAGACGCCGTTTTCCTGCCAGAACTGCTCCCAGCGCGGCTCGGACGTTCCGGGATCATAGCGTTTCGCCAACTTCTGCATAATTATCCTCCTGCGGCTTGCAAGCCAACCACGTTCGGGCCGGAAACCGCGAACGCACAACAAAAAAGCCCACCCGTCCCCAGGGACGAAGTGGACTCCGTGGTACCACCCTGATTCACCGGCAGCAGACCGGTGCACTTAGCCACCCTCCAGTAAGGGTGCTCGCGATAACGGGCGATTCCGTAGCAGTTTACTGGCGCAGATCTCCACGCGTGTTCAGCTGCTCAACTCCCGGGCGACCTTCGGCTGGCGGCGCCGTAATGGGTTTTCAGCCACCGACCCATCTCTCTGAAACGGCCCCCACGCGCTTACTCCTCCCGTTCATCGTCTTTGGGAAATGCAGACTATCTTGATTATATGAAGTTTCAAGGGAATGTCAACCGGCGGGTTGAAAAACACCGGCGCGCACCACTATTGCGGGACTTACCCGCCCCATACTACTGATACACGACAAACACAGGGAAGGGCTCCAGTTGCAGAACTTGGGCAGGAGACATAAGCGGAACATCATAATCATAGAAAAGTTTGAAGCCGCCATATTCGAAACCCGGTTCACGCGCGTACTGCTCATAATCCGCGATCTTGGCAGGCGGGCCGCCAAAGCCATCGGAATCCCAGATCACATCGACAAAGGGGTCGTGGTTTAACAATTCCTTTCCCAGAAACATTCTGTCGTCGAACTGGTGAATGATCAAGATTTTCCGTTCCCCTACTTCACGTGCAATTTGCCCCAACCATGCCTGCACCACATTGACAGTAGCGCCATCCAGGGTCCCAATCCGCTCGCCAGGAATAGCTCCTGGAAGCATGACAAACTCTGGGTCGATCGCCAGATGCACGGAGGGCTGGCGGATATAAAACTCCACAAACGCGAGTTCCACTTCCATCACGCCGTGACCGGGTTGAATATCCACAACCGACCACAACCCGTTGGCCCGCGCTACGTCAATCCATTTCTGGACTGTGTCCGGTGAGACGCGATGGTTGTAATCCCCATCATCGCCCGGATAGGCGTCGGCAATGGTCGTGACCATGTGGAAAAAAGGGATCACCTCCGTGTCCGACAGGAGAGCCTGGTACTCCAGGGCTTGTTGCCGGGCCAGGGCAACCGTGGTCGTCGGCGACGCTGTTCCTAGAATACCCAGCCCGGGACCAAGAGGCGTACCGTAAAGCCCAACCAGCACTCGCCCTTTGAGAGGAGAATGGCGCTCGAGCGGGATGCCCCTCTCTCGCAGAACGATCTCCATCTCATCTGGTGTGAAACTAAACACGTTGACTGGTTCTGGAGCGGGAGGAGCGGGTGTGGGCACAGGAGTTTCCAGCGCCACGCCCCCCAAACCAGCATCCGCCTCTGATCCCAAGGGCGGCATCTCATCCACGCGGGGCGCCGAAGGCGTGGGTTTCGCCGCAGAAGTCGCCGGTGCAGGCGCCGTCGAAACCAACCAGCCTCCTACGACCAAGAGCACGCCGCCAAAGAACAAAAATGAGGCCCCTACAAGAAGTAACCGTCGCAGACGTTTATCCATGAAAGAAATTATACCACAGGAAATGGCGCCGGCAGTCCTTTGCGTTCTTTGCCGACGGTCATCAGACCTGACGATTGTTGACGCACTCTGCGGTTAGGTAGCCTTTTCAGGAGAGTCAGATTTCATCTCGCAGCCAGATTTTCAGGTCGAATAGACGAGCCGCTTATCCTTAGAGCCTACCGGCGGCTTTTCACCACTTTCTTTCCCACTGCCCCAACCGAAGGCGACAACACGATATCCAAGACGTCGCGCAGCAGCGATGCCGCAGAGGGTATGGGCTCTTGCTCCTCAATGATAGCCGTGATCGTACCGAAAATATCACTCATGTAGACGATGCCCATCTGCTTGCGTCCCAGGTTTCCCAGTGGATGCTCCGGCGATAACGGTACGGGCGCCACCGACAGCGCATAACTGCCATCCTGCCGGCGCTCAGCCTGGGCAAGCAGCCGATAACGGTACCCGCGCTCACGCGCCGTGTAGAGGTCGTCAGTCTCCAAAATCTGGATTCCCGTCCGCCGCACATCAGCTAGACGGGCCGGGTAGCCAAGGACTGCATTGGTGAGAATGACCAGTTTCGCCGCCGCATCCCAGCCATCCAGATCCCAGGAAGCATCGGCCTCCAATACACCTTCGTCGCGCGCGTGCTTCAGGGCCTCATCCCAGGAGAGGCCTTCCGTCAACATATCCATGACATATCCGGTGACCAAATTCGGCACGGCCTCGATACGATCCACAATCGCGCCGCGCAGATCACGTTGCCCAAGATTGATAGCAGGAAGACCACCCGCCACCGCGCCATCAAAGCGGAATTGCACATTATTCTCTGCCGCCAGGAGCACCAGCTCTTGAAAGGCCAAAACAAGCGGCCCTTTGTTCGGCGTGGAGATATGCATCCCTTTCTGCATAGCCAGCCGGATACAAGTAAGTCCCGGATCCCCACCCTGTGTGAGATTCACGGGAGAGGCTTCCAACAGCACCTCGGCTTCAGCCTCCAAAACCAACCGCACGGCATCCCACTCCGCGTGCCCGGCTCCCTCATAAGCGGAGACACTGGCGCCGCTCGATTTCAACGCGGCAACCCGCGCCGGATCCAATCCTTGTGGATCATAGGCAGCGCCACGGCTATCCGCGGCGCCCACCAACACCAAGGATAGCCCATACTGATCGCGAAGCAACCCCTCCTTGGCAGCCAGAATCTGACAGAAGCGCCGGCCTAGATTTCCCACCCCAACCAGCAGCAAGCGAATGGTGCGCACGTTCACCCTCCACCAGGAGAATTTAGAAGATGCTAATATCAATTATAGCAGAGGATCGCAAGAATACCAGACTGACCAGAGGTTCTCTCCGGCCAGTCTGAGGATACGAGATTCAAGCGTCAAGCCGGACGGCTAACAGGGGGACCAGCATCTCTTCAGGAGCCAGACCGCCATGCCGGCCCCGCAACTTGTCAACCAGCGCTTCACTGCGCGCCAAATAGGCTTTACCCTTGGCAATGCCGACAATGTCACCCAACCGGTGTGGAACCTCAGCGAATGGTTGTCCGGGTCCCAAGAGCCCACTTGCCAACACATTTTCGGCCCGCATCCAGTGAAAACGATCTGACAACCGCGCCTGAAGATCCTGCCACAACGCGCGATCTTTGCCGCTTCTGACATAGAGAAACGGAGCGCGGGATTCCCCCAGAGGAGGCAGCGACAAAGCACCCTGCAAATCCGGATAGTTGGTCCACAGCACAGCCCCGTGCTGTGAAGCCGTCATCTGACCATGATCCGCAGTCATCAGCAAGAGCGTGCCCTTGCGTTCAGCCGCACTCAAGCGATTGAAGAACAGCTCTTCCATCAAGGTTGCAAACGACCAGATCTCAGCTTCCCCCGTCTCGTCACGTGGCCCAAAATTGTGAGCTAACGTGTCCACCGCGCTCCAATAGCCGCTCAATAGACACCTTTCATCCCGGTGGCTATGTAGTACACGTCGCAGCGTGACCCAAAAATCCGACGCCGTGGTGTGCCCGATAACCCGCCGCACGCCACGGAAGTGCATCCGGGACAACGGGGTTTGGGTGAAGTATTTGGAGATCACGTTATAGGTAAGTATCCCCTGAACCGCAAGCACGTGAGCCAGAGACGGAACCGGCAGAAAGGCCTCCGGATCGAATCCCCACTGCTCCAATACTCGCCCAAAAGGCTGCAACATCGGGGAGAATGAAATCGATTCGACGGCCATAGCCCATTCGCGCAGGAACATCTCAAACGCCAGCATTCCATGTTCAATGGGAGGCCGCCCCGTCCAGATCGTGGATAACACACTGTTGGTCGTCGAGAGAAACGTCGTCGTAATTGGGAGTAGACGTCCCCGGGCGGCTAACCGGTGGAAAAAGAGATCCGGATGGCGGGTCATTGTCCGTTGCAGCTGGGACCACCCCAGCGCATCCACTACGAGGAGAAGTACACGCTCCACACCTTCCACCATGTCGCCCAGAAGATCATCCCGTAGCGGCGGCAACATGCCGGTTGCCGGCACACCGAAAATCCCTGTAATTGTAGCGGCCAGGTTGCCTACCGAAATGCCATCATATCGCGGCCAAACGAATTCCTCGGGGAAACCTGTGATTCCCTCAGGACGATAGGTGCGCAGCGTTTGCTCCAATGCTTCTACATCCATGATACCTCCAGGATAGTCCCCATGTTGCCCGGCATCCCGGCTCGCTATTCTTCCAGGAGCAGTTTTTCGAGAAACGGGCGCATCGCCGACGCAGCCCGCGCCCGATGACTGATACGGTTTTTTTCATCCGCCGTGAGTTCAGCCATGGTGCAACCCTGATCCGGCAAGTAAAACACAGGATCATAACCAAACCCGCCTGCACCGGCCGGCGCCGCAGTAATCACGCCTTCACAAACGCCTTCGGCAAGGCGCTCCGTGCCATCCGGCAGCACCAACGCGGCGACACACCGAAAGCGCGCCGCGCGTTCCTCTGACGGGACCCCTTCCAAGGCCGTCAACAACGCCCGGTAGCGAACGGCATCCGTGCCGAGCCGGTAACGGGCCGAGCGCACCCCCGGGGCGCCCTCAAGAGCATCGACCTCTAACCCGGAATCGTCAGCCAATGCAGGCAAACCGGAGGCCCCGGCCAGAGTCCGGGCCTTCAAAAGCGCATTGTCGACGTAGGTAGCCCCCGTCTCTTCCACCTCGCTATCGAATCCCAAATCGTCGGGCAACAGGATTTCGAAAGGCAAACCCGCCAGGAAATACTGCCATTCTCGCCGTTTGCCGCGATTATGCGTAGCGAGAAGCAAACGCACACGAGGCCGCTCCAGATGACTAGATGGTTTCACACGTCGTCCCATTTTTGCGGGTGATTCGCGCCCCCAGGGGCCGGAGTTTCTCTTCGATCCGCTCGTAGCCGCGATCAATCTGCCTGATATTGCGAATCACGCTGGTACCCTCTGCAGCCAGCGCCGCGAGAAGCAGGGCCATCCCAGCGCGAATATCCGGGCTTTCCATCTCATCGCCGTGCAATCTCGAGGGCCCGTAGATCAAGGCGCGGTGTGGATCACACAGCACGATGCGCGCGCCCATGGGAATCAACTTATCCACGAAAAACAGCCGGCTTTCGAACATGCGATCATGGAAAATGACAACCCCATCACACTGCGTCGCCAGAACCAGCGCGATGCTCATAAGATCCGCAGGAAAAGCGGGCCAGGGCGCGTCTTTGATCGAAGGGATGGCGTTCCCCATATCCGGCACAATCCGCAATGACTGATTGGAAGGCACGAAAAGATCGGTGTCACGTATCTCGAACGAGACGCCCAGCCGTTCATAAATCATGCGGACCATCCGCAGATACTGCGGGGCAGCGTTCCGAATGAGCAATTCTCCATGGGTGGCAGCTGCCAGAGCAATGTAGCTCCCCACCTCGATATGGTCGGATGTCAGCGTGAAATCGGTACCGTGCAAATGATCCACGCCTTGAATGACAAGGAGATTGGTCCCGACCCCCTCAATCTGAGCTCCCATTGATTTGAGCATAAGGCACAGGTCCTGTACGTGAGGTTCGGAGGCCGCATTGCGGATGATCGTCGTTCCCCGGGCTAGCACAGCAGCCATCACTGCATTTTCCGTTCCGGTCACGCTGGCTTCGTCCAGCAAGATGTCTGCACCATGCAATCTGGAGGCGCGTAACCCATAGACCGCGCCATCCTCAACCTCGGCTCCCAGCGCTTCAAAAGCCAGAAAGTGCGTATCCACCCGCCGGCGCCCAATGACGTCTCCCCCAGGCGCAGGAATGGCCAGGCGGCCCAGGCGCGCCAACAGCGGGCCGGTCACGAGGATCGAACCACGAATCGCCCGGAAAAGCTGGCTCACCTCTTCCGGGCTTTCAGGCGCAATCAGTGACCGTGTCTGGAGCCGCCAGGTATGCGCATCGAGATGCGTGACTTCGACGCCCAGCGTTTCTAGCAGCTCTCCCATCGTCGCCACGTCGCGAATGGCCGGAAGATTCCGTAGAATCACAGGTTCATCGGTCAACAACGTCGCCGCCAACGTCGGCAATGCGGCATTCTTATTCCCACTTGGCGAAATCTCACCTCGCAAAGGATTCCCGCCGTCAATCACGAAATAGTCGGGCATCATCGACCTCCTTGTCTCACAATTCGACCTCGATGTCTCCCACTACCATCACAGGATCGCCAACCTGCAAATCCAGCGCTTGTGCGCCATGCCCCTGCGAAACCGCAAGTTCCAGCAGCCCCGAACTCCCCACAAGCGCCAACGCGGTTCCAACAGAAACCTCTCCGTAGGCGCCATGAATCCCGTACACCTGGCGACGCCCCGCCACTACCTGCACCCCGGAAGCCCGGAACCGGGCGCGCCCACAACCCCCGAAAGCACCTTCAAGAAGCAATGTATCACGATCCCACGTCAGGCGCCCAATACTCGTAATTGCATTCCCGAAACGGTCGACATAAAGCACCTCGCCGGCGATCTGACACGCAGTTAACTCCAGTGATGGCAGCGGAAGCCCAACCGGATCGGTCACTTCAGGACCCAAGGCGCCGAGGTCAACCCCGACTGCTACGTGAGCTGCCGCCGGGCTGAAAATGTCGCGACCGTGGAATGTAGTACTCATCCCAGGCAAGTGATACCTGGGGTTCTCCAATTCCACCACTTGCCGGGGAGAGGATTCAGCCCACACATAGGAGAAGACGCCATTATCGGGACCAACGAAGATCCCCTGAGATGTTCGCGCCGCAATCGCCCGCCGTGAAGTGCCGACGCCCGGATCGACCACAACCAGATGAACCGTGTGTGCAGGGAAATAGGGAACCGCCATCCACAGACGGAATGCAGCGCCCCGGATATCCTGGGGGGCGACCGCATGGCACAGATCCACAAACGCAGCGCCAGGCGCGATCCCAGAGATCACCCCTTTCATCACAGCGACGTATACGTCATCCAACCCGAAATCAGTCATCAGCGTGATCAACATGGCGCAAGCCTCATCCACGCCGTAGGACAAGCCGCATAGCCAGGCGCAGCTCATCCACTTTGAAAGCCAGGGCCAGCAGCCAATAAGTTCCAGCCCCCACGATGATGCCCCCAAGCGTCTGAATCCAGACGCCGGCGGGCGCCAGCTGTAACCATACCCACACAACACCTCCCATTCCCAGGGAGGCCGCCAAGGCGCGCAACGAGAACATGAGAATCTTCTGAACGGGGAATCCCCCGATCTTCGGGCCAATCAACAACAGTAGCACTGCTGCTTCCACAAGAACGGCGAGACCATTAGCCAGGGCCAATCCTCCATAAGCAGGCCACTCGAACCCCTCGAAAACAGGGGGTAAAATCAGACCCAATAGCACATTCAGAACACCGGCCCCAATCGCCGCCAGCGCCGGAATCCAGGTATCGTGCATGGCATAGAATGCCCGCGCCAGAATCTCTATGGCCCCATGTCCGGCCAACCCTACCGCGAACATGGCCATCGCCCAGGCTACTCCCCCGGTCGAGCCCGCAGAAAAGGCGCCGCGTTCAAACGCCAGTGCGACAAACGAACGGCCCAATACGGCGAGACCAACCGTCGCCGGCAACATCACCGCAAGCACAGTGCGCAACATAGTCGAGAGCGTGCCCTGTAGTGCGGACAAGTCCTTCTCTGCCGCCTGGGCAGAGAAGGTAGGCAAAGAGGTCGTCCCTACCGCTTGCGCAAGGATATTGGGAAGCAATACCAACATCCAGGCAAATCCCAAGATCGAAACAGCCCCCGGTTCAAGGCCCGACGCGAGGTTGTTTGTGATGACGAAGTTGAATTGGACTGCCGCCACCCCGACAACACGGGGCAGCATCAAGAAACCTACTCGCCGCACTGCCGGATCATGCAGCCCCAACGTTGCAGTATAGTTGGCGCCATAACGCACCAACCCAGGAATTTGCACCACAAGGTGAAGTAAGGCCCCAATGACGGTACCCAGGGCCGCCCCCAGGGTCCCATTGCCGGTCTCCCCACCCCAGACAGCGCCGCCGATCAAGGTCAAGTTATAGAGAATCGGGGCCACGCCCGGGAGCAAGAAATGCTGATAGCCGTTCAGCGTGCCCATCACGATGCCGCTCACGCCGAAAATTGCGGGAGACAACAACATGATACGCATCAGGTGAGCAATCCGCTCCTGAAGTACAGGAGCGGCCTCGGAGGCAACGAAGGTACGCACCAACCAGGGAGCCAGCGCCATGCCAAAAACGCTCAACCCAGCAAGAATCAAGAAAACCAGGTTCACCAGAGCCGATGCCATCTGCCAGGCGCCCTTATCGTCGCCCGATGTGAGTCTGGAGGTAAAAATGGGGATGAAAGCCGCCCCCAACGCACCACCCGCGACAATATTGAACAGAAGTTCAGGTACGCGCGAGGCGTAAGTGTAGGCATCCATTTCGAGACTGGTACCGAAGTAGTACCCGAAGACCACGGTGCGCACCAGACCCAACGCCCGACTCAGGGCAAACAACACCGTGACCAGCGCGGCAGCACGCACAATCGACCGCTGGTTCTTTTCCATCGCTGCGATTATAACACGGGGCACTGACGCGTCCAGTCTGTGTGCGTGGCAAAGAAGGAACACACCCGCGCAGAAGCCAACCTTGGTTGCCGGAAGTCGCGTTTGTCCATCTTGAAATACACTCCAGGGCAACCCGCTTACCAGCTATACCGCTCGAACTCGCGCGCCAATTCCACAGGACCATCGAAATGAGCACGGGCGGATTTCAATAAACCATGCGTGTTAGATGTATCGTAATGAATAAGCACGAGACGTGCAACGCTGGCGCGCGACCCCAACGCAGCGGCTTCTGCGGCAGAAGTATGGCCATATCCGGCGCCGGATGCTTCGTGGAAAAGCAGTGCTGCGCCCCACGCCAACGTCTGAACTTCCGGACAAGGTGAGGTATCACTGGAATAGACAAAACTGCGACCAGTATCCGGCGCCACGAAACGCAAAGCAATCGAGGGCACACTGTGATGCGTGGGGGCAGAGAAGATGGCCAAATCATCATCCTCGGCCACCGGAGCACCGACATCCATCGTAATGGGCCGATAGTCGATCGAGAACATCCGCGTCCATTCCTGCAGCTGAAAAAGCCCGACCATGATCTGGGCCAGGTTCAGCACTTCAGGCCGCGCATAGATGGCAAGAGGAATGTGACGGGGTCGGCCGCTTTGAAGACCAGTCAGATAGAGACCGACCAGATACGAGGGCAGACCATAAACGTGGTCGGGATGGAAATGAGTGAGAATAACGCCCCGCACGGCCAGAGGGTCGATTCCGGCGCGTTGCAGACGTCCCACAGGGTTATCAGCGCAATCGATGAGCCAATAGCTGCCGCCGCGCACCACAGCGAGAAAGGTGTTGGCATGGTCCATATCCGCCAATGCGGCGGAGACTCCCAACGGCGTCACGTAAGGTGCGGTCAGCTCCAACTGCCGCCCCTGGTCTTCAGCGGACATGAACGGGCACCGCCATACGCGCCGCCAGAGATTTGATCACGAGAGTAGCATATTGACCCGGATCAAGTGTAAATTCCACCGTAACCGCGAAGCGTCCGGCATACATCGCATCGGGCTGCACATTTCCCACAACAATATCGGCCGGGGCAAACCACATGCCACGCTCTCCCTTGGGCAAATAGACGCGCCGCAAAATCCGGGCCTTGAAATCCTCCAAGGTCATTTCCTCTTCGGCGAGCACGGCTTCCACCGCAGGAAGCACGTCAGGAGGATAGACCACAGTGAGGTTCGGCATCTGGAGTTCACGCTCTTTGAGTATGTCAGAAACCTCTAAAGGCACCGGCAACAAGCGTCCAACCACACGGATCGTTTGAGGGTTTTCGGTCTGGCCCGCCAAGAAACGGCCTAGAATCTGGTTCCACACCCAGGATTGGTAAGCCACCAAATAGATAGACAAAAGACGATCATGGACCAGATTTAGGGCCTTGCGGAATCCTTGGGGATGATCCTTGAGAAAGGTCAAGACACTACGAAAGTTCGACGGGCGCGGAGCTTGGTGGAGGAGATATCCCCACTGTCCCCAATGCGTGCGCACCAGCTTTTTGAACTCCCGAACCTCGCGGGTGTCGCCTAACATGGGGCCGGCCAGATACAGCCAGACGGCGCGCTCTGCCTCGCGCATCAGAATAGCTTTTCCAATGAACCCCTCGGTAGAAAACGATCCGAAGCGCTGGTCGTCGAAGTAGTTCGGCAATCCGTGGTCGGAAAGCGCCTGCATTGCGGGGCTAACTCTACTCGCCTCTTCCTCGGCAAAATCACGCAGAAGAATCGAGAACCGATTCCCGCGCAGATCGGAAGGGCGCAGCGCACGGGTGCCCCACGCAACCCGGTGCGCCACGAAGTTGCGACCCTTGACCGTCTCAGGGCCTCGTTTGCGGACACTGGCATATTGCACCGCCAGCGCCGTCTTGTCTTTCAACGCAGGAAAAACGACATTGCTGGGTGTAACCTTCAATTTAGGGGCAATCTCATCCCGAACAGCCAGCGTGGATGCATTGCGCTTTTCGACACGATAATAGGCGTAGGGGCCGCGCTCTCCAGGCAGCACGATCTGTTCCTCTACGACAAAGTCCTCTGGTTGCCGTTTGATTCGCATTATGTGAACCGAGCCTTTCGACGTGACGACTGAAGTTTCACCGGAGGTATGCGCTGCGCTTTCCGCCAGTAACGCTCATACCGGTCGCGTCACAATCCCGCGCTTTCCAGAGTAGGTGTAGGTGTGGGCATTGTCTCCGGAAACACGACTTCCTCAAATCCCATGATCTGGAGCCAGGAGCGCATGAAATCTTGTGCATTCTCACCGGCCTGTTCTAGAATTCCGTCCTCAAGCGCTGCTTGTAGAATGAGGTCTTCTGCCTGCTGGCGCGCTTCGGTTTCGAGATCCGGATTCAGACCGATCAAACCAGTTCTGCGATCATAGACCTGCGTCCGGTCATTGTCGAGGGTAGCCACCAACACTTCCGCCGGCGGGAGCGCGACATAGATGGTTCCATCTTCCGTGACCACAACGTCAGACTCAGAAAGCCCCGAAAGATCTACACCGGCAATGACTTCACCCAAAGCAATCAACAGCAGCTTGTCGCCCAAAAGAAAAGCCAGGGGGCCCTGGCCGCTTTCCGCTGTGACAACCTTTTCGACGTGATATGACACGGTTTCCAGGCGACTCAGATCTCGTACTTCTTCGATCACCGTCGCCGCACTGGGATAAACCGTCACTGTGGGTTGCGGGAAGAGTTCGACGGAGAGATTCGCTTCCGGTTCGATGGAACGAAACACCTCAATGATCTTGACCCCGCCCCAGACAAGGACCACACCCAGAAATCCCGCTACGGCGATCAATGTGATGAGAAGACGGTCCTTGTTCTCCATATCTTCCCCCTCAGGAGTTGTGACATTTGAGGAGCAAAACCTCGACAAACGAAATTCCACCCATAGCCACACCTCAATTATAGACGGGAGCATCCGAAACGACAAGCACCCGGTATATTTCAAAACCGGGGCACATGATCTCGAAAGCCCCAACGTTAACCGGGAAACACACGCTCTGGCCCTTCTTGCAAGAACACCCCGGCAGCTTTGGCCGCCGCGCGTGAATCCCAATCACACCACACAGCGGCGCCCATCAACAAAAAGAAGACGAATGCCAGGTCGATGTAGAAAAACGAAG
Organism: Anaerolineae bacterium; assembly: GCA_016926915.1. Lineage (GTDB taxonomy): Bacteria > Chloroflexota > Anaerolineae > B4-G1 > SLSP01 > JAFGNR01. Next base: position 19,058 of record JAFGNR010000298.1, read on the forward strand.
CGTCCACCAAACCGTGCGCCAGCGATACCACCATGCTTGCCGCCAGTCCAATGGCGAGGGCCCGCGTTTCGCCCTCCCCTTTACGCAGAGCATAGGCAATCCGTATCCAAAAAGCAATTTGCAGTCCCAGAAAACCAATCAACCCCAGAATACCCAGACGAGATCCAAAATCCAGCACCCAGTTATGAGGGTGCGAGAGATTGAATTCCTCCCAGGCCGCAGGAAGAACGTATCGGGTGCGATACGCATAGAGGAAATTGTCAGGTCCGACGCCGAAAATCGGGTAATCCCTGAACATCGACCAGGCGCTACGCCACAATGCCAGACGCAGAAAGGTAGTTCCGGACGTTGTATCGAACAATCCAGCAAAACGCGGCGTCTGTAACAGCGGGATAACGATGACGGCGAAAACGGCCAATGCGATCACGGTCGCCCGTCGCCACTTACGCCCCGCCAACAATCCCAGGGTCAACGCCCCCGCCGGCAGTCCCAACAGAATGGCGCCACGAGACAGACTCAACACTAACGCCACGCCCACCACCGGCAGTGCAAGAACATAGCCTAATCGCCTGGGAGCTGTCTTGAGGTCGCTCCAGAAAGCCCGGAGATGCCGTTGTCCACCCTGTCCTCCACACATCCCAAGCGCCAACATCACAGGCCAGGCACGCCCCAGATAGAGGCCGACGTTGTTCGGAGAGCCGTAGATGCTTCGCAGGCGCGGTATTCCCCCTTCTGCCGTAATTACATCCCCCAGAATGAAGTATTGCACCAGTCCCACAACAGCAATCACTACCGCGCTCAACACAAAGCCGTCGATCACCCGCCACCACTCGCGCCGGTCAACAGGCAACAGCAAGGTCAACGCCGCGAAAAACAAAGCCGGTTCGACAATCACCAGGCGCAACTCGCGAAGCGCTTCACGGCGGTGCTGTGCCAGAAATGCCGAGAGTACACCCACGACGACGAAACCCGCGACCGGGAGCCAGAGACGCACAAGCCTGCGCCAAGAAAGACGGGTTTCAGACCGGTGAGCCATCCCGATGTAGCGCACCACACACCCAACCACCGTGGGAAGCAACACCAACTCGGAAAGCGAGAACGATTTCCCGAAGAGAGAAAGCGGATGTAGATAGAAGGGAGCTGCCGCCATGGTCAACGCAAGTCCCACCCCAGGCTGCAAGAAAACCAACACCATGAGCACCGCGCCGCTGATCAATGCCAACACGACCCATGGCGAGAGATAGAACATCCCGGCAGCCAGGGCAACGACGACCACGCCGGTTCCCTCTCCAAGACGCCGGAATGCCCCCTGCCCCCATACCTGCCAGCTCGAGAGCCCCACAATCACGCCAACTCCGACCGTCGCTGTAGTGCGCACGGCATCTGGAACGGCCTGAGAGAGCGCCTGAACCTGTTGCGCCACCGTTGCAATCTCGAGATGCGGAAACGCGAAGACCAGCAGAAAGCCCCCCAGCAGCCCTACAATGACAAAGGCCCCAATCCCTAACCAGGGCAAGAGATTCGAGGGCTCGTTTGCCACCCGCCAATCGACCAGGGACCACTGATACCAACCGCGATCTGCCGCGACCTCGACCGTGTGTTCACCGTAGGCAAGGTGTTTGGCAAGAGGAACCGTCTCGATCGCCGCAAGAGGATCATAGAGTACAACGTAGGCTCGCCCCCCGGCATCCCGGGGAAGGGCAGGCGCCGGTTTGCCATCGATCGTTACATAGAGAAAGGCCCGGTAAGGTCCCCGTCGCACGGTGAGTGCAATCCCGGTACCTTCGAAAGTCAACGTAACGCGATCCCCACTCTGCCCAATATCGGCGCCCAGTGGACCGATCCTCCAGCTGCCCTCGAAATCGGCCAACGGCGTTCCGGCCGGATAGACGCCGGGCGTCGCCAAGGCAGGACGGGCGGCCCAAGCCTGGATCGCCTCATAGACAGGGCGCGGCGCGCCCTCGGGACCGACGAGCGCGAATCCCCAATGCTCTTCGGCATCCGGAATCACGCGTTCCTCCTGGGAGGGACGTGGCTGGAATCCATTGATGCACATCACGCCCATCCAGGGCCATTCAGACTCGGCGCGCGCCAGAGCGGCCCCCACATACCGCGCCTGTTCTTCGTTCGTAACGCTTCCCCAAATAGACGGCGACCCGGGCCAGGCATCAGGCAGACTGTTCCAACCGAAATGACTGGCCCAAATTGCCTTGTCCGGTTCCCCAAGTTCATCGAGAACCTCGCGAACCAGAATAGGCCGGGAAAAATTCAGCACCTGAGGATCGACCCGTCGATCATCCGGCGCTGAGTCGAAACCGTAAGGTTGCAGCGCCGCCACATCGAAATAGGGAAATGCGCCGGCAATGTGAAGCAGTTTGAGAAACACCATTTCCGAGTAGTTAACCGGTCCCGTCTCTACGTTGGGCGCCAGACTGCCGAGCACAATCCGGGCATCCGGATCAGACGCGCGGATTGCAGGCGCCACGCGCGAAAGAATCTCGGCATAAGCGTAAGCATTGGCCTGTCCGCCCCAGGTCTCACCCAGGTTTGGATTGTGCCAGACCTGGTAATAGACCAGCTGCGCCATGTAGTGATTGGCGAAGGCCCCCGCGAAACGCGCGAATGCCTCGGGATCCGGAGGTGCGCCGGCCCAGGCCGGCGGCGAAGTCAGCACCGGAATCAATTGAATACCCCGCTCAACGGCGCCGGCGACGATAGGATCCCATGATGCCCAATCGAACTCCCCCGGCTCCGGTTCAATTTCCGACCAAGGGAATGCCTGTCGGATCCAGACAAAGCCTCCATCAGCCACCAGATCCAATGCCCAGGACAACGTCGCATCATCATACTGCTCCAAAGCAGTATTCACACAAAGCGTGGACATCCCCACATCCGAGGAGCCTTCCGGGAAATCAACAGGCCACCCGCGAGTCGAGTAGCGCTCGTGCGCAACGAGTTGCGCAATTCCCAGAAATGCCACCAACACGAGAAGCATTCCAATGACTAACTGAAAGCGCGCATCCTTTAGCATGTCTGCATTATAATGCCGAGAGGGCATGGCAACAAATCCCCTTCTCTTCACATTTCAAGGTTTGCACCTATAATCTCCCATATGAAGAGCTTGATGCGCTTGGAAACATGGATCGAAACATTAGTCGAGGAACCTTTTGTGCGGCTATTTGCCGGGCAGTTGCTGCCGCAAGATGTAGCGCTCCATCTCGCGCGCGCCCTTGAG
>JAFGNR010000007.1 GCA_016926915.1 Anaerolineae bacterium
GCCGGTGCAGGGGGCATCGCCCCGGAGAAAGCCGCCGAAGCCGTAGTGGAAGGCACGCTGCTGGGCTTATACCGGTTTCATGAACTGCGAACCCAGCTGGAGGATGCGCGCCCTGACCTGGAGAGCCTGACGCTGGTAGACTGCGCCCCCGACAACCAGGCAGCTGTGGAGTTGGGTGTGGAGAGCGGCCGAATCCTCGCCGAATCAACTGTACTGGCGCGCAATCTGATCAACCGCCCCGCCAATGTCGCCACGCCTTCGCACATCGTGGAAACCGCCCGGGCCATGGCTGCGGACGTGGGCCTGGCTTGCCGCGTGATGGAAAAACCGGAGATGGAAGCGCGCGGTATGCATTCCCTGCTGAGCGTCAACCAGGGCGGTGGAGAGCCCGCGCGCATGGTGATTCTGCAACACAACGGCGACCGCGAAGAGCTTCCCACGATCACCCTGGTCGGCAAAGGCATCACGTTCGATAGCGGCGGCATCTCTTTGAAGCCGGGCCAGGACATGTGGAAGATGAAAGGCGACATGGGCGGCGCGGCGGCAGTCATCGGCGCCATGCGGGCGGTCGCGCTCCTCAACCTACCGTTGCGAGTCATTGGATTGACCCCTTTGACAGAGAATATGCCGGATGCCTTCGCCAGCAAGCCCGGCGATGTGGTAAAATCGCTCAAGGGTCTCACCATCGAAATCATCAGTACCGACGCCGAGGGCCGCATGATCCTGGCCGATGCATTGACCTACTCCGGAACCTTCAAGCCGGACGCTATCGTCGACGTGGCAACGTTGACCGGCTCCAAGGTCATCGCTCTGGGAGCGCAGGCTGCCGCCGTGATGGGGGATGATACGTTGATCGAAAAGCTGCGCGCTGCGGGCAATGCCACCTTCGAACGCGTCTGGCCAATGCCAATGTACAAAGAATATGCCGAAGAGTTGAAAAGCGATTTCGCCGACGTCAAGCACGTTGGCTCCCGGGCGGGCGGCTGTATTACGGCCGGCGTCTTCCTGAGCAAGTTCCCTCCCGATGGCATTCCGTGGGCGCACCTCGATATTGCAGGTCACGCGTTTGCCGAAAAAGATACGCCTTACGTGCCCAAAGGGGCCGTGGGCTTCGGTGTACGATTGCTGGTCGAGATGTTGCGCTCCTGGGATTAGCGCCCGACATCCCGTCTCGCCCCCGGTGGAATCTATCGGGGGCATTTTCATTCCTGGCCTTGCCGCCGGGAGCGTTCCCGGTATACTTGTGACCACGCTCCTACCGGGGCGCTTGTCTGTTGAGAGATGGTAACAATGAACAAGACCCTTCAAGAACTGACAGATGATATGAACCGCTTCGTAACTGCGATGGGATGGTACGATGCAGACACAGACATCGTGCAAAATCCCCGGAATATCGCAATATCTCTCGCCCTTGAGGCCGCCGAAGTCCTGGAGCACTTCCAATGGCATGAGGAAGCCCACGCCAGCGCTCTGGCGGAAGAACTCGCCGATGTTGCCCTCTACCTTCTCCAACTGGCATACTTGACCGGCATCGACCTCGAGCAGGCGATTCACGACAAGCTGGCCATCAATTACGAGCGTTTCAAGAGGAAGGATACCTAGAGCGCATGGCCGAGGAGAAGCCGCCGAAATCGGAAGAGGGCGCCATCAGGATTCTGGCGGTCAGCGATGCCGTAACCAAACCCCTCTACCACCCAGAAGCTGCAAAGGTTACAGGAAGAGTCGATTTGCTTCTGGGATGTGGCGATCTCCCATATTCCTATCTGGAATATCTTGTCACGACGCTGCACGCGCCTCACGCGTTTTTTGTACATGGCAACCACGACGCACCGGAGCTCTGCCAGTGCGGAGAAACACTGGAAGCGCCCGGCGGCTGGCACGATCTCAACGAGCAGAGCGTGTATGTATCCGAATTGGACCTGATTGTCGCGGGCATGGAAGGCTCGATACGTTATCGCCCTGGCGCGCCCTTCCAGTATACACAAGCGGAGATGGCCCTGAAGGTCCGGGGACTCGCCCTGCGGTTGTTGATCAACAAACTACGCTATGGACGCTATCTGGACATTTTCATTGCCCACTCACCTGCCGAAGGGATTCATGACGGATCAGATGATGCCCACCAGGGATTCGGCGCCTTTCTTGCCTTGATGCGCCGCTTTCGCCCCCGGCTCTTTCTACACGGGCACAAGCACAGCTACGGCTGTCAAACCTGGCGAACGCGTTACGCAACCACGGACATCGTCAACGTCTATCCCTTCCGTACACTCCAATGGCATCCCACCAGGATTTCGTACGGGCGCGCCTATCACCGTTGAAAACAAACCGAAGTTTACCTTTCGGCAATCTTGATTATGATAGAGCAGTTACAAGCAGCCAGCAAAGAACGCACCTGAGGTGCTCTTGAAACATGGGTCCCACTTTCAAGAACAACGTGGGACGATCAACAAGTACGAGGTAGAACATGACTGATTTCCTGACGTCTCAGAATGAAGACTTTTCCAAGTGGTACACGGAGATTGTACAGAAAGCCGATCTTGCCGACTACTCCCCGGTGCGGGGCTGCATGGTCATCAAGCCGTATGGATACACCTTGTGGGAACGCATTCGCGAAGAGCTGGACCGGCGGTTCAAAGACACCGGACACGTGAACGCCTACTTCCCCTTGTTCATCCCCATGAGTTTCCTGGAACGCGAAGCCGAACATGTGGAGGGATTCTCCCCGGAGCTGGCCATCGTCACGATAGGCGGCGGGAAGCAGCTGGAAGAACCCCTAGTAGTGCGTCCCACTTCAGAGACCATTATCGGGCACATGTACGCCAAATGGATACAATCCTACCGCGATCTGCCGCTGCTAATCAACCAGTGGGCCAACGTGGTACGGTGGGAGATGCGCACGCGCCTATTCCTGCGTACCACCGAGTTCTTGTGGCAGGAAGGACACACGGCCCACGCCACCCAACAAGAAGCCATCGACGAAACCATGCAGATGCTCGACGTCTACACAGACTTTGCCGTCAATGAAGGGGCAATTCCCGTCATACCGGGTCGCAAGAGCGAAACCGAGAAGTTTGCCGGCGCGATAGCCAGTTACACTATCGAAGCGATGATGAAAGACGGCAAAGCGCTACAATCGGGAACGAGTCATTTCCTGGGACAGAACTTCGCCAGGGCCTTCGATATCAAGTTCTTGGACGAGAATAACGACCAGCAGCTTGTCTGGACGACATCATGGGGAGTCAGCACACGCATGGTTGGCGCCGTCGTGATGACCCATGGCGACGACCAGGGATTGGTGTTGCCGCCCCGTCTGGCTCCGATCCAGGTGGTCATCGTTCCGATCTGGCGCAAGGATCAGGAACGGGCCATCGTGATGGAGACGGCGCAACAGATCGCCGCGCGGCTGGGGAAAATTGCGCGGGTGAAACTCGATGATCGTGAAGAGATGTCGCCAGGCTGGAAATTCAACGATTGGGAAATGCGCGGCGTGCCTTTGCGCGTCGAGATCGGCCCCCGGGACGTCGCCCACCAGAACGTTATGGTTGCCCGGCGCGACATGCCGGGCCGCGAGGGCAAAACCATCATTCCGATGGACACTCTGGAAGAGACAGTCCCCGAACTACTGAATACCGTGCAGCAAGCTATCTACCAGAAAGCCCTGGACTTCCGCAACAGCCACACGTGGGACGTCGATTCGTACGGGGAGCTGGCAGAGGCCGTTGAACATGGATTCGCCCGGGCGTGGTGGGCCGGCGATAGTGACGACGAAGCCCGCGTCAAAGAAGAGACCAAGGCCACGATTCGTTGTATCCCACTGGATCAACCCGGAGGCAAGGGCACGTGCGTCCTCACCGGGAAAGAGGCCGCCGA
>JAFGNR010000299.1 GCA_016926915.1 Anaerolineae bacterium
GCCGCCAATTGCTCGGCCACCGGCTGTACCGTGGTCGAACCGGCCAGACTCAGCGTATCACCAGATTCGGCGATATCCGATTCCTGAGTGGGGGCCTCGGTCGTCGGCTCAGGCGTTGCGACCTCAGGTTCCTGGGTCGGACCGCACGCTGCCAGCAGCAGCACGAGAACAAGCAACAACGGAATCAAAAAGCGACGCATAGTAAACTCCTCCTGATTTGAGTTACAGACGTTATCTTGGGCATGGTAACACATCACGGTTAACACACCTTCAAGGAAACGTTAATAAGGTGTTAACGAGTCGAAAAGGCAAGATTAAGGCAAATGGGGGGCAAGAACTTCAAGAAAATAGCGGCGAGATAACTAAATAAGCGCGCAGGCCAATAAACAACTAGAGCCACAACCAGAAATCCGCACAAGCAAATTGCGCCGGAGCACTCAGAGTAAGAAATGATCAGGCCGCCTTGGAGGCTGCCGGGAGTGAGAAAAAGAACGTGCTGCCGCTTCCAACTTCGCTTTCCACCCAGATGCGGCCGCCGTGCGCCTGAACGATGTGTTTACTAATAGCAAGCCCCAGGCCCGTGCCGCCTCCGGAACGGGCGCGATCAGCTTTATAGAAACGCTCGAAAATACGAGGTAAATCTTCTTCCGAAATGCCAACGCCCGTGTCTTTGACCATGATCACAACCCGGTTCGTCTCTGCGTAAGCCGTTACAGCGATAGACCCACCGGCCGACGTGAATTTGATTGCATTGTGCACCAGGTTGGTCACCACGCGTTGGACCCGCTCTTTGTCTGCCAGGACCAGCGGTAAAGCTTCAGGTAAATCCACGGCCAGACTGAGACCACTGCGCATCGCCTGGGGGGAGAGCCGTTCGACAGACCGAACGACCAGGTCAGAGACCGGCGTCGGCTTGACATAGAGGGGAACCCTCCCAGACTCGATGCGCGATAGTTCTAGCAATTCTTCGACGATTTGCGTCATAGCGGCGACTTCGCGAGCGATGTGGTTGAGAAAACGTTCCGCAGCGGGAGGATCGTCAATGGCGCCATCTTGGAGCGTTTCGACCAACGCCGCCAACGAAGCCAATGGGGTTCGCAGCTCATGAGAAATGTTGCTAATGAAATCACGCCGGACTGTCTCTAACCGGCGAATGCGGGTGAGGTCTTGAAGAATGACGATGAAGCCCGGCGCAATGGCGCCGTATTGTGGTGTGATAATGACCTGCAAGAACCGGCTCTTACGCTTGGCCGTCTGCAAAGTCTCGATAGCCTCCCGACCCTCTCGCTGGGTGCGCCGGCAGTTCAGCCAGAGCTCGATCAAGCGATGGTGACGCGCCACCGTACTGAAGTTCTTACCCATGGCTGTCTCCGGGGCTGTTTCCAGAATTTCCGCAGCGGCCTGGTTCATCATCTGTATCTGGCCATCTTCGTCGATGATGATGACGCCGTCGGCCATATGTTCCAGGATTGCTGCCAACCGGCAGCGTTCGGTAGAAAGCGCCCTGATCTGTTCTTCCAGCTCGGTCGCCATGTGATTGAAGGCCCGCGCCAGTTGCCCGACTTCATCCTCGGTCGTCGGCAACGTGCGGGTACTCAGATCGCCGGAGGCCATCTGCTGTACTGCCTGTGTGAGATGCCGCACCGGGCCGGTGGTTCGATTAGCGATGTAAAACGCCAGCACGACGGCCAACACGGTCACCACCAACGTAGCCGTGAAAATCGCCGCAGTCAGGCGGTTGAGATCGGAAGCAGCTTCATTGACAGGTATTGCCAACCGGATGATCCCCACAACAGATTCCTCTGTTTCCACCCGCAGCGCGACGTACATGAATTCCTCGCGACCCGTCTTGCTATACCGCATGCTGAACCCGCGACCTTCGGATAATGCCTGTTGTACTTCAGGGCGCTGCAAGTGGTTATCCATCTGAGTACGATCGAAATCCGATTCGCCGATGACCTCGCCATCGGGAGCGATGAGCGTCAACCGGGCCCCGAGTAATTCGGCGTAGTAGTCCGCCAACGGATCGAGATTGTCCCCCGCTTTTGCAGCAGCCAGGCGCGCATTGAGAACGTCGGCCACGAGATGCACGTCGGCCGTTAGTTGCTCCTGAAGGTTTTCCAAATAGGTCCGGCGTAGGTACGTCGTGAGGTAAACGGTGAGCGCCGCCATGGTGAGGACAAACAGCAAGACGTAAGAGACGGCAATACGAACTTGTGTGCTCCTATAGTGCCACATCGTTCACCCTGGCTAACTGAGAAACGCGAAGGTTCAATGCCGGATTACTCAGCCTTCGAAGCGGTACCCGATTCCTCGCACGGTCACGATGCGCACAGGGTTTGCAGGTTCCGGTTCGACCTTTTCCCGCAGCCAACGAACATGTACATCTACCGTGCGGGTCCCGCCGTTGTAATCCCACCCCCAAACCTCTTCGAGAATACGATCCCGCGACAAGACCTTTCCCCGGTTCTCTGCCAGGAACCGGAGAAGATCGTACTCTTTGGGCTTGAGATGTAGCAACTCATCCCGGTAGAAAACTTCTCGTCTTTCCAAGTCGATCACCAGATCATCATGCTGCAATTGTTGCGAGGGCGCCCCAGGGGTGGGGGCGGTCGCTAATTCCTGACGCAGCATGCGCACGCGCCGCAGGAGCGCCTTGACGCGGGCTAACAGCTCGCGCATGCTAAACGGTTTGGTCAAATAGTCATCGGCGCCGACTTCCAGGCCGACGACCTTATCGATTTCGTCAACCTTTGCAGTCAACATCAAAATCGGGATGTTGGTCTCTTGCCGGAGAATGCGGCATACTTCGAAACCATCAAGTCCCGGAAGCATAACATCTAGCAGAATAAGATCGGGCTGTTCACTGCGCGCCAATTCCAAAGCGCGCGGCCCATCCTTGGCTGTGGTGACGCGATACCCCTGTCGCGTTAGATTGTATTCAAGCGTCTCGCGCAAGGCGACCTCGTCCTCCACCACCAGAATTCTATCCGGCATTGCGATCTCCTCCTGACCCTTGCCCCATCATGTGTATCATGCGTGTTTACGACGAACCCTCCGCCGACTTATCCCTAAGCCTCTATATTTGAACTGTCTCGCGTTCAAACGTCTTTAGCTCGGCAGCCTGTCCCCGGAGTTTCTGCGTAAGCGGTCGTACCAACTGCATCGCGGCGTCCGGCCCCATGGCCTGCAACCGGATGACTTCGGTGACCATTGTATCCATCTCGTTTGCCAGGCTCAGCAATTGCGCCTCGACCCGATCCAGCTGCGTCGAGACAGCTTGCAGCTTTTCAAGCCTTTCCTGTAACGCCCGACGTGATTCCGTATACTCATGGCGTACCACCGGGTCGCTGGCCGATTCAATCTGTTGTTCAATGCGCTGGATATCGCTTTCCAGATTGGTCTGAGATTGTGAAACGACCCGGTAATTCTCCAATGTTGTCATGCGCTGACACAACGCATACACCTGGCTGGTCATTGCATCAATCTCGACCTGAATGGGCTGCAAAGTGCGACGTGTCTTGGGAGGCGCGGAGGCCAGGCTGTTGAAAATGCCGATTTGTGAACGTTCGATGCGCTCGAAATAGCGCTGGAAGCGCTGGGCCAACGGCGCCCGGCTCTGCATCTGGTGATTGATGCGCAAGGACGGATCGCGCGCTACTTTGAAAACCATGATGATCCAGAAAATCACGCCGATGGGAAAAAGCCACCACGCCGAAATCAATCCCGCAATAACCGTAATGACTACCATGAATACATTGAACGGGTGAAGCAATGCTGTCAGAAAAGGTGAGCGCATGAATTTCTCCTGCTGTGCGGCAGGTCGGGAATCCGACCTGCCGCACTCTTATGATAGGATATTAGAAGAAGGTCGCGATCGCGGCGTAGACGTCGCTGATAGTCTTCGTATCGCCGTCGTACTGCCGTCCGCCCGTTGATTCCGCAATGCGTTTGAGGATATCCACGCTGGCATCGCGCCCAAACGCGATGGTGAAAATCTTGGTCGATTTACCACCCTCACTGAGATTCCCCACCTGGACCATCAATTGGTCCAGGCTCAACTTCGAAGCCGTATCGGCGCCATCTGACAACACCACAATAGCGCGAATGTGATCGGGATCGCCCTTGGCGCGCAACTCGTCGTAGGCAAATTGCACGGCATCGTACAGGCGAGTATCGCCCCCCTCGATGATGCCCGACACGCGACGCATGACATCGGCCCGTTTTTCACCTAGCGCGCTCAACTCACTCAATGTCGTGAGCTGGTTGCTGAACAGGATAACCTCAAGCCGGTCCCGGTCATCGAGCAATTCGATAAACTCCACCAGGCTGGCCCGCGCCGAGCTAATTTTCTCGCCTTCCATGCTGCCGGATACATCTACCACCACCATGAGATCTACCGGCTTCTTGGCCTGGCTCCGCCACAACTCCTGAATGGCAACCACCACCTCGCCATCCGGAACCTCCAAAACGGTCTGGGGCTGCAAGGGATCGACGCCATGCTGCTCGTCCAGGGGGGCGCCTAAGGGGATCGTGGGGTCTGCCGGCCGGAATCCATACTCGATCGCTTTGAGTTGCTGGGGTTTATCGAGCAAAAACGCTTCAAACATCTCGGCAGCTTCACGCTGCTCGTCGGTAACCCAGGGAGCATTGAGAATGATGTAAGGATGGTTGCTCCAGAAGGTGCCTTCTTTGGGATAGATAGCCACTACTGGCAATTGGGATGCCTCGCCCGAAAGCCGCTTGGTCTCCTGGGCCGCTACCAGGTTTTCGTACATGACCGCGGCGCTCAGGTACGATGGTCCCAGATCGAACATGCGATTCGCAAAGAAGCCGGTGCTCTCGCCGTAGTGAATAATGCTGCTTTCCACGGCGGTCATGAATTCGATGACCCTGTCCTGCGCCAGATCTTCGAGGGTCAGTCCACGCTGCTTTCCGGCGCCGGCGTAAGCTTCAGCAATTACAGAAATGATGCCGCTGTTGCTGAAGTTGGGGTGGGTATGGCCCAGTTTGAAGTCGCCCCATTCAGGGTAGCCAAACGCCGCCCAACCCTCCTCGGAAACCGCCATGTCGGCGATGTCGGACCAACCCAGTGTCTTGTCAGGCCACCCCAAGGCTTCGGCCATCGGTCGCCACATGGCAATGACGACAGGACTGAGCACCAGATCGTTGGGTGTCCCGACAACCAAATCCTCGGCGTGAATGCGCCGCCAGTTTTCATTGGTTACCGGCACGTAAGCCGAGGAAGCCGGACTCCAGACCACGGGTTTGATCTCCTCGGCCACGATTTTGTCCCCTGATTCGATCGAACCAATAGGTGTGGCCTCGATCACGATGGTGGATCCCGCTTCGGTCTTGTTTTTCTGAGCATTGAAGGCCTCCACCAGAGGTACCAACCATTCTTCCTTCTCGGATCCGTAATACATGGGCACAACTACCGAATTGCCGCCGATGATCGGTAATCCACCCTGGCATGCCGAGGTCAACATGACCAGCAACAGCATCAAACTCAAGTGTTGCAGATGTTTCTTCATTTGTCTCCTCATCCTCACGTGTAGTTCATTGCACCAAACAGCGCCGGGTTGCGATCCTCAGGGTCGTACAGCCCGCTGCCAGAACGTCAACAACGTATCCAATACATTACCTGGCGGAACGGCGACCTCCGGCTTGAGTGTGAGCTCCAGCCCGCTGTCAAGATAGCGCAAGAAGGGACTACCGGGACTATCCAACGGGATGCTGGTATCCACAGGCCGGAACCCATAGGTCAAGGCCAATTCCTGCATTTCTTTGTCGGTAAGAAAATTCAGGAAAAGACGCGCCGCTTCGGCTTCCTCCGGGGCGACCCAGTCGGCATTCAAGACGCAGAATGGGTGGTCGCTCATCGACGTGGCAGGTGGGTAATAGATGCGCAAGCCGCCCTGCTCCTCCCCATACCGTGCAATTGCATTCTCGATGTGTTCAATAGCTGTAGCCTCGTAGACCGCGACGATATCATACTGGCTCGGCCCGTAGGCTACGATTTCCTCCATGAAGGTCCCGGTGCTGTCCCCGAATTTCGCAACATTCCGGCCAAACTCTGTATACCATTCCTGGAAGCCGGGATCCAAAACATCGTTGTTCGTCAGGTTATCGGTCTTCTGGAAGTAATTGTAGGTCATCAACACCATGGCCTGGAACCCACTGTTGGATTTGAGCGGATTGGTTTGGCCGAATTTGATGTAGCCCCATTCAGGATGCCCGAAAGAGTCCCAGTTCTGCTCGGTGACCGCTTCGTGCAGGCGCAACCACATTCTACCGTTGGGGTCATTTCCCCATAGGACGTCCGCGCGATTCTTCCATGCCACCAGCACAACCGGCGTTTCCAACACCGGACGGCAGTTCTCGATGTCGTTCTGATTAACCACGGGCGTTCGGAAAAGGTCGGTGCGGGCGGCAGAAAGGTCCTGGAGCAACGCAATCTGGAGCTGACTCGCCGGGCTGATCAAATCAGGTTCCGCCGTGCCATCCAGCACAGCAAGATACATCTCGCGGGAGCCTGACTTCTCCAACACAAGTTCGATGGGACGGCCGACCACTCTGGGGCGCGTAGCCTGAAACCTATCGACAGCTTCCGTAATCCAGGCGGCCTTTTCGGTGGAATAGAGCACGTGCACCACCACCGGTTTCGGCGGGGGAATAATGATGTCCCGCAGCGGGGCGTAGGCCAGCGCGCGAATTTCCGGCGAAACCAACGCGGCGATCAATACACCGAGCGTTGCCAGGCCATAGAGAATCAAGAGCAGTTTATTCAGACGTGGTGTCGGTGGCATAGTCTCCCCGATCTTAGAATGAACGCGCGGCGATCTGACCAATCACCTGAAGCGCTGCCGGCGTGTTGAGCAAATTCTTCACCGACAGCGTGAGCCACGGGAACTGTGAGATGAGTGTCTGGCGCGCTTGCCTGACGTCGTCCATGGTAGATGTGGCCGAGGCCAGCTGGACCATGAGATTGTCCAACGCGGCGACGGCTGCCTGCTTGTCGTGATCGGAAAGCGTCAGTTGCTGGCCGACGGTTTGCTTGAGCTGCGCAAAACCGCTCGCCAAATCACCGCCGCCTGGGGCGGAGGGTTGCGGCGCGCTGCCAGCGCCGGGCTGCGCTTGACCGCCGATGGACTGGGTGATTGCACCGGCCATGGCCGCGCCCAATCCGACCCCCGCGCCCAATCCGACCCCCATTCCGGCGAAGGAGCTGCCTTCACCGCCGCCGGCGATGGCCGCGTCGCCTAGAGCCCGGGCAGCCTTGAACTGCATATAGGCTTGCATATTGCCGATAGCGCCCATGCTGGCGCGTTCGTCGATCGCTTTCTCGACTTCCGGCGGCACGGTGATATCGGTGATGTAAACCGCCTTAAGCAGGAGCCCCATTGCCTCGAAGTCCTCGGCGGCTTTGGCGCGCAGTCCCGCTCCCAATTCATCATACTTGGCGGGAAGGTCCAACACACTTGCCCGCAGTTCCCCCACCAGGTCGGTCAGCTTGCTCGTGACGATGCTTTGCAGATAGCGGATGATGTCCGAGGTGCTATATAATCCCTGCGTTCCCACAATTTGATTGACAAACTGCTGGGGGCGGCCTACCTGAAAGGCGAACTTGCCGGCGGTTTCCAGACGCACCATGCCGAACTCAGGATCGCGGAACGGCACCGGTTTCAGCGTGCGCCAGCTCTGATCGAGGTAATCCTTGAGATTGACGAATACCACTTCGGCGCGGAAGGGGCTTTTGCTGCCGAAGGGAATCTTCAGGTAGTTGATGAGGATGGGGATATTGAGGGTGGTCAGTGTGTGCCGGCCTGGCCCCAACATATCGAGCGCCCGCCCATCGCGGAAGAAGATTGCTACCTGATTTTCGCGGACAATGCATTGCGACCCTAATACGATTTCGCCGGAACCCTCTTCGGGAATCCGGTGCACGATCTCCTCGCCAGTAGAGTCAAAATACTCAATGATCTCCAGAATACCCCGCAATCGGTTGAACATCTTCAGGCCTCCACCATGATCTCGGTTTGGTTAAGATTCTCACGTAGATTATACCGGATGTTTGACAGTTTCACATGCCTTCCTATTTACTTACGCGCCCGGTCGCGCAAGGTTTCACCCAGATAAATACTCCTATTAACGCAGCTGATAAGCGGCTGCCACACACAATCCCGCCAGCAATAGACTTTCATCCTCTTCGTTCAGCTCGCCAATTTTCTCCAGCGTGATCGTACTGTGCCGGATATCATATTCGAGTCGCAGAACGGTATGCCCCCGGAGCTCCACAGTGTACACCGGATTAGGACGCGTCTGGTATCCATGACCACGGCGCACCGTGATCAAGTTGAGAGAACCGATCTTCCTCCCGTGCCGGTCCAGAAACCGCCCGTTGAGAGATCTCTGGCGCAGCAGATGCACCCCCCCTAGCGTGTCCCCGTTGTTACGGACAACCTCATAGTGTTGGCGTGATCCGGACCCCGGGAGCACATGGAACAGCGCTCGGGTCGCCCTTTCGTCTGCGTAGATCACGGGCAACACTTCATCTCCCGGATCCATGCGCGCCTGCATCCGGACTGCCCCAGAAACGTCGATAATAGAGACGACCAGGGCATCCTTCCCGATTGCGCTCCGGCGCTTCGACAGAGTGAGCGGATAATGAGATAACATTTGCTTCTTTATTCTGGCATCTGAACGTAACAGTATGCATGATGATCGTAACACAACCAGTTTAACAAGTGTTTACCGCAGTATTAACACGTTGTTAAACTTGGCGGATTCCTGCGCCGATGAACCCTAGTTCGCCATCCCGGCGCCCTCCTTTTCTCTCCGGGGTGGGGCGCCTTTGGTTAAGAAAGGATTTCGTCTTCATTGCAAAATCTAATGCGGTAGATTCTGGGGCTCCCCTTTGGGGATTTTTCTTCATATGCATACACTGTAAA
>JAFGNR010000300.1 GCA_016926915.1 Anaerolineae bacterium
CCCGCGTCGCCGCCGAACTTCTGCAAGTCCCCGCCGTATTGAGCCGTAATGCGGATCAGAATATCAAGGAAACGATCCACCAGGTCGGTCAATTTCTCGGCGCCTTCAGCCGAGTCGGCCTGTGAGAAACGCTCCGCCAGTGGGGTGAAGCCGTCGATGTCGGCGAACATCACCGTCCCTTCGAGCGACAGGCCGATGGGGCCAGATACCGGCGCTTCGAGCATCGGGGCCGCGACGACCATGGGAATGTAGGCGGTGACGACCTCCAGCAAGTCCCGCAAATACAGCAGCAGCGCAGGCTGATAGTACAGCAAGCGCTCGAGCCAATGGGTCAGTTCCCCTTCATGCCCTGCCGGTCGACCCTGGCCGGCATGAAGGGGAAAATCGGAGATCGAACTCATCGCATATCCGTTATTTTTCCTCGATACGAATGGTTTTGATCAAATCGCCGGGCGTGGTCGCCATCTGGGGATCGCGGATGGTGATCGACCGCAGCACGTTCAATCCCTCGATGACTTTGCCGAAAACAGCGTGCCGTCCATTCAACCACGGCGTCTCCACGAGGGTGATAAAGAACTGGCTGCCGTTGGTGTTGGCGCCGGCATTGGCCATCGAGAGCACGCCGGGGCCATCGTGACGCAGCGTGGCATCGAACTCATCGGCGAAGCGGTAGCCCGGCCCGCCGCGCCCGGTCCCGGTGGGGTCGCCCGCCTGGGCCATAAAGTCCTTGCTCACCCGGTGGAAGGTGGTGTTGTCGTAGAACCCCTCGCGCGCGAGGAAGACGAAGTTGTTCACCGTGTTGGGGACTTTGTCGGCGTACAGCTCAATGACGAGATCGCCCTTTTCCGTCTCGATCGTGGCGATGTACTGCTTCGCCGGATCGATCACCATCGCCGGCGGCGCGGTGTACATATTGTTGCGGTCTGCTGGATTCTTTGGCATAGGTATAGCTCCTTGTTCTGTGAATTGGGTGGGGAAAGTTTCTCCACCGCTTAACGCTTCTCCACCGACACTTTGATCTACGCTACCGTTCCTCGATACGGATGGTCTTGATAAGGTCGCCGGGTGTAGTGGCCAACTGGGGATCGCGCAGGCTGATCGAGAAGAGCACGTCCAGTCCCTCAATGACTTTTCCGAAGACGGTGTGCTTCCCATCCAGCCACGGCGTCGCCACATAGGTAATGAAGAATTGGCTGCCGTTCGTGTTCGCGCCGGAGTTCGCCATCGACAGCACACCTGGGCCATTGTGCGTGAGGGTCGCATCGAACTCGTCGGCGAATTTGTAGCCCGGCCCGCCCATTCCCGTGCCGGTGGGATCGCCGGCCTGGGCCATGAAATCCTCGATGACGCGGTGGAAGGTTGTGTTATCGAAGAAGCCCTCGCGCGCGAGGAAGACGAAGTTGTTGACGGTGTTCGGGACTTTGTCGGCGTACAACTCGGCGACGATGTTGCCCTTCTCCGTCTCGATGGTGGCGATATACTTTTTCACCGGATCAATCGTCATTTCAGGCGCTGCCGAGTACATGCCGTTCCGCGAAGCCGGATTTGTGGGCATATCGGGATTAGCGGCGGACGATTGGGCAGCCGCGGTCGGGACCGTGGTTGTCTCCGGCGCCGAGGTTTTACCGGGCTTCAAAACCGACACCAGCACGACGACCAGCAGGATCACAACCCCGGCGATGCCGGCGATCCACCACCATTTCTGCGTTTTGGCCGGCGCGCCTTTTTTTATGGTGGACGAGCCTGGCTTCCTGGTGGCGGGCGTCTTCTTGGCTGATGAGGACGTGCTGGGGCGCTTTTGCGCCGTGCTTGTATGTTTCCTGGCTGCTGTGCGTTTCTTGGACTTGGACATAGTTCCTCCACACTTAAGTATGTCTGGATTTTAGCCCATTTTGTTGGAAATGCCAGAGGGGGCCGACCACGAAATATGAAACGAATAGAGACTGGGAGCAATTCTCGGTTGACAGGGTACATCGCGGGGATGTCTCGCCCCCACCTTAACACGCATCCAATGAGCAAATGCTGGACATAATTGACGGCGATGAAATCAGACAGGCATTGATCCAGTTTGCAGAGCATTTGGCCGGAATGAAAGGCGCTGGCAAATTAGTGCTCCACACCGGTTAGGGCAACTATGCAACCTAGAAATTCTGTAGTACAATGAGATGAGTCATGGGAAATCGTAATGGGAAAACGGCAAACTATGGTGCGGAACATTCGATAGTGATGACGTCCCAGTATGACCAGAGCGAGGAAAGCTAGTTTATGCACTTGCCAGATATCTTTTCGGACCGCCAGTTCAAAAGAGCAGCGATTGGAGTCGCAGCGCTCACCCTGATTATGTTGATCGTCAACGTCTTCCTCATTGGGGGCGATGCGTTTATCCATACGTTCAACAGTATTCCAGACGCGCCACTGGCGATTATTGTCACCATCTCGGCAGCCTCCATCTGGCGTATGATGAGCACCGAGGATCAACGCCGCCGCCTCTGGGGTGGACTCGTCATTGGCTGGGCTTTGTGGGCTTTGGCCGAGATTATATGGTCGCTCTACTCGATCCTGGGCCAGGAGGTTCCGTATCCCTCGCTGGCCGATTTATTCTGGGTCACTGGGTATATCCCTATGGCGATTGGACTGCTCGGTTCTGTCCGCACCTTACCTGCCAAACCAACCTCATCGCAAAAGATGGTGATCTGGGGCGTCTCTGCGGCTACAGTTCTGATTGCATCGATCTTTGTTTTCATCCCCATCATTCAAGACTTTGACCCGCAACTACTGCTCGAGAGTGCCCTCAATCTCATCTATCCTCTAGGGGACCTTTTCTTGCTGAGCATCGTATGGTGGCTGTTTTTCGTTTATGAAAAAGGGGACTATGGATTCGCCTGGAGACTATTGATCTTTGGTTTCATACTGACGTCATTCTCTGACCTGATTTTCACGTATGCCGTCTGGCAAGACCTGTATTATCCAGATATGAAGGCAAATGTAATCAGTCGGCTGGTTATCGATTTTACCTATACGTTGTCTTATCTGATATGGGCCCTTGGCATCTACGCTTTGCACATCCTGCTGCGCGAACAGCGTCCTGTCCAGTTGGGTATCCGAACAAAGTCGTTGCCCCTTTACGGACACATCCTGATCTATTTGGCAGGCGACAATACTGTGGTGACGACAAGCCTCAACTATGGCCGCTTTTTTGGCGCGAATCCCGAACAGGGCAAAACACTCGCCGAATTGGCAACCATCCCCCAACAAGATGAACGCCTCATACTCACAAAAGTTCAAACCGAAGGTAAGATAACCGATCTGCCAATCCAGGTGCGGGACCGTGATGGTTTATTGCACACGATTACGCTATGCGGTTTGATAACACACAATCCCCAGGGACAGTACTCCGGAGCGCATATTCTTTTGCGCATTCCGGTTGAAGACGGCGCGTTCGACCAGGCGTTGAGCCAGTATAACAGATCGATGGCCAGGCATGTGCTACGCAAAAGCGGGAGCAACTATGATACCGAGATCAAAGCCTTCCTTCTGGATTACTATCTCGAGTATATCAAGGTATTGCGCGAACTAATTTCGCATGAGGGCGGCAAGCCAATGATTCAAGCGCTTCTGGATGAACTGGTGGAAACATCTAGGAAGCATAACTGGCAGATGCAGTTCGATCTCCAGACCATACTGCAAGGCGACTACCCTTTGCATATTTTACAGGAAGCCTTACCCGTCCTGCTGGATACGGCGAAACAATTCGCGTCCAAGGTAACAGATCCGCAAACCGTCGAGGCATCAATGCAAACACTGCATGGTCAATTTGGCGAGGCCGTTCAGCAGGAAGTTGCACGCTACTGTAAAGCAGAAAACGGGGTCAGATTCGCAGATAGCCACGACAGTTAAAGAGCACAGACCATATTGTGCCCCACGAAATAGCCCCCTTGACTCTGGATGAGGACTGACCTGCATCCAATCGAAAGGACGAGCAACGATGGCGAGACGTGATTGGTATTGTGAAGACGTGCTCCCGGGTAAAATCGAGATAAAGAGAGTCTGGGAGGACGAGCGTGTGTTGGCCTTTCACCATCCAAGCCCGCAGGCCGAGATTCACGTGGTGGTCATCCCCAAGCAGCACGTGCCATCGTTGTTGGATCCACTGGCGTTGGACGGCGAACTGTTGTCCTCAATGGTACGGGCGATTCAGGAAGTCGCCCGGCAGTTGGGGCTGGATCACACCGGATTCTATGTGCGGGCCAACGCCGCCGCGCCCGGCGTGACGCCGCACATGCACTGGCACATCATGGGGCCAGGCGTTCCATAAACAGAACGTAACCCTGCCACACTGACGAGAAAGGAGCCAAATAAACGCATGGAAGAAAAATACGAGATCGTCTACGTTGATGACCCGGCATGGCAGATCATTGGCGGCGGCATTACGGAGTACAACACCCAACAGGCCGGCGACGATCAGGGGAAAAACCTCTGTTTCGTGCTTCGGTCGCCCGACCAGGAAATCGTCGGCGGCGTGATCGCCGCGACCTATTGGGATTGGTTGTACATCAACCTGATGTGGCTCAAAGAGGAGCTGCGCGGGCGCGGATACGGGCAGCAGCTTTTGCTGCTCGCGGAAGAGGAAGGGCGCAAGCGCGGAGCAAAGCAGGCATATTTGGACAC
>JAFGNR010000301.1 GCA_016926915.1 Anaerolineae bacterium
CGGAGGTCATAGGAGGATTTCTGGCCCGAGGAGAAACCTACCATCCCGCCCCCTGCCTTACGGGGCGGCTGCCGAATCGGCCCGATGAAGCAGACTTGACCAGGGCGCGAGACTTCGCCACAGCCATCTCGGAACACATGACCTCAGGACAGTCAGGGCCGGCGACACACAGCCGTCCAGACGCGTTCAAGCCGCAGGGATGGTTCTACAATCTGGTGGCCAAAGTAAGCACAGACGGCGTCCTGCGCTTCTTGGAGCCGGAACCCAACGTCGACCCTACGCGCTGCACGCAGTGTGGATGGTGCGTCGCAGAATGCCCGATGCAAACGATTACGCTGGCGCCCTATCCCGTGTTAGGGGCGCAGTGCATCCGGTGTTATCGGTGCTTGACCGGGTGTCCTCAAAAGGCGTACACGGCGAATTGGGCGTTGGGAAATATCATCACCTGGAGCCTCTACAACGAGACATTCGAGCGCTGGTTTGGCGACCTGGCGCCCGGTGAGGAACTTTACGCGGAAAAGCAAAATTGAAGTTGCGCAATCCTGGATTTGCCAGTACACTACGGGTAGGAGGCAAGCGTGACAGAACTCATCCTCACGGCGTTATCGGGCAACGCGGAGGAGATCGCAGCACTGGAGACATCTCTGGACCAGTTCCGGCTTCAGACACGCATCAACGTGAACCTGCGCAAGCTGAGCTGGGATACAGCACGCACTGACCTCAACAACATTGCCATTCACTACGACGGCACGGATGTCTCCGCCATCGGCAGCACGTGGCTGCGAGGGCTGGTCGATATGAACGCGTTGTACCCGTTTTCCGACCGAGAGATTGCACGTCTCGGCGGAACGGAAGCCTTCGTGCCGGCCGCGTGGCAGAGCACCCAGACCACCGGCTCCACGGAGGTCTGGGCGATTCCCTGGGTAGTTGATATGCGTATCCTCTACTACCGCCGCGATCTGATCAAGCAGGCCGGCATCAACGAGGCTACGGCATTTGCGACGCCGGCAGCGTGCCAGCACACGCTAGCAGCGCTGCGTACGACCGGGGTGGAGGTTCCGCTGGCGCTTGGCGTCGGCCCGTGGTGGACAGTGCTTCACGTGGCAGCCTCGTGGATTTGGGAAGCAGGCGGCGCGTTCGTCAGCGCCGACGGTCGGGAACTGCTGTTCAACCGGCCCGAAGCGCGAACCGGTCTCAAGGCTTATTTCGACCTGCGGCGCCATCTCGGCAGCGTCGTGGACGGCCTGGTATCCGACATCGAGGCCGATCGATTGTTCACATCGGGGAAAGCTGCCGCGACCATCAGCGGACCCTGGCTGTTCCGCCAGGCCCGTCAAAGCGGAATCCTTTCCCAGGTCGGCGTCGCAGCGCCGGTAGGCCCTCCCTTTGTCGGAGGGGTTCACCTGGTTCTCTGGCAACGCAGCCACCACCAGCGGGAGGCGTTACGGCTGATTCGATTCTTGACACATCTGGAATTTCAGCGAACGTTCAGCCAAGTCAGCTTGCTCCCTGCCAAACGAGAGGCATTGAGCGCTCTGAATTATGCCGATCGTCCTTTTGCCGTTTACCTCGAAGAAGCCTTGGTCAGGGGCCGTTCCTTGCCCACAACCTACTTGTGGGGAATCGTGGAAGAACACCTGACCCAGACACTGGGACAAATCTGGAAGGACGTGCTGGACGACGCGGCCGCGGACCTGGACGCGATTCTGGATACACATCTGACCCCATTGGAACGTCGTCTACAAACGATGCTGACCCATTGATAGCACCTGGGATCATACCAAGCACCTTCTAACCGGAGACACACCATGACAGAGATCACGTTCAGCCTGCTTGCAAGTTCGCAGGAAGAGCTCACGGCGCTGCAAAGTGCGCTCAGGCCTTTCCAGGAACAAGGCCGCCATTGGGTCGAGATTCGCCCCATGTCCTGGGAAAGCGCGCGCCAGGGCCTGAATGACATTGCCAGCTGCTACGACGGTACAGACCTTTCACATATTGGGAGCACCTGGCTGCGCGGCCTGGTCGACACTCACGTACTGCGCCCCTTTGAGCAAGAGGAAATCGAAGCATTAGGCGGCAAGGGGGCCTTCTTACCTGCCGCTTGGGCGACGACGTCTGTGGCTCCGATGCCGGGGGAGTGGTCTGTGCCATGGCTGCTGGATGCCCGGATTGTCTACTACCGCCGGGATTGGCTGGAAGCGGCAGGAATCGACGAGCATCAGGCGTTCGTCTCCCCGGAGACTTTCAAACAGACGCTGGAGACCCTGCAAGCCGGCGGCGTGGCTATTCCACTGGTGCTGCCGACGAAAGAATCCTGGCAGCTGCTTCACGTGGCAGCATCCTGGGTCTGGCAAGCCGGCGGCGATTTTGTCAGCAGTGACGGCAAACGCGTTCTGTTCAACACACCGGAAGCCCGGAAGGGATTGAAGGCTTACTTTCAACTGGCCCGCTACCTGGCCGCAGACGTGCAATGCCTGGGGCAGTCGGCTTCCGAAGACATCTTCAAGGAAGGACGCGCCGCTATCACCATTTGCGGGCCAGCCCTGCTCTGCGATCTCTTGAACCGCCAACCTCCGCATTTGGCCCACATCGGCGTCGCCTCCCCTCCGGGACCGCCCTTCGTCGGCGGCTCACACCTAGTAATCTGGAGACAAAACCCGAATCCGGAACCGGCGTTGGAACTGATCGAATTCCTGACCAGTCTGCCTTTCCAGAAAGGGTTCCGTGTGCACCAACAGCTGCCAGCGCGCAATGAAGCCTTCGAGAGCCTCAACATCGGGCGAGAGTTTGGAAAGTACTTGAAACGCGCCCTGGTCAACGGGCGCACGTTCCCATCGGTCTATCTATGGGGATTGATCGAGGAACACCTGTTCCGGGCATTCGTTGCGATGTGGCACGATGTGCTGTCTACGCCAACCCCAGACCTGGATGCGATTCTGGATGCGCATCTCAATCCGCTGGAACGACGATTGCAGATGATTCTGCGGAAGCAGAGATGAGAAGAAGAATGGTGAATGGCGTATAACGTTTCCAGGTGGGATTGAGGATGTTGCGTAGGGTTCCGGGAGCCAATGGGAAGAACCGGGCGGCGGTGTTGATACCGCCGCCCGGTTGTTGCAGGGTCCAGGTCGCGCGCTACTCGGTGAAGACCTGCGGCAGATACAGAACGAACTCGAAATCCACCTCGAGGATCGCGAGGCTGCCGGTGACCTCATTGCTCATGACCAGCAGCGGCGCGCCCGAGGGACTATCTGCAGCAGCGATGAACACTAACCCTTCGGGGCTGATGTGACCGGCAGGCTGCATGAAGTAGTGCACGAAGACCGGGGATTCGGGATTCGTGACGTCGTAGACCATGACCCCACCCACGCGCTCAAGACCGATGAAGGCAAAGACGCGCCCGCCTAGCGTCGCTACCGTCACACCCTCCGGCTCCGGCCCCTTGTCGTCGCTGCGCTCATCGAAGCTCCCGGCGTCGCCCTGGGAGTTGAAGAGCGTAGGCGCCAGGGCCGCGGTGATCTGTTCGAACTGGTCCGCGCTGTCGAAGACCAACTCGCCGTTGGCATCCCAGATAGAGAAGGAGCGCGCGCCGTAGGCGTAGAGCTCCTCGTAAAGCCCGTCGTCGTTCGCGTCGCCCATGGCCGACGTCGTCTTGAGACGTCCGAGATTCTCGTCGGCCTGCAATGTCGCCGTGTCCGTGAACACGGTTGGATCCAGAGTGAGGTCCTTGACGCGCTCTTCCTCGCTGTAGCCGTCGTAGTCCCGCGCGTCGCCCTCATTGGCCGTCACCAAGAAGGTCTCGCCTCCCACCTCGTAGGACGCAATCGCATCCGGCTGGTACATCCCGTGCACCGGCCAGTTCTGGATAGCGATCCCCGCGTCCTTGTCGCTGGCATCCAACGCGTTC
>JAFGNR010000302.1 GCA_016926915.1 Anaerolineae bacterium
GCCCCCGGTTTTTCAGAAGGAGGAGAATCTGAACGCTTGCTTGTCCCAGGTCCCCGTTGCTGAGTATAGAATACTGCGTTTCCCGTCTGCTTGCTTGACGGAATTCTTGCGCTTTTCTTACGAATTGGCGACAGAAACGCTACGGGCTGTGTGATGTTTGTTGAGGCAAATGAAAACCGGGGGCTGTCCCAATACCCCCGGTTTTTCAGAAGGAGGAGAATAATCTGCGGCCCTGAACCCCACTTACGCCTATATCATAGCGCATTCCTTTGGGGGATGCTTGACGTCAATCTGACGCTTCCCTTACGTTTTCTGGAAAGCCCAGATTGCGATATTGTTAAGGGTGTGTTTCAGATGCGTAGCCCTCAGGCGGAACGCATTTGGCTGGACTTGAAACACAGATTTTGACGCTGTGAGAGTGCTGCTATGAGATGCGGAAGTGCGTCCTACCTTTCCGCCCAACTGAGATGAAACGCCCCCTACTGATATGGCGGTTTACGCAGCGGCCCGACGGCGCAACTGCCCGCAGCCGGCGCCGATGTCGAGGCCGCGCCGGAGGCGGACGGTGTGCGCGATGTGGCGTCGTTCCAGAATCGCCGTGAAAGCCTGGATACGTTCCGCCGATGAAGGCCGGCCTGTGAAACCCTCTGTGGGATTGAGTGGAATGAAGTTCACGTGGGCCAGCAATCCTTCCAGCCGCGCAGCCAGCGCGTGCGCCTGGGTTTCCGTGTCGTTGACCCCCTCGATAAGCACCCACTCGAACGTGACGCGCCGGTTGGTTGCCGTGAGGTAGGCGCGGATGGCGCTAAAAAGGCTGTCCAGGGGATATTTGCGGTTGACCGGCATGAGTTCGCTGCGGAGTGCATCGGTCGCAGCGTGCAGTGAGACTGCCAGGTTGACTTGCAGTCCCTCCTCGGCCAATCGCCGGATGCCGGGGGCGATGCCCACGGTGCTCACTGTGATCCGGCGTTGTCCCATCTGGAACCCTTCAGGGTGGTTGAGACGCTGGATGGCAGCCAGCGTGTGCTCGTAGTTCAGCAGCGGTTCTCCCATCCCCATCAGGACGATATTGTTGAGATGTTGTCCCTGATTGCGGAGTTCGCGTTCCAGGTGCAGCGCCTGAGCACAGATTTCCCCCGAGGTCAAGTTGCGGATGAAGCCCATCTGTCCTGTGGCGCAAAATGCACATCCCATGGCGCATCCTACCTGCGTCGAGAGGCACGCGCTGCGCCGGTCGATGTAGCGCATCAACACCACCTCGACCTGTTCGCCATCGGCCATTTCCAGCAAATCCTTTCTTGTCTCACCATCGAGGGATTCCTGCCGGGCGAGTACTCGGGGAACGTGGAGTACGGTCTTCTCCGCGAGTAGTTCTCGCAACGCCTTGGGCAGCGATGTCATCTGTTCGATATCGGTTGCCAGGCGCCGGTAGAGCCAGGTCCAGATTTGGGCTGCGCGATACCGGGGTTGGTCCCAAGACGTCACGAGAGTTTCGAGTTCCGAAAGATCCAAATCGTAAAGGTTAACGTTGCCTCGCATAGAATGCTCCCTTCTATTGGGCGCGAATGAAGCGCGCTTTGCTGGTTGGATACTGATAACATCAGTCCCCTTTCACGGACCGCCAGGCTGTTACCAGGGTTGCCAGATCGTCAAAGACCAGGTCGGGATGAATTGGGGATTTCGGTAGATCCTCTGGGCCTTGTATCCCTGAGAAAAGCATCACGGTGGAAAGTCCCATGCGCAGCCCGCCTAGAATGTCGGTGTCGAGCCGGTCGCCGATCACGAGGGTCTCGTGGGGAGCGGCCTCCATCCGTGCTATGGCCTGCTCATAGAGAATGGGCTCCGGTTTTCCCGCGACGATGGGCGGCACGCCGGTCGCGGCCTGCAGGAAGGCGAGTTGCGCGCCGGCGCCCGGCACCAGGCCATCCTCGGCGGGAAAACTCCGGTCTGGATTGGTCACGATGAATTGCGCGCCGCGCTGGATGAGCCGGGCTGCGGCGGCCAACGTCTGCCAGGTCAGGCTGGGCGCCCACCCGACGACGACGTGTTCTGCTGACTCGCCAGCTGAGAGCCGGAATCCACGGTTGAGAAGCGCCTCACGAACCCCGATCTCCCCCACGGGATAGACCCAGGCGCCCGGATCCGCGTGCGCCTTCAGGTAATCGGCCGCGGCGAGGGCGGCATTGAGGACGTGGTCGAGGGTGACGTCAATGCCAAACCGGGCCAGCTTTTCCACGTACTGCGAAGGCGTCCGGCTGGCATTGTTGGTGACCAGCATGTAACGGATATGGTGTTGTGTGAGCAAGGCGAAGAAGTCGTGCAGGCCGGGGAGGGGAGTCTCGCCGCGCCACAGAACGCCATCCATATCGCAGATCACGGCGCGTACAGGTCCCAAGATGGTCTCCGGCGACGCCGTGGCTGAGGCTCGCAGCGTTTCGTAACGATCCGGTGTGTCGACGTCGGCCAGCTGCAGGGGATCATCGACAGGCAACGTAACCAGCCGGTCGCGGTAGGTCTCGAACAACGCTCGCCCGCCGGTATCTCCGGTGAGCCGGGCCAGTTCCGGGAAGAGAGCGCGGCCGAATAGGACCGGTGAGCCTCGCTGCTCCTGCCAGGTGGGTACGACCACCTCGGCGCCGGTTTCGGCGCGACGGGTTGCCAATGCTTGCAGCAGGCGCCGCGTTAACAATGGCTGATCGACTTGCAGGAATATGGCGCTATCCGTCTCCTGTGGGAGCACGGATATGCCCAAATTGATGCTGGTGCTTATTCCCTCACGCCAGCGGTAATTACGCACCAATTGCACAGGATGGCCCCTCAGTGCTGGCGTCATGCGGTCGGCCTCGGCTCCAATGACGACAACGACAGGTTCAAGCCCGGCAGCCCATGCCGTATCGGCGATGTGTGCGATGAGTGGGCGGCCTTTCCAATCCAGGAGCTGTTTTGGTTCACCGAAACGTGATGAACCGCCGGCTGCTAGAAGTACGGCGGCGGTGTTCGATGCAGGCATAGTGTTCCCTTCCCTCCGTCAAGACTGCATATATTGTAACGGTGAAAGGCGTCACCACAAGGGGGAGGTTCAAGACGGCGCGATTGCGGGGTCTTTTCGTCGTACCGTAGCGTGCAGCAGACAGAAACTGCTATCGTTCTGAATAGAACGATGGCGGCCTAGCTGCGGGTGAGGTGGAAAACGGGATGGTACCGGTCTCCCCGGAAGACATCGATTGAATAGTGGATGACCTGGTGGTGGATATCGAACGCCAGCCGTCGTACTTCCAGTACGGGAAGCGGCGCCTCCAGGTCGAACAGTTCCTGTTCCTTGGGTGTAGCCATACGTGCTTGCAAGGTCTCATCGGCGTTGCGAATCTGAATTCCGTGTTGCTCTTCGAGAACCTGGTAAAGAGACCCGGAAGAGAAATCTGACGCCAGCAGCCTGGGATTGAGGGCGTAGGGCAGGTAAGCATTCTGAATGCCCAATGGAGATTTGTGGATACAGCGCACTCTTTGGATGTAATGGACACGGTCGCCTTCTTGGAGGCTCAGATGCTTCGCGATGGTGGCATCTGCCCGGATGGTATCCATGAATGTAAAACGGGTGGTGCAGACCAGTCCCATGCGCAGCAATGCCTCCGAGAAGCTGGTCAGCGTCTGTTGCTTTTCTACTGTCAACGGCGCGATGTAGTAACCACTTCCGGGACGCGCATAGATGTATTTGTCGGCGACGAGCATGCGGTAGGCTTGTCGCACCGTCGTGCGACTGATGCCATAGGCGGTCATCAGGATCCGCTCCGAGGGTAATTTATGGTTGGGTTGTAGTTCACCGGATAGGATCATGTCGCGAAGATGGTTGTAGAGCTGCTGGTAGAGCGGAATGTCGCTATCAGCATCCAGATGTCTTCCCGGTTCCAAAGGTAACGGCTCCATAATGTTTACTATACCGTGGAATGGTATGACAGTCAAAATGACCCAATGATGGATGTGCGCCAAAGCAGGGGGCCTATACTCCCGAAAAGCCTGACTCTATCCGTCGTGGGCGGTAGCACGTGCCGGGTTTGAAACCCGCTCCGAATTGATGTGTTCGAAGAGCGTGTTATACTGTCTTGAGGGTTAACGGTTCACGGTGCAGTATGCAGGGTAGGGAGCGAGGCGATTATGAGTAAGGAGACAGAAGAGCCCCGGTTCAAACGAATCTCGTGGATTGTGTGGGGCGTGCTGGCGGTATTGATGGTGTTTCTGGTCTCGGCCTTTGTACATGCCATGACGCTCAACCACACTTTGCGCGAGAAGGTCGCCGTGCTCGAACCGATGTTGGCCGAGCAGCAGGCGGAGAATGCCACGTTGCAGGCGCAATTGGCGTATGTGCAGAGTGATGCATACATCGAAGCCTGGGCGCGTGAGCATGCCGGGATGACTTATCCTGAAGAAACGCTGGTGATCCCAGTGGCCGTGACGCCGACGCCTTCACCGACGACGCCGCAGGCTTCTGCGACGCCCACGCCAGCGCCAACCCCGCAACCGTTTTGGGAACGGTGGTGGCAGGCGCTTTTCGGGGGCTAGTTCGTGGACTTGAACGACATTCTCGCTACGACCCTGCTGATCACACTTGAAGCCGGCGCCCTGGTGCGTGACCATTTCGGGCAGGATCACGAGGTTCAGTACAAGGGCGACGTCAATCCTGTGACCGAAGTGGATCAAGCCTCCGAGGCGCTGATCCTGGGGAAACTCCGCGTCGCTTTTCCGGACCATCAAATCCTGGCAGAAGAGGAGGGGGGCGCGCCTTGGAATTCTCCCGGCCCATTGTGGATGGTGGATCCGTTGGACGGTACGAATAACTTCGCAAGCAACTTCCCACATATTGCGATCTCTGTGGCGCTGGTTTGGGACGGCGCCCCAGTGGTGGGTGCGATTTACGATCCGCTCCGCGACGAGATGTTTTCTGCGATACGCGACGGGGGGGCGAGGCTCAACGATCGCCTGATCCGCGTCGCGCCGGTCCCCCGGTTGGCCGGTGCGTTGCTGGGGACCGGATTTCCCTACGGGCGGCGCGTCATCGAGGACAACAATACACGGCGTCTGGACCACTTCCTGCGTCGTTGCCTGGGCATCCGTCGGGCAGGTTCTGCCGCCCTGGATATTGCGTACGTCGCCTGTGGCCGTTTTGGCGGTTACTGGGAACCGGGGATCAAGCCCTGGGACATCGCTGCCGGTATCCTGTTGGTTCAAGAAGCGGGTGGGCGCGTAACCGACTTCACCGGCGACCACGTGCCGATCGAGGGCGAGACGGTGGTTGCCAGCAACGGTCTGATCCACGAAGAGATGTTGACTGTGATCCGCGATGGCGACCGCGCCCCGCGCCCGGCACAGACGTGATGCCGGCGCCATGCGACGAGACCGGTTACTGATGCCGGTAAAACGGTCATGGGGAGCATGATCGAGATTCGCGATCTCACGTTTGGCTACGCCCACATCTTGCCGTTGTTCATTGGTTTCTCCTGGAGTGTGAGCCGGGGTGATACCTGGGCAGTGCAGGGGCCTTCGGCCTGCGGTAAGAGCACGCTGCTGAGACTTCTGGCCGGGTTGGTATTCCCCCAACGGGGAGAAGTGCGTGTTGCCGGTGAGCATCTGTTGCGTCCCCGCCCGCGAACCGGCCTGGTTCTACAGGAGTACGGCCTGCTCCCCTGGGCCACGGTCCGCCAAAATGTCGCGCTGGGTCTGGATATTCGCCGTTTCTACGGGCCAGACGGGCGCCACGCTCCCCTCGACGAGCGCTCGCTTGACGTGGAACCTCGCGTGCATCATTGGCTGGAACGGTTGGGAATCGCAGAGGTCGCAGAGCAGTACCCTGGACAAATCTCCGGCGGACAGCGACAGCGAACGGCGATTGCACGGACCTTCGTTTTGAAGCCAGATTTGCTGCTGCTGGATGAGCCGTTTTCCTCGCTGGATGCACCTACGCGTGAGGGGCTACAGGCGTTGACCTTGTCGTTGTGCGCGGAACATGGCGTCACGGTTGTACTCGTGACCCACATCATCGAAGAAGCTGTCTTTGTGGGGCAGAAAATCCTGGTTCTGGGAAAGCCGCCACACCATGCACCCCATGTTATCGATAA
>JAFGNR010000303.1 GCA_016926915.1 Anaerolineae bacterium
GCTTCCGCCAGCGCGGCAATAGGACGGGTGGGCAGCCGGGCGGCAAGTTCGGCGGCAAAATCGGCGCGCAGTTGCTCCACGCCGGTCACCGGTCCGGGATGATAGACAGCATCCAACAACCCCCACAGGTTAGCGCGGGTATACGTGGTGATTTCCTGCGTGACCTGGTACCAGACTTTGGAGACACGCTGCTCATCGAACAAAAATGTCAGGGTGCCGTTGAACGCTGCATTGCCGCCCTTCGTAATAAGCGCGAACGGCAGCGACGCACGCGAAAAACCGCCGTCGCCAGGCTCCTGCCAGACGCGTCCCGGTTCCAGGATAAGGTTCCACAGGGGGTGGTCGGCGATAATTTGCCCGCGCTGCACCGGAATCAGGTAGCCATCGCTCTGCACGAATTCAAAATCGAACTCCGGCAGATAGGCATGTTCCGGTTCCAATTGACCGCGTACCATCTCGATGTGACCGCCTTCCTGTTCGCCCAGCAGCTCCAGTCGTCCTGCGAACGGCTGACTTCCGTCCCCATGGGGTGCAGACGCAGTCGTTAGGGCCGGAGGCGTCAGCGCCGCCTCATCTACCGGGCCGGTGAAGTCGAAGCCGGTCATCAAGTCGTCGAAGCGCAACGCAGCCCGACCATTGGCCTGGGGATCCAGGGTCTCGAGAAATGCCGCGTCAACCCAATAGATATCCGGGAAGCGACCGGCAGCGCCCCGGTTACTGGCGAAGAACAGGTATTCACCATCCGGGGAAAGCGTCGGTGTGCTTTCCTCGGCCGTCGAGTTGACAGACGCGCCAACATTCTGTGGCGCACTCCAATGGCCCGCAGCGTCTTGGAAAGAAACGTAAATATCGCCCAGCTTCCCCGCCCCCGACTGGGGCGGCGTCAGATTGTCAGAGCGCCCTGCCGAGTAAAACAGCATAAAACGCTCATCCGGCGCGACAAACGGTTCCACTTCCACAATCTGATCGGTATTGGTGAGAATGTCGAGTTTTTCCGGCAGCTGATATGCGCCATCCACATAACGGGAGCGATAAAGCCCGGCTCCGCCAAGATCGGGATAGTGCGCCACGTAATATAAGGTACCCTCCCGGGTAAGCGTCGGACTGGTCTCCCCATCCATGGAGGCAAGCGGCAAGTCGAGAGGGAGGGGATCCGACCAGCCATCACCCACACGAGTGACAAACCAGATGTGATACGGCGGGCGCTCCGCCGGCGCCGTATCTCCGGGCAGCGGGCGCGTAGACGCAAAGTACAGGGTACGCCCATCGAGGCCGACAAACGGCGACACATCATCATCATCGCCGGAGAACGAAGCGGGTTCCGGCGTCGTCCAACCTGCGGCAGCCTGCCGGCTGACAAAGATCGTCGCCTTACCCGATTCCAGGCGGGTGAAATAGAGCTCGCGCAAGTCAGGGTGAACTACCAAAGAGAGTTCGACAGCGTCGGTGGACACGGAAGCGGGCCGAAACCGCAGCGGATCAGAAGCCGGAGACGCCTCCCCCAGATAGATCCCCTCCTGGGATTCGGACGGCGGCACGATTTCAGCGCCGGCGGTTGCAGAGATAGCAGGCGTTTCAGCAGATGAAGCACCCGGTGTTGGGGGCTCCGGCGACGCTGTACACGCTGCCAGCGCAACAATAAGGAATACCAAGAACCCACGTTTGTGAACCATAAGCTACTCCTTCCCAGTTAAAGAATCGCGACATTGTGCTAAAGAACGGGACAGCGAAGACGCCTGCGCGAAGACGCCTGCGCTAAACCGCATCTACACGCACCAGAGGCCGGTTCCGGCCCGCATGATCGCGCCAGGCCCGCTCTCAAGCATGCCGTAGAGACGTGAAGCGCGGCAGGCAACAACTCCCGCCTGCCGCGCTCGATACCCGGCGTATGAATGGGTGTCTGACGCCTCTTACTGCCTCATGACCAGCGGCAAGTGGATCATGTACTCAGGTCTTACTTGCGTATACACGATATAGAAATTACTGTTTGGCGCGGAATCCGGTTCAGTAGCCAGCACTTCGACGATATTTTCCACTTCCCCCGTGGCAGTGGGGATAACCGTAAGGTCAATGGCGACCTGTGCGCCGTTCTCGAGTACGCCTAGTTGACAGGTCACGATGCCGGCCTGCACCTCACAGGTTCCTTGCTCTGGCTGGGCAGAAAGGAACGTAAGCGTCCCAGGCAACGTATCGGTGAGAATCACGCCGTTGGCCGGATCAGGGCCGGCATTGGTGATCGTTATTGCATAGGTAAACGGCTGGCCCAGTACCGCGGTTTCGGGTCCCCGCTTGACCACTTCCAGGTCGGCGACCAAAGCGGCGACCACCTGAAAGGTTGTCGTATCGGTCAACGTGGGATTGGCGCGCGAGACAGACGTCACGGTGACTATATCCCTCGTGCCCAAAGGGCACGCTGGGCCCAAAGGGCACGCTGGGCCCAAAGGGCACGCTGGGCCCAAAGGGCACGCTGGGCCCAAAGGGCACGCCGGGTTCTCCGGCACGGTGAGGCTGATCGATGTACTGGCTCCCACCCCACCGGACAGCGTTACGGTAAAAGTATTCGGAGAACTGAGCCAGCCCAGACTATCGTACACCGTCACGGTGAGCGTGTCGGTGAGGTGAATCCAGTTCTGGAAGAAAAGCCGGTTGGTCACGGTTGCGCCGGCGCTCGCCAGGTGCAGCTGTGCGGCAGGACTGGGACTACCGTACAGCAGATCGCGACCAGGGACGGCAACGACGGCGACCGGGGAAACACACCACGGTGTATAGTCTACATACTCACTAACGCTGGCGCCGCTGCCGGGACCTTCACCACCGGGGCCATCGACGGCGCCCCACCAGTTGTACTGGGCCGAAGCCGTGATCGGCGACGACGTGTAAAGAGGCGGCGCTGATTTGATAAGGCCCACAGACGAAAGCTCCCAGTTGTTCTTCCGGATGGTTGGCATCCCCAGATATGAAACCGAGATGCCGCCGTTGACGGCGAAGTGGTTTCCGGCGATTTGCGAGACACAATCCTCACACCAGACCCTCGCCCCTACGAAATTGGTCTGAACGACATTACCTGCGATCACGTTCTGGCTCTGGTCATAGATGGCTTCATCGATGTCGGTGAAGATGTTGCCCAGGATCTCGTTGTGGCTTCCGGGCGACTTGAGAAGCACACCGAAATTGAAGACCTGGTGACCGCTGATAACATTGCCCTGCACTGTATTGTCGAATCCGAACACAATACGCACGCCGTTTCCGCCGTTGCTGTCGATGACGTTGCGATGGGCCTGGGTATGGCCCCCGATGAGGTTGCCAAACCCCGCGTGAATACAGACGCCATCGCCTGTATTGCCCATTTCGAAGGCGCCGATCTGGTTGCCCCATACCTGGTTCCGATTTTCTTCATAGCCAAGACAGCTTATCGATACACCGTGGCCCTCATTGCCCGAGATGACGTTGCCGGCGACGGTGTTCTCCCTGGCTCCGACAATCGACACGCCATTCCCCCGGTTCGCCAGAACGGTAGTCTGGTCGGGCGTGAGACCGATAATATTCCCCTGCACAGTAGTGCGCAGCGCACCGGACCCGCTTATCTTGACCCCCACACCCCCATTGCCGGAGATGACATTACGGGCAGTCGTCGCGACGCCCCCTATCAGAGTATTACCGGCTTCATCGATCAACACACCGCCCTGCGCGTTGGGCAAGGAAGCGCCGCTCTCATCTGTACCGATGAGATTCCCCTGAAGTTGCGTCCCGGTAGCCCCTGATTCTCGAATCGACACGCCCCAGCCCTGGTTGCCGGTCACCACATTATCAACCAGGAACGTATCGCGCGCACCATCGATGAACACACCATGGCCCTGATTACCGTGGAAAAGATAGGCCAAACCGGTCTTGCTGCCGATCTGATTTCGTTCCAGGCGATTCCCCGCAGACAAGGCGCCGCCACGAATCTCGACGCCATGTCCACCGTTCCCTGAGATGAAATTGCCAGCCCCTGCCGCCGGCCCACCTACACGATTGTCCGTTGCGTCGGCGATGAAAATACCGCCGGCCCCATTACCGACGACGTCACTCAAACCATCCGACTGGGGGCCGATCGTATTTCCCAAGATTCGGTTGCCGGAGGAACCATCCAGTTCTAACCCATACCGTGCATTGCCCGAAATCGTATTTCCGGCTCCGGTCAGGTTGCCGCCAACACGCGCCTCTTGAGCAGCGCTATCCATGAAAATACCGCTGCCGCCGTTGCCCAACTTCTCCGCTCCGTTCACATCCAACCCGATAATATTGCCCAACACATGGTTGCCAGTCGCACCTGTGTAGTAGAGTGCAATGCCGTGCCCACCATTCCCGGAGATGAGATTACCCGCTCCGGGCCACGCGCCGCCGAGAAGATTATCGGCGCCGCCGTTGACGTGAATACCGTTCCCCCCATTGGCGACTTTGACCGTACCGGTCGTGTCGACGCCAATCATGTTGCCGAACAAAGCATTGCCGTCGCCGGCGATGACAACCCCATGTCCGGCAAAGTGCTGGATGACCAGCCCCTCTACGACACTGCCGCCAGCGCCCAAGTAGAGACCAGCGACGCCGGTTCCGGACTGGGCGCCATCCAGCACAACCTTGCCAGCCGGCTGGCTGGTTCCGTCAAGAAAGACCGCTTCTTGCACAGGAGGTAGCGCACTTTGCGGGCGGATGACAGGCATACCTTGGCCGGGAATATCAAAGAGGATCATATCCAATCCGGTTCGGGCGTTGGCTGTCTCGATAGCTGCCCGCAGTGTACAGGCTTTCGCCCCACCGCCGGTGTACGCTCCCGTCCAGCACTCATCATCGCCGGTGTCGGGATCGAACGCATCATCTGTGGCGTTGACCACAATGGGATTGGGCGACACAGGCCGTGAGAACTCGGAGGTATTTCCGTTCGCATCGGTAGCAGTAGCAAGGATCAAAGCAGGCGTAGTACTCAACCAGGTCTCCTGCATCACAGACGTGAGCGATTCCATGACGAACGCTTTGGTTACCAGGGTCTGCGCCTCGCTTTCCAGGTAGCTGACCCTGCCCAGATAAGTCTTACCCTGAAGATAGGGGACACTTCCATCGCCGCTGTAAAAGTCGATCTCCAAGGGATAGGACGCCGCCGAGTGCGGACGGGTGTCCACCCGAAAGGTGACCTGGATCTGGGATCCCTGGATCGTCACGGCGTGAATCTCGGGCCAGTTCTGGAAATCATTTGGCCCCCCATCCTCGTCGCCGGGATCATTGGGCGTAGGGCCATCGCTGACGTCGCCAGCGACCAGGTCTATCCCCATGTTCCCATTGCCATAAATCGCATTGCCCCGAATCTGGTTTTGGTCGGCGAAACTTCCCCGCACATAGACCCCGGCGCCGGCATTACCAACGATAAGATTACCCGCACCTGTAGCGATACCGCCGATCGTACTGCCTGCCGCGCTATCGATATAGATGCCGTGATGTGCATTTCCTTGACCGGGTGCAGGGCTAACACCGAGATGATTACCTTGAACCAAGGCCGCACCCGCCAAATGAATACCATGCTCCTGGTTGAACGAGATGACATTCCGCGTCCCTGCGACGGTTCCCCCCACAACGTTGCCAATCCCTGCGGTCCCGCCTGCGACGATTTCGAGACCCGAATATCCATTCCCCAGCATCGTCGCCCCATCGGCAGCTACACCCAGGTAGTTGCCTTGAATCAAATTCGGCAGGGCTTCAAGGGCCGAGTTGACCAAACGCATGCCGGCGCCCTGGTTGCCGGAAATGACGTTGCGCGCCTGTTCCGCCGTCCCCCCGATGGTGTAATTGACGCCACTGTTGATGGACAGCCCTTCCAGGAGCGGCCCGTTGCCCAGCGCCAGGGCGCCGGCAGCGTCGGTCCCCAGATAGTTGCCCTCGATGAAGACATTCTGTGTTCCGTAGGGGTTGTAACAATAGAGTCCGAAGGCCCCGAAGCGATTGATCACCAGGTTGCGCACCACGCTGTCGCCGGCAGCCAGATGTAAACCCGAAGGTGGAAACGGCAAGTCGCGCGTAAGGGAACCGTTCAACCCGACGCGCGTTGCGCCTCCGGTGTTCCCCAAAATCGTCAAAGCATCGGTAATGGCCGGCAGTCCGAACTCAGGAATAAGCGTGGGGGCGCCGGAACCCAAATCGAATACGATCTGGTCCGCGCCGGGAGCGTTGTTAGCCAGGGTAATAGCACTCACCAGATCATTCACCGATCTGACCACATACGTTGCTATTGGCGTCGTCTGTACCACTACCGGTCCGTCCACACCCGCCTGGAGAAGCACCAGATCACTCAGAGCATCGGGATTCAAGCGCATAGGCAGCACGGCCACGGGGGGCCTGGTTGTATCCAGTGTCACAACCGGCGGAACCGGAATGCCCGACTCCGTCTCCGGGGCCGCCAGCAATATGTGGAGACCAGGTGAAGTTACATCTTGCGAGCCTACAGGATCGAGCAGCACCAGATCATCGGTTGGCAAGCTGGAAACCCGGGCGCGGACCAAGTAGGATCCGGCGCCGGACTGCGGGGCGTCAAGAGCGCCCACCTGAACTGCCGTGACCGGGTCCAAGAGATAAACCGCGCCATCACCGGAGAGCACAGCCAATTCCTGGCGGGGCAAGCCCTTCTCAAGAACAAAGTTGCCCATTGTCAAAGCAGTCACTGTGTAAGGTAGGTTGTGCCGCACTACGTCGAGCGATGAGAGAGCATCGGTCGGGCCGGCGCCACCTTGAACAATCAGCAACGCATTTCCCGCAGCGATGGCCAGATCCAAACCGGGGACCTCATCCAGCGTCCCCATCGCCAATCCCGTTACCATGTCAGGAACAGGAATCACGTGCCGCGCTTGCAGTTCATGCGAAGATGATGGCAAGGCGCCGTCCGGCCCCTGGAAGATCAAAACGTAGGAACCCTCCGTCCCATCAATGCCGACGATCAAGTCAGCCAGCCCATCCCGCCGGTACAACTCGCCAGCGATCAGAGCCGTCACGCCACGAGCCGTGGGAATAGAATCCCCCAGCGGAAGAACTTCGGCAGCCCTGAACCCGCCCAGACCGTCGCCAGGCAACAGCACAAGCGCCGGGGCATCGCGGCTCGCCACGACGCTATCCCAGTATCCATCATTGTCGAAATCGCCCACTGCCAGAAAGTCAGGAGACACCGGCGTCTCGAAAACGCGGGCTTGCGGGAGAAAAGCCGTCGCGTTGAGTACCTCCGCACGTGGGAGCGTTGGCGCCTCCGTACTACGTGGATAGATGCTCTCGACGTTACCCCGATAAAGGGCCAACAAGCCGGATTCTCCCGGCCCGGCATATCCTACGACCAAATCCGGCACGCCATCGGCGTCGAAATCAGCCGCGCCCAGACTCAAAGGGCGGGCCTGTGAGCGTTCTAGCATCTGCACAGCGGTCGCCGGGCCGTCGTAAGTCGCCTGCGCAGGTGCGCCGTCATGGAAATTGACCCACGGATTACCACGACCGGCAGCATAGACGGAGACCTCGGGTTGGGCAGAAACAGCCTCTTCCGGCAGTGCAGCCGTCACGAGCGGGCGGCTGTAACCCAGGCGGCCCAAGCCAAACAGTAACAGGCTGAAAACCAGTACCAGATAGACAATATGCAATCGTGTTCTCTTCATGACTCTTCCTCCTGTGATTCGAATGGCGCATCATCATGGGCAGTTCGCGTCTGCAGAAACACCACCAACTCCTCTAAACTACCAAACACCTTATGAGTCCTGGTACATACGTCGGTAAGGCTCAGACGCCAGACGGCCGGACGCCGACCCAAGGCCGGAGATTCCCGCCATAGGCGCAAGATAAAAGCATAGTTACCGCCGCCCGTGCACAGACCCATAGATCCTCTTGACATGGCATCCCCC
>JAFGNR010000063.1 GCA_016926915.1 Anaerolineae bacterium
ACACGACCGTGATTCGTGGTTCGCGCATCGAGAATGCGCAAAACGGCGCTTCAAGCTCGATAGCCGAAGCGCCGTTGAAGACCTATCCATGTAGAGCGGTATCACACACTCAAGCGCACCCGCCCTAAAACAAACGCAGCCAGTCGGTATTGGCACACGTAGAGCAGACCAGGATGACGAAAAGAATGGCAAGAATCACGCCACAGCCAACGCCAGTGCATGACAGCCCCCTCCCAAAGCCAAACCGATCCTGGAGCCAATCGAAAACCGCATCGAGAAAGGCTAATTTCAACAAGCCTACCAGACATCCCTGACGACGTTCCATACGACCTCCCCCACATGGTGCTCTTCTCAACAACGCGCGACGACTTACCTTACTATCCAATAGTACGGAAAATCAGCCGGAAAGTCGCACCTGGATCGCGCCGCTCACTGTGTTGGCGTCGATCCGAATCCTGGCGCCCGTTTCTTCATAGCCCTCGTTGACGTAGACATTCCCCTGCTTGTGGAATCCCGGCAGATCGAGATGCCCTGAGATTTTGCGAGCCGACACCGAAATCCCCACGTTGGCGGGCAACATCAGACGCAGACGCCCGGAAACACTGTTGCACTTGACCCGTAGGTCGCTTTCCAGCGCGTCGGGCAATAGCAACTCGAGAGCGCCGCTCACCAGATCACAAGAGATCTCCGCCAGAACCGGAAACGTCCCCTGTAGAAACACGTCAACCTTCCCACTGGTTGAACCCGCGCGAATACGTTCAAGTTTCGCGTAGGCGCCGTTCAGTTCAAGAGCGAGACGCCCACTCGCGCTTCCCAGCTTCACGCTGGAGAGCTGCGGACAGGCGCCTGTGACCTCCAATCGCACATCCCCACTCGCAGCATCCAAATGGATAGCTTCAAGCAGCTGTTGATCACCCACGAGTCCCGCATCAAGCCGCCCGCTCGCCGCCCTGGCTTTGAGCCGGGTAAGATTGAGCGTGCCAAGAGCCAGGTCCGCATTTCCCGCTCCCAACTTGACATCCAAATCCAGGGGCATCTCATCGTTAAACTGCAGATTCCAGTCATTCCGCACCTGCCGGAACTGCACACCGCCGATCTTACTCTCATGACGCACAAGTAGGGTCCCTACCCCTTCTGCAACGTGATAATCGATTTCCGGGCGCAGTTCAGGCACATTGTAGAAAAACTCACCCTTCAGCAGCGGTTCTGCGCCCCCTGCAACCTCCAGTGAACCAAGACCCATGCGGATTTCGGCGCGCACCCTTTCGGCGCCATTCGCCGTCGCCACGTGAGATCTCGTTTGCAAATCACTCACGTCAAAGTCCTGCTTACCGGCCATCATCCACCTCCTTAAAGTCTATATTCGATTTATTTAGTATTATAACGCATTATATCAACATTGTCAATACTATACCTTAAATAAATAAAACTCATATGGAATAATATTAAGTAATCCCCTTCAGGAGTATGAAGACGGTGATGGCGCCGCAGGGCTTTCCAACAGCAAACACCGGCGCAGGGACCTGCGCCGGTGTTTGCGACAAACGATCAAGACATCTCAATGCTGAATCGCATTGAGGGCAGACCAGGTCTCGGCGGCGGTTCGCACCTCACTCCCCCTGGTCAACGTACCATCATACGGCAGTTCCCCGTCGCCGGGAATCCAGCCCTCCAGGGCCATCGGCCACCGAGGATGTGACGCCGGAATCCAGACGCCGTTGTAGCGTCGCGCAAGATGCAGATGCGAAGCGTTGGAGACGCCGCCCTCACACGAGGGACGCCCGACGGGATCGCCTACATCGAGATAAGCGCCGGACGTCACGCAACCTTCC
Source organism: Anaerolineae bacterium (assembly GCA_016926915.1). Taxonomy (GTDB): domain Bacteria; phylum Chloroflexota; class Anaerolineae; order B4-G1; family SLSP01; genus JAFGNR01. The sequence goes on from JAFGNR010000063.1 coordinate 1,833, forward strand.
GCCGCCATGTGCATATACATGAGAATCCAACCGGAGCCGACAAATCCATCGGCGTCCAGATCCTGCAATACCATCCCGCCGTCGCTGAAGATCACCGGACCGGCAGCCACAGCCGTCGCCCATTGCTGGCTAGGATAGCATCCCAGGTTCCGTTCGTCCGTCACGAAATCAAGCGCGGCGCGCGCGCTGCCGGATCCCCACCCCCCGTGAGGGCCACTCGTCAGATACCAGGTAGCTCCCTGGGGCCAGGGCAACGTCAAAACAGGCGCCTGGAGATCGGTAGGCAGCAAAGGCTCCAGGGCATATGCGTAGGGATCCCCCCATAGGCGCTCATAAGTCGTCGCAAAAGAATCCAGGTGGGTGACAAACGTGTCGTAGTCAGGTGAAACCGCTGCCAGGAAACGTTGCACGCCGACGGCGCCCGCATTGGCGCTCAAAGCGATTTCGACGAAAGTACCATCAGCCAGAGGAAAGGTCCAGGTATTCCCCTGAAGCCAGCCGTAGAAGCCAGCATTGAGCGTATTCGCAGCCCAACTCAACTGGATGAGCAGGCCATCCCAGCCAGGCTGGTAATATCCAAGAGGATACAGACGCGCATCCGCAGTGGGATCGGAATGGGTCAACCAACCGCTCTGCAGTTCCAACAACGTCAATAACACCCTGGGGCCGACGCTGTACTGAGTCGCTACCAGCTCGACAATCTCAGCGGCGGACAGGGTCTCATAGTCTACCATTTCGGTGTACGATCCGAACCAACCGGGAAAATCCGCCGTGGCTTCTGCCACATCGAAGTCAGCGAACGTAGGGCCATAAACCAGTTCACTGTCCGGAATGAGCCATCCTTCCGGCGCCTTGAGACGCGCCTCGAGTGGAATCTCCAACACCTGTCCCACCACCAACTGGTCGGCATCTCCCAGCCCATTGGCCTGCATCAAGGTTTCCACCGATAATCCCACAGCCATGGCAATACCGGAAAGCGTATCGCCGCCGCGTACCGTATAAGTGCGGCTGAAGACTTCAGGGGGCTGGCGGGTGGGAGTTGGAGAAAGTGGCAGGGGGGGCGTCATACCGGGCGTGATCGCAATCGAGGTGCGCTGGTCGCCTTCGGATTCCAGCCCACCTTTGACGTAAGCGTCCGGATCGGCAAGGACCGTCGCGGCAGTCAAGGGGTGTTCCACGCCCGGCGGTTGGCCACAGGCAGTCAGAATCATACTGCAGAGCAGGACACTCGCCGGCGCCAGACGACGGTAGTTAATCCGCAAACCCAACATACCCGCCATCCTCGTCGCTTCACAAGCGCCGAATGACGTCGATCCCGCCCATCCACGGCCGAAGCGCCGCAGGCGTCTGGATGGAACCATCCGCTTGCTGATAGGTTTCCAGAATCGCAATCATCAGACGCGGCATCGCCAACCCAGACCCGTTGAGGGTATGGACAAAACGTGGCTTCGCTCCCGGTTCAGGTCGATACCGGATATTGGCCCGGCGCGCCTGAAAATCGGTGGCGTTGCTGCACGAACTGACTTCCAGCCACTCATTTTGGCCTGGAGCCCAGACCTCGAGGTCATAGGTCTTCGCGGCTCCAAATCCCAAATCACCGGTACACAACTCCTTGATGCGGTAAGGCAAATCGAGTGCGCGCAGCAGTCCTTCAGCGTGGGCCGTCATGCGTTCCAATTCTTCAAAGCTGGTCTCAGGCGTCGTGAACTTGTACATTTCCACCTTGTCGAATTGGTGACCCCGCTTGATGCCGCGCACATCGCGCCCCGCGCTCATCTTTTCACGACGGAAACAGGCTGTATAGGCCACGTAATTCAGAGGCAGGGCCTCCGCCTCGAGAATTTCGTCCCGATGCAGGTTAGTCAAAGACACCTCGGCCGTCGGCACCAACCAGAGATCATCTTCTACATCGCGATACAGGTTATCCTCGAACTTGGGCAGCTGGCCCGCGCCTTCCAGAATCTCCCGCCGGACGACAAACGGAAGATAGAACTCGGTGTAGCCATTCTGCCGCGTTTGCACGTCCAGCATCCAGAAAATCACAGCTCGTTGCAGGCGCGCGCCGGCCCCTTTGCGCACGTAGAAGCGGCTGCCAGCGAGCCGCACGCCCCGCTCGAAGTCGATGATATCCAGCTCTGGGCCAAGATCCCAGTGAGGCGCCGGCGTGAAATCGAACGATTTGGGCTCTCCCCACTCGCGCAGGACAACATTGTGATCTTCATCAGGTCCAACAGGCACACTGTCCGCGGGGATATTGGGAAGCCACAGCTCCTTCTCATGAAGCGCCGTCTCCACCTCGCGCAACTCCTGTTCAAGACCGGAAAGCTGCTGTCCCAACTCACGCATAGCCACAATCTGAGATTGACGTTCAGAAGGATCCTTCATCCGGCCAATCAGTTTGGAGACACGATTGCGTTCGGCGCGCAGCGATTCAACCTCTTGAAGTAAATCCCGTCGCTTCACATCCAGCGCCAGGATGTCATCGACGATTGCGGTTTGCTCCTGGCGCTTGCAAAGCGCCTCGCGTACGCGTTCCGGTTCATTGCGGAGCAGATCGAGATCAAGCATAAATGGCCTCCCTGTACGTTATGTACAGGATTATGCCACCAAAAGGGAAGTTTGTCCAGCACAGACCCGCTACCCAACGTTTGACATGATCAAACCTGATGCTATAATAATGTAAGGTATACCTTACATCCATAAGGTATAGCGATTCGAAGGGTCGAAGATGATGAATGAAAGCATGGAGGACTATCTCGGAGCGATCTACCGGTTGCGCAGCGACCGCGAGACGCCGCTGCCGCTATCACAGCTTCAGGAGTTCTTTGAGTTTTCCCGGGTCTCGGTGCATGAAATGATCCAGAAGATGGCCCGTCAGGAGTTGGTTATCTATCACCCCTACTACGGCGTCACGCTCACCGATACCGGAGAAAAAGCCGCCCTTGCTCTGCTGCGGCGCCACAGGCTGTGGGAGCGTTTTCTCACCGATATGTTGGCGGTGCCCTGGGACGAAGCGCATAAGATTGCCTGTCGCCTGGAGCACGCGGCATCGGAGAAAGTGACCGAGCGCCTGGCCGGTCTCCTTGGCGAGCCCCAAGAGTGTCCTCATGGGGGACCTATTCCGCCGACCGAATCCCTCCAGCGGGGAGAGCCGCTCAACCACTTCAAAGGGGGAGCGGAGTGTTTCATCCTACGGATTGCTCCCGAACGCCCGCATGTGCTCCGGAGACTCCACGAACTGGGGTTGGGACCGGGCAGCAAAATCCATGTGATCAACCAAACGCCGACTGGCACTCAGGTCAAAATCGGCAAAGATCACCAGCCCATCCATCTCCCCATGGAAATCAGCGCAACGGTCTGGGTCGATACACATTGAAGCAGGTATACAGCCGAAAACGCCTGTGCGTGTGCACAGGCCCGCCGCCTACAACTGAACTTATTCCCGGAGGATCAAAATAGCATGGTGCCGATTTCACAACTTCAAGCCGGACAACAAGGCTACGTCCGCGCACTTCATGGCGGACGCGGATTTGTCGCACGTTTGGCCGCCCTTGGATTCACCCCCGGAGCACCGGTGACCATGGTTCGAAATCCCGGTTTCGGACCGGTCATCGTTTCGATACGCGGAACCCAGATCGCATTGGGACGTGGCGAGGCGCACCACGTCCTGGTTATGCAGAACGGGAGAGAGCATGCAGTCGCCGGCTAATGACCTTCTCACTAAAACCGAAACGGCCCAGGCTTCGGCGAACCGAACTCCCGTGATTGCCCTGGCCGGGCAACCCAACGTCGGGAAATCGACCATCTTCAACATCCTGACCGGTCTGAACCAACACGTAGGGAACTGGCCGGGCAAGACCGTCGAAAGAAAAACCGGAACTTGCGAACACCTGGGGCGCGCGCTTACCGTTGTCGACCTGCCCGGCGCCTACAGTCTCACCGCGAACTCCGTCGAGGAGCGCATCGCGCGAGATTACATCATCCAGGATCGCCCCGATGTCGTTGTCGCCGTCGTGGATGCAGCCATTCTCGAGCGCAGTCTCTATCTGGTGGCCGAGTTGCTGCTTCTGCCGGCTCCGGTCATCCTCGTACTCAATATGATCGACGTAGCTGAGCAAGAAGGCATCAAGGTCGAGCCCCAGGTGCTTCAGGCTGCGTTGGGCATTCCGGTAATTCCCATGTGCGCCACCCGGGGCAGAGGCATTCACGCGCTGCTGGATACGGTGCAGGCGCTGATTGGCGGGAACCTCGAATACCGGCCACGACGCCCAACCATCCTGCCCAACCACGAGATGATCCTCGCCGAACTCGTGAGGCGCATTGCTCCTCATGTGCCGGACCGCTATCCGGTGGATTGGGTCGCGCTCAAACTGTTGGAAGGGGATAGCGAAATCACCACACAGATGCAGGAAACGTTGCCCAATGACGTTTGGGAACAGGTGCACGCAACCCTGTACGAACACGAAGATGCTATCCTGGATATTGCCGGCGCGCGGTATGGCTGGATCGAACGCATGGTGCGCGCGGCCGTGGAGCGGCCCAAAGTCGGGCAGATGGGACTGACGGCGCGCCTCGACAAGGTTCTGACCCATCCGATTTGGGGCATGGCAGTGCTGCTGGCCGTCTTGGGAGGCGTGTTCTGGCTGACCTATTCCATCGGCGTTCCCCTGCAGACGTGGTTGAGTGACGTTCTGGATCGGCTGGCCATGGTCGCCGGACAAGCATTGGCGGAGGCGCCAGGATGGTTGAGCGCACTGGCGACCGACGGGATCATCGGCGGCGCCGGCATGGTGGTGACTTTTCTACCGATTTTGATCGTCTTCTTCACCGTGCTCGCCTTCCTGGAAGACACCGGCTACATGGCCCGTATCGCCTATCTTACCGACCGCTTCATGCACGCGATGGGCCTGCACGGGAAGAGCTTTATCCCGCTTCTGCTTGGCTTTGGCTGCAATGTGCCCGCCATCCTGGGAACGCGCATCATCGAAACGCGCCGCGCCCGCGGCCTGACGATTCTCCTGGCTCCCCTGGTTCCCTGCACCGCGCGTATCGCGGTAGTCGCCGTTCTGGCGCCCGTCTTCTTCGGCAATCGCGCGGGGCTGGTCGTTTGGGTACTCGTCACCGGGAGTCTTATCGCTCTGGCTCTGCTAGGAATCATCCTGCACCGTTTCATTCTGCGTGGGGAACAAGTCGCCTTCATCATGGAGCTGCCCCTCTACCATCTCCCTAACTTACGCACCATTGGGCTTTACATCTGGCAGAATACGGTTGCTTTCCTCAAAAAGGCCGGAACCATCATCCTGCTCGTTTCCATCGTCGTGTGGGTGTTCTCCTACTTCCCGAACGGCGTCGTTTCTGAGAGTTACCTTGCCCGTGCAGGTAAATGGCTGGAACCTGTGGGACAGTGGATGGGGTTATCCTGGGAACTGATTACGGCGCTGCTGACGAGTTTCATTGCCAAAGAGAATACCATAGCCACCCTGGGGGTGCTTTACGGCGACTATGAAACCGTGCTTCCCACAGTTCTAAGCCCGGCGGGCGCCCTGGCTTTTCTCACCACGCAAATCCTGTTCATTCCCTGCGTGGCCACGGTCGCAACCATCAAACAGGAAGCCGGGACCAAATGGATGATCGCCAGTCTGTTTCTTATGTTAGGGCTTTCGCTCGGCGCCGGCATCGGCGTCTATCAACTTGGCGTCTTGTTGGGTCTGTAAGCCATGCTCTTCCAACTGCTAGAGATCCTGAATCGCAGCGACCGGCTGCACACGCCGCCGCAGCTGGCCGAGGCGCTGCATACCACACCGCAGATGGTTCAGCAGCTCACCGAGCACCTCGCCAGACAGGGCTATCTGGTCGAGGCCCCCCAGTGCAGCGATGGGTGCGCAGACTGCGCACTGCGGGCTATGTGCAGCGCGGAAGGGCATAAAGCGAAACTCTGGACCGTAACAGAAAAGGGGTTGCGCGCGCTGCACAGATCAGGCGGCGCCCCGTGAAGCTCTCGGGAAGCTGCACGGCGTCTGGGGCGAGCAGGCGCCATACTTCTAGCAACGACTCTGGCTTGTGAAGTGCGCTACGCACTTCACGCAAAATGTCCGTTGCTTTTCGCCGCCGGCATAGCACCGGCGGCCTTTTTGCCCAACAGCAGCGCCCTCCCGCACACCCGGAATCCCCCCAGGCAAACGTTAGAATTCAGTATTTACAAAATGGCCGAATTCGAGTATCCTTGAACGTACAGAAATCAGGAGCTTGAGCCGAACTAGATGAAGTCCAGTCCTTAGCATGGAACACGATGCGTCGGCCCAGATCAGGCAGCATACCTCTTTAGTCTCGCGCCTCCGGCCATCGTTGCCGCGATCTCACCACGCAAACCTGTTCGTGCCCAGTATCATAGGAGAGATCAATGAAACGAAAAAGTTTGAGATTCACAATTCTGATGCTGTTATTCACGGGAATGTTGGCTGCGACCCTTTCAGGCAGACTGATAGCCGAAGAACCGGCGCCCGAAGCCAGCCCCCCAGCCACGCGGGAAGCGGAACCCCTGCCCCCACGCACCGGCTATCGCATGCCGGAAACCGACTTTGCGCACTTGGACCCCAGCCGCGTTCTGGGCGATGTCAACCTCCAGGACCTCCCCGCAGTGCTCGATTGGCGCACGCAGGATGGCGGGCGCGTTACCCCCGTCAAAAACCAGGGCAGCTGTGGCTCGTGCTACGCTTTTGGCTCCATCGCCCACATCGAAAGCACTATGCTGATGGACGGGATAGGCACATTCGACTTCTCGGAGAACAACGCAAAGGAATGTAATTGGCGCGAGATCAACAACACCGGATCCGGCAGTTGCGACGGGGGGAGCTTCCAGATGCTGATGCCCCTGTTTTCTACGAAAGGCGTCGTCTTGGAATCCGACGACCCCTACGTGGCCGCGGATGTCGACTGCAATTCGTGCGTCCCGTATAGTAAGACCCTCTTGGATTGGCACATCGTCTCAGGCTCCTCCATGCCTGCTACGGAGGCGCTCAAACAATACCTGTACGACTATGGCCCGCTGACGACCAGCATGTATGCCGACTCAGGCCAGGGATTCAACGGGAGCTACGATGGCAGCTATACGCTCAATTACACCTCGTCGCCCGAATCCACCAACCATTGCGTGACCCTGGTGGGCTGGAGCAACAACCTGCCGCCCGTCCAGGGCGGGAGCACACCCGCCGAAGGCTGGATTGTGAAGAATAGCTGGGGGAGCGGGTGGGGAGATGGCGGGTATTTCTACGTGACGTATGGCGCAGCCAATGTGGGGTTGCGCACCTCGTTCGTGGGGGATTGGAAGGACTACGACCCCGGAGATTACGTGATGTACTATGACGAGGATGGCTACAACTCAAGCTGGGGATATGGCGACACCACGGCCTGGGGACTGGCCGAGTTCACGCCGCCGGCCGATACGCAGGCTACAAACATCGAGTTCTGGACCAATGACGCACCGGCCACCGTGGATGTCTATCTCTATGACACCTTCAACGGCAGCACCCTGAGCAATCTGCTGGCCTCGGTTGCGGACGTGACCTACAATGAGGCGGGCTTTCACTCGGTCGCGCTGCCCAGTCCCATCGCACTCACTGCAAGTGATGATGTCTACGCGGCGGTCTTTTTCACCAACGCCAGCTATAACTTCCCGATCGCGGCCGATGGCAACGGCCCCAGCGAGACCGGACGCACCTGGATCAGCAACAGCGGCACGTCGTGGTCAGACCTGGGCACACTTGTCAATGACGACGTTGCGATTCGGCTGCGAACCTCCCATCCCAATGGCGGTTCCTACTCCCTGCGCGGCGAACAATGCGGATGGAGCGGCGCCGCGTGCCCGCTTTATGACAACGCCGCCCAGGGAGACCAGTTCGCGGGCGACGCCATTCACTCGCTGGATCACACCGTGAATGCGGCGCTGGGCGATAACGACGAGTACAAATTCTATCGCAACGACGGCGATAAGTGGTTGCCCTCCGGCAGCAATCTGACCTTCGATGCGACTGGGAGCTGTGACCTGTATCTGTTGGCCCAGGAAAACCCCTACGGCATCACTGTCACGGATTGTGATGCCTACGCCGCCGTAACTTGTGACAGCGCGGAGAGCGATTTCAGCCCCGTCAGCTTCCTGGGCAACGAAGATTTCGGCGTTCCCACCGAGACCTTCCTCGACGCCGGCGTCTCGTTCGATCTCCGGGTCGAAGTCTACGCCTCAGGTCTGACCAACGCCGGCGTCGCCACGACCGGAGACGCGGTTCAGGTAGAGCTGGAGTATCGCCAATGGGATACGGCCACCCAGGATTGGGGCGCCTGGACGCCCTATGGCAGCGATTTCGCCTTCGAACAAGACGAAGGCAACAACTGGCAATATCTCCTGGAAGACGCGACATTCCCCCAGGGAATCTACGAGCTGCGGGCGACCTATACAGATTGGACGGGCGCTGCCGGCAACACCGGCAGCAACACCACGATTCTGTTCGTGAGCAACGCTTCGACCACGCCCCATTCGATTCCTATCGATGCCGACCTGAGCGACTGGCGGGCCAACGAACAACTCAGCGGACGCGACGGCGCGACCAACTCCGCGACCTGGGATGAGCGGTATATCTACGCAGCCTGGAATGGCGGCGGCGGCGGCGACAAGTGCATCCTGGGTCTCGACGTGGACAGCGGCGCCGCCAACGACACGGTGGGATATGCCGGCGCAGCGTTCCCGGCAACCGGCCAACCCGACTACATCCTGGAATACAACAAAGGGACCAACACGACCTTCTTCTTCCAAAGAAATGGTAGTGCGTGGACCAACGTGGGAACCAGCGGCATCGAAGTGAATGAGGATAGCAGCGGGGCGATCTGCGAGGCGCGCATTCCCCGCGCGCGCCTCAACGGCGCCCTCGATTGGGACGCAGATTTGGGCGTCGTCCTCTACCAGAGCAACTGGGACAGCAGCTGGGTGTTCGGCGCTTCGCCGGTCGAGGGCAATAGCAGCGGCGGAGCCTTGCAATATCTGAATGCCCAGTTCCATTGGCCAAACACGGGCGGCGACGAAACACCGGGCACCCCCACGATGGGCGGACGCAGCGAGCAGGCCATCCAATCCATCACCGGCGGCGCCGGCGGCGCCTACATATTCGGTCTCACCGGCGCGGTTCTCGACTTCCCCAGCAGCGACGCGGCCCCCGATGCCAACTGCGACGTCACGCTACGCGTTTACGAGAACCACTTCCCCCCTGATGCCTACAGCGCCGTGATGCGCTACTACGACATCTCGGCGCCGGGGCGCAGTGGATTTAGCGCCGCTCTGACCCTGGCCTACGACGACGGGGAATTGTATGCTAACGCAGAAGGCGCCCTGGATCTCTACCGCTGGACGGGCAGCGTATGGGAAGCACACGCCGTCGCGGCGGGGGATCGGGATCCGGTCAACAACACGGTCACAACCCGTGGCGTGACGGAATTCTCGAGGTGGACCCTCGATGATGGAGTTCCTACGGCTGTGGAGTTGATCCGTTTTGAGGGGTTCCCCCACGATGACGGGATTCGGCTGGAATGGGAGACCGCCACGGAATTCGACCTGCTGGGCTTCAATCTCTATCGTAGTGCACAAGGAGAGGCGCCCCGCGTCAAAGTCAATGCCGCCCTGATCCCGGCCCAGCTGCCAGGAAATGGCGCCGGCAACATCTATAGCTGGGACGATCTGACGGCGGCGCCCAACGTGATATTTGACTACTGGTTGGAAGATGTAGACGCGTCCGGCGCGGCGACGCTTCACGGGCCCGTGAAGGCTGCGGTAACAGGCGCCCCCAACGCGATCTTCATCCAGAGTTTCCAGGCTCACCCCACATCTGGCTGGGGATGGAGCTTGCTTACCGTGACACTCGTAACCGGCGCCTGGCTGCTTCGTCGTCGCGAATAGAGTAAGCTGCGCGATAAACCAGGAAAGCGAAACGGCCCTGCACAGTGCAGGGCCGTTCTGTTTTGGAATGTTCGCAAACCGTCTCGCGCCGGTTTAGTACATGCCACCCATGCCGCCGCCGGGGGCTGCCGGAGCAGGCGGTTCGGGCTCGGGAATGTCGGTGATCAGCGCTTCGGTGCTCAGCACCATCGCGGCAACAGACGCAGCGTTCAGCAACGCACCCTTGGTCACCTTGGCGGGATCGATGATGCCGGCTTTCAGCATGTCCTTGAACTCGCCAGTAATGACGTCGTAGCCAATGAGGTTGCTATCCATCTCAACCTGCTTGCGGCGCACGGCGTCCAGAATCACCGCGCCATCCTGACCGGCATTGGAAGAGATCCGGCGGATGGGCATTTCCAGGGCCTTCTTGAGAATCGCCACGCCGGTCTGCTCGTCGGCGTAATCCATCTTGACTTCCTCAAGAACTTTCATGGCGTTAATCAGCGCCACACCACCGCCGGGCACAATCCCCTCTTCGACGGCAGCGCGAGTCGCGCTCAGGGCATCCTCGACGCGATGCTTCTTTTCCTTGAGCTCGGTCTCGGTGGCAGCGCCCACGCGGATGATAGCCACGCCGCCGGCCAACTTCGCCAGACGTTCCTGCAGTTTCTCGCGGTCATAGTCGGAGGTGGAGTTGTCGATTTCGATCTTGATTTGCTCGACGCGGCCGGTAATTTGGAGGTCTTCCCCACGCCCACCGACGATGGTGGTATCATCCTTGGTGGAAATGACCTTGTCGGCGCGACCCAGATCGGCCAACGTGGCGCCATCCAGCTTGCGCCCCTGTTCCTCGGTGATAACCTGGCCGCCGGTGAGAACCGCGATGTCCTGCAACATGGCCTTGCGGCGATCGCCGAAACCGGGGGCCTTGATGGCCAGCGCCGTCAGCAAACCGCGCAGCTTGTTAACAACCAACGTGGCGAGCGCCTCACCATCGACATCCTCGGCAATAATAACCAGGTTGCGCACGCCCTTCTGAACCAGCTTCTCCAGAATCGGGACCAGATCCTGGGCAGCGGAGACCTTCTTGTCATGGATAAGGATATAGGCATCCTC
>JAFGNR010000304.1 GCA_016926915.1 Anaerolineae bacterium
CCGGGCACAGATAGGCGTGGCCCGGCATAAACGCGCCATCCGGTCCCACCGCCGGCGGGCCATAATGGTATTCGGTCCCCGAGGGTGGGTTCTCTTCTTCGATCACCGCAATCAGGTCCACCAGCTCTGTCCATGGCGTGATGTCTAGCACGCCGTCGTCGTCCGTGTCCAGATCGTCCCCATCGCTGCCCGTGAACCCGTTCACCAGCAGGTGCGTCACATTGTCGCTGTTCTCGAAGTTCAGGTCTGCCACCAGGTCCGCCGTCCCCAGCGTGAATGTCGCCTCTGCAGCGACGAAGTAGCCGCTCGCCGGGATCGCCTGTCCCGCCAGATTCACCACCGCCTCGATCACCCCGCTACCGCCGGTACCGTCGCCGATTACCAGATAGGTCAGCCCGTCCAGCGCCATACCCGGCGTGCCCGCCAGCTCGAAGTACTCGTCATTGTCACTACTGGGCTGATCGATTCGAATCTCACTGATTACCGGGGGCGTTGCGGCCTCCACGCGTGTTGCCGGACCCATTCCTAGAAACGGTACCGCTGCCAACACCAACATCATGACTGAAGCCCACACTCTACGCATTACATCCTCCTTGATATGGTTTTCTGAAAACATGTCATTGAAGTAACTCATGGAGACGCGCGAAACATCGCTGTCTAGCTACAATGCAACCAGAATTGGAAAAACCGCTTGCGCCCAACGGCAAATAGGCTGGAAACCGGCGCCCACGTACCCGCTTTACGGAAAGCCTATTCGATCGAAGCATCTTTTGTTCCTGCGCACTCCCAAGCAAAAGGTATGATACTTCCATTATAGGAAGTGGCACTCCGATTGTCAATGATACCTCCTGTGTTTAACGAATCATTTACGAATACATCGCCCCCACAACACAACACCCCTCCCGGTCCCGCGCAGGGCCCGGAAGGGGTATCGTTAGAAATCCAAAGAGAACTTCTTGATCATTCCCAAACGGGAACGAACATCATCCACTGATCAGGATGGCGGCGAATGAGATCCTCGACTTCAGAAAGCACCTTTCGCAGATTGACCTGGACGTCACGGTCGCGATCCCCCGTATCAACCATCTCCAGAGGTGGATTGACATGAATCCGGTAGGCGCCTTCTTCATAGAACGGGGCGGCGGTCATGACGAGGCTCCGGGTACGCATCGGAATGCGAATATAGCCGGTGGGCAGATGCGCTTCAGCGCCAAAGAACTGCACGGGGGCATCCCCCTCGCCGATCGGGCGATCGACGCCGGTGATGACGGCTTCGCCCTCCTTCAGACGACGCATCGCTTGCCGCAAGGTTTCGGGACTGATCGGCGTAACCATAGCGCCCGCTTCCCGGCGCAGGCGGTTGAAGAGCTCGAATCCGGCTGTAGGATCTGCCAACGAAAGCACTTGCAGCGGCGCCGGCATGTATTGGCACAAGGCGATGCCGGACAGGTCGAAATTGGAGGTATGACACCCCAAAATGAAGACGCCGCGTCCCGAACTCACGGCCTGTTGAAGATACTGCTGCGACTCAGGCGTTATCAGAACCGGAGGCTCGAACTGCGACACCAGCAACCGGCCTCGTCCCACATTGTGGAAGAGCTCATAATAACTGCGCGCTGCGTTTCTAAAGACATGATAGGCGCACATCCGAACAACCGCCACATCCACGTCTGGGCCCAAGACCTGCCGTTGATTAGCAACGACCGTATGATAAACGTCCGGTTTGAACGTCGCGATCGAACGTGCAGCCAGACCGGCGGTAGCGTGTCCTCCCCACCGGGGTAGCCATTTACCCAACCACACCCCCAAACGGGTAGGCCAACCTCTCGCGAAGAGGGCCTTCATTCCCATGTGGCTAGCTTTCCCGAGAAGAAGACGCTGTTCCCAAGGTGCGCGGCGCTTCAACCAACACAGGAAGCCCTCGCAAGAGACACAGACCCAGTGCAAACCAGGCTGCAACCTGGGAGGGAACCCACAGATGTTCACCGAGGGGATGCGACAGGGTTTGTAGACCGAAGGTCAATGCCAGGAGAATGAAGGTCACGGCTTTAGCCACTGCGAAAGGTGTACGCAGCCACGGGGAACCTACCAGGAAACGTCCCACCGTCGAACGCAACAAATCGAAAGGCTTGAGACCCCGAGAAGGTGCAACGGAGCGCACCGCATCCACAAAGGTGCCTCTCACAACTACCAGCAGAGGGAGCAACACTGGGATGAGATTCAGATGCGCGTACACAATCCACAACACATATTCGACCGTGCGATCGGCGGCAATGTCGAGAATGCTGCCCAGCAAGCTGGTCTCCCCACGCGCCCGGGCCAGCACGCCGTCGAAAGTATCCATCAGGATGAGTATCAGGATCAGCGGGGCAGCAACGATCCGTCCCACCCCCGATGGCTGGTAGAGCAGAAGTACGATTACTGCCAGCAGGGGAATCCGACTTAAGGTAATGACATTTGCCAATGCTCCCTCCATAAACTGCCAGCCCAGTCCGCAGCCGGCGCCACGATGCAGTGAACGTTATGCCAGATCTTCCAGCAACAGCTGGCCCGCCCGCCAAACCTGCTGAATGCCGCGCAGTGCGAGCACCGGTCGCAATACCGCTTCGCGAGCGGGCGGCCTGGCGGCGTGAATCTCAGCCCACGGCTGCTCGCCCAGCGCCGCCGCCGTCCACTCATCGCGTTCCAGGAAGGTGGACAGGGCCGTTCGCTCCACACGCACAATTACCGTGGCGTCCGCCGGACGGGGACGTCCACGCAGCCAGGGGAAGTAAACGGCCTGCACGAGCGCGTCGGGCATCTCCCCGCCTCCCAACCGGGGCGGCGTGATGATCAACATGTGGGGTACGGCTTGAGATGCAAAGAATTCCCCGGAAAGCACCACAAAACGCTCTCCCTCCACCAGGAAGACGTGCTCGCGGGCGACGAATCTGGGCTTGCTGTCCCAGGCATCGCGGAGATAACGGGTCAACTCGGCGACCGGCGTGCGCGGCATGTCGGCCCGCAGCTGGGCGCCGCCAATCCCCACGATGTCGACGCCCGAACGGGAACGTCCCCAATGGCGCGGGCGGCTCAATTCGAAGTAAAAAGCATCTTCATCTTGGGGGATAGCAGCCAGTCCGATCAAACGCAGCGAACGATCCTTCAACGCAACGTCGTCCACCGCTTCGAAAACCGAAAAGACCTCAAAGAAATCCAATGACGCCCCCTTCCTGCACTCGCTAGGGCAAACTGAACCCTAACACCTGCGCGGCATGCGCATCCGCAACGTAGAGCTGACCGCCGGCCGAGACGGCCACGCCAACCGGGAAATCTAGCCCCTGGAAAGCGCCCAGCGTTCCCAGGAACCCGCCCCCGCCATCGAACACCAGCACCCGACCGCGCTCGGCATCCCCTATGTAGGTCGATCCTGATGAATCTACGGCGATGTAGGGTTTATCCTCGGGATTCTGAACGCTCCATGTAGGAACGCTCCACTGGCGCAGGAAAACGCCCTGATCGTTGAAGACCTGGATCCGCTGATTCCAGCTGTCGGCCACAAAAACCTCGCCGTTAGCGCTGATAGCAATACCTACCGGTTCGTTCAGCTGACCGGGATTGCGCCCGCCGCCGCCAAATTCTGAGAGGTATTGACCCTGGGCATCGAATACCTGCACTCGCTTGTTGCCGGTATCGGTCACATACACACGGCCATCCCGGCCCACCGCGACGCCACGGGGGCCGTAAAAGGCGCCCCGCCCATTGAGATCGCCGAGCATGAATTGACCAAAGGTTCCCCAACTCAACAGGAAATCGCCTTGCGCATTGAACTTCTGAATACGATGGTTCCAAGTATCGGCGACGTAGACGTTGCCTTCCGCATCGACAGCCACCCCCCAGGGTTCCTGGAATTGCCCCGGCCCAGTCCCCGGTTCTCCCCACGCATTCAGGATCGCCCCTTGGGCATTCACGTGCCAGAGGCGTTGCTGGGTAGTGTCGGCCACGTAAAGGGAACCATCGGCAGCGACCGCCAGGCCGCGCGGTGCAGCGCCGGGAAGAATCGCCGTAGAGAGCAGCGCAACATCCAGCGGCTGGTTGGAATAGGGATCGACCAGAGGCGTCGGCTCAGGGCCTACCACCTGATAACCGCTGCTGCCGTAACGGTACCCCCATACTTCATTGGCTAAATCTTTCTTCACATAGAGCCGGAACTCATTGCGATAGGGCCACTGCTGGAGCGTAATCGTGCGCCCCTTGACCTGGGCATACCGGTCGTAGTCGCGATTCCAGATGATATCCCAGAGCGCGGCGCGCAATTCGGTATTGGTAAAGGATTCCCGGATGCGCTCCCATGTCAACCCCTTGTAGTCTTCAATCGGCCACCAGAGGAACTTGTAGTCAAAATGGTCGTAGTCATACCCCACGATAGCATCCACGGCCGACCAGTGATCCGAGCCGGCAATGATGACAGGGAAATCCTTGAGCGTATTGGGATCCGGCGTATCGCCATAGTAGACCGCATTGGGATACTTGACCATGTACCACGAAAACACCGTGTATTCCTGCTGCCCGTAGGCGATTTTGACATCGTAAGGAGAACCTGTGGTGCGCCAGGAAATGTCCTGAATCTGTTCCAGGGCCACCTTGACGTCCGGGGCCGCGTGCGCGTAGACCATGAATTCTTTGGCCAGATCATGATTCACAAAATTGGCCGCCGTCATGGTACGTAGGGAAAGGATGGTCAGGAACGCCGCCACTGCCAGGAAGGCCGCGCGCATCGCGTGACCTGTCCCGGCGCGCCTCGTGGCCCAGATCAGGACGAGGAGCGAGACCACGGCGCCCAACAGGCCCCCGATAGCCCGTCCGAACTCCTGGAGTTGGGCCAGGCTGAACCCGGCAGGGGAGACCCCGGCGCTCAGCAAGGCCAAGCTGTCCCTTACGGACGACACGAACACCACTGTGCCCGCGGCAGTAAAACCCAGCGCCACGGCGACCAGCCATCCCCACCGCCGTACCAGAAGCCTCAGGTCCAGATCTTTGAGCACCCAATCCACACCCCAGGCTGCCAGGAAGATCGTCGGCAGCGCGATGTGAACCGTGAGCCAGGGCATCTTCTCCCCCGCCGCCGTATACGCCAGCCACGATAAAGCAGTCCACCCCAGGAGAAAAACAGGAAAAAAGCGCTCTACGGACATCGTCACATCCTGCGGCATCTCCTCAACGATGGGGAGCGTCGCGTCTCCTTCCTGTAGCGCCTCATCCGTCACCGGTGGCATTGGGGAGGATGGCCGCTGCAACAACGTAGCCAGAGCCCCGCCCACACCGGTCAAGGACAGCAACAACGGAAGGTACTCGTACAGCGGCATGAGGAGTGCATAGTAGTATTCAGGTTGGCCGCCTCGTTCGACCCCCTGCTGTGCCAACCAGTAGGCCAGCGCTCCCAGCAGCCCGCTGAGGAACCCCAAGGGATTCGTAAAGACGGTCGTGTAGAAAACCGCGAGGATGCTGTAGTGAATAGCAGCAAAAGCGGGCCAGCGCCGAGGATGCCACCAGAGCCCCAGCAGGACCGAGCCTATCAACATAGCGAGGGTGATACCAAGCGTAACATAGAGATCCATGCCGATAAGATTGGAGAGGTGACCGCCAATCAAGGCATTGTAGAGATCCAGCATATTGACGCCCGCGAGCCGGATCACGACGGCGGCGCCTAGCGGCAGAGTCAACGTCCCCATCAACATCAGAAGATCGAACCAGCGCGTACGGCGCAGCGTCCCTTCGCCATAACCTAAGAAGGCTAGCCCCACCACACTAACCATGGCCACACCCGCAACCCCCAGGGCGAGCTTGCCCCACAACGGCACGATAGTCTCCGCCGTACTGGCGGCGCCTTGCAAGGGCTCCTCAACCACCTCGCCCCTCGTCAAGGCCAGCGCGAAGATCCCCACGCTTATCAGAATCACTGCTACGGCAATCAGGAAGAAGGTGAATAATCTGGGGCGCACCCATTGCCCACTCAGCACTTGCCAGGCTAAAGGCGTGGTGAGCAAGATGAAGAAGATGGCCGTGTAGATGTAGGCAGTCTCTTTCGTCGTGAACATGAAAGCAAAGGCTGCGGTCAGAACATATAACCAGCGGGCTTTTCCCTCCGCAAGGTACTGCAGGATGGCCCAGATCAATACGACCGCCGCCAACATATTCAGGATGTCGTGACGGATATAACGGGAATAGTAACTGATCGTGGGCGATACCAGGAGCATGATCGAAGCCGCCACGGTTCCAAACCGTCCCAGCTGCCGGCGGAAAAGGAACGGAGAGAGCGCCAGCGCCACACCAAACAGGGCCGGAACAATCCGCGCCGTGAAGTCGCTCACGCCAAACAGGAAGTAGCTCAAGGCTGTCAGGTGGAACAACAACGGACCATGCATCATCGGGTTGTGCGTGTACCCCTGTCCGGCATACAGATAGAACGAAAACTTGGTATGCAAGCTCTCATCATGACTCGTTACGCGCTCCCCCAGAATATAGAAGCGCGACAGCAATGCCAGCACCAGGATGACGACAAATACGACCCGTTCCCAACGGGAAAGTTTCTGCCACTGCATCAATCAGGACTCCTTTTCACCGGTCAAAGCGCAGGACCGGCGATTCAAGTTCAGGCGGCGGCGGCGCCGTGACGCCGGGCGTGGTTGTAGGAGTAACAGGGGGCGCCACCGGGGTTGCACGCACGGCCCACTGCATCGACGAGGGAAGCGTCACCATGGCGGTAACTGCGCTGGCCGTAGGGGTAAGCGGGGGGCGCAAGGCATTGCCCACCACGGAGATAATGGCCAGAGCGGTAAGGATCATGGCAGCGCCCAAGAAAGCCAGCCCCACCTTGAGACCGGGCATTATCCGCCTGGAGCGCGATTGCACCTCGCCCAGCACATGGGCGCGTTGCGCCGCCGTGAGAGACACCGCCGGAAGTGCGCAAATGAGACGATCCTGCTCGCGATAAATATCTCGGATGCGCGCGCATTCTGCACACCCGGCCAGATGGCGCGACACCACTAAACGTTCGGCTTCGCCCCACGCCTCCGGACGCAGCGCCAACAATCGCTGTACCCGTTTACACGCGTTTATCATTTCCGTTCCTCACCATAGTGCTTTCGGAACATCTCTCGCGCTCGGTGAAGACGCATTTTCACGGCGCTCACCGAAAGCCCTAAGACTCTGGCAATCTCAGCAACTTGCCAATCTTCGTAGACATACAAGACCAATGGAATCCGGTACCGGGTCGGCAGGGCATTGAGAGCCGCCTGCACCATCACGCGTTCGAGAATGGCGCCCTCATCGCTTCCGTCATCTCCGGACGCCAGATCGCCGAGTTCCTGGTCCGGGAAACGTCCTTTGCGCCGGTGTTCATCGATGGCCAGACGCGACGCTACTCGAAAGAGCCAGGCCTGCGGGTTTTCAAATATCTCCCCCTTTTCGAGTGTGCGAAAGGCGCGCAAAAAGGTCTCCTGCGTCAATTCCTGTGCACGGGCCAGATTGCCCGTGAGACGCACAAGATAGGTGCAGATTCGCGCTTCATACTCCCGAAATAGGGACTCGAAGATCGCATGCTCGTCGATGAGCCGGCTCCTGTCATCTTCCTACTATGTATGACGGAAACAGGACCTTGGTGGTCACATTTCTGGATGCAATCGATTATAACACACCCAAAACGCCGATCAATCGCCCCATCCAGTCTCCGTACCGAGACGCCAGGCGCGGCCATCGCCACAGCCGCGCCTGGGCCTTTCCGGAAGATCACGCACCCAACCGCGACGCTTCTTCGGCGGCGACAGTCGGATCCAGTTTTACGAACAAGGGTTCGGGCTGCGCCAAAGGACGCCCGGCCGCGAGGGTCTCGAATGCCCATTTCCCCGTTGCCGGGCTGCCGTCGTAACGTAGAACGTCGTGCGGGCGGGCGTCCTCGGTCACCTCTGTGATGAATTGCTCGCCAAACAGCGGTTCCTCGAAACCGAGCAGGTGATGCAACTTCTCAGACGTAAACGGCAGGAAGGGAGCCAACAGGACCTTCAACGCATTGATCGACTGCAACGCGACGTAGAGACTGGTCCCCGCAGCTTCACGATTCGTCTTGATCTCGTGCCAGGGCGCCTTGATCTCCAGATACCGGTTGGTTTCCCGGGCGAGATCGAAAGCCTCTGCGAGCGCAGCACGGAATTGCGCCGTAGCAAGGTATTCGCCCACACGGTCGAACGCTGCTGCCGCGCGATCCAACAACCCGCGATCCACGTCATCCAGGTTGACCGGCTGCGGCACTTCGCCAAACCGCTTCGCTGTGAAGGATAGCACGCGATTTGCCAGGTTCCCCCACACTCCAACCAGCTCGTTGTTGTTCCGTTCCACGAAGTCTTCCCACGAAAAATCGGTGTCCCGCGTCTCCGGCATAACAGATGCCAGGTAGAATCGCACGGCATCCGGATCGTACCGGGAGAGCAAATCAGGAATCCAAACGGCCCAACGCCGGCTCTTCGAGGCCTGTGCCCCCTGGATATTCATGAATTCATTGGCCGGAACGTCATAGGGCAGGTTGAAAGTTCCGGCATCTTCGTACAGACGCTCCACGCCGATCAGCTCGGCAGGCCAGATGATGGTGTGAAATGGGATATTGTCCTTGCCGATGAAGTAATAGGTCAGGGCTTCAGGCGCGTACCACCAGGCCTTCCACGCATCAGGAGCGGCCTTCAAGTGCGACCACTCGATGCTGGCGGAAAGATAACCGATCACAGCTTCGAACCAGACATAGAGGCATTTGTGATCGTAGCCTTCCAGAGGAACTGGAATGCCCCAATCGATATCCCGGGTGATCGGACGGCCGCGCAGGCCGCCCTTGACGTAGTTCGTGGAGAACCGAAGCACATTAGGACGCCAGTGTTCCTTGCCCGCCTCCAGGTAGGCCAACACCTCGGATTCCAGTTTACCCAGGTCCAGGAAGAAATGCTCTGTCTCGCGAATTACAGGAGTCGACCCGTCGATCTTGCAGCGAGGATTACCGAGTTCCAGCGCGTCGAGAAGCCGCCCGCAATTATCGCATTGATCGCCGCGCGCCTCGCCATACCCGCAGTAGGGGCACACGCCTTCCACGTAGCGGTCGGGCAGGAAGCGGTCCAAGGTCTCCGAGTAGAACTGGCGTTGCCGTTCGGTGTACAGAAGTCCCTTATCCAACAAGCGCAGGAACACATCCTGCGCGACCCGCCGGTGATTGAGCGTGTCGGTATGGGTAAAGAGATCATAGCTGATACCGATGGCCTGCTGCGTTTCCAAAAAACGGGCGTGATACCGTTCGAAAATCTCGCGCGGCGTCACGTCCTCTCTCTCCGCGCTGACCGTAATGGGCGTCCCGTGAGAATCAGACCCCGAAACCATCAAGACATCATTGCCGGCCAACCGGTGATAACGGGCAAAAATATCGGCCGGAAGATACGCTCCTGCCAGATGCCCCACGTGGAGATCGCCGTTGGCATAGGGCCAGGCGACCGCAACCAAAACCTTCTTTCCTTCCATCACACGCCTCCTTCAACGACTGATTACAGTATAGACGAATACCGGGACATAAAAAACCCGCCAGCGAGGCTGGCGGGTACTTGCCGTGGGTCCCGTGCATGACGATGCATGACGGGCCGTGCGCTTCAGGAGTCCTCGCTCTCCTGGCGCCACGGCCAGCTGCACATCATCATCGCACGTATCGAATAGGGTCTCATATTCAGTCTCAGTACAGGTAATCTCTCAAGTCACGACTACGGCTCGGATGCCGCAGGCGGCGCAGCGCCTGCCCTTCGATCTGGCGAATGCGCTCGCGGGTGAGTCCGAATTTCTTTCCCACTTCTTCGAGTGTATAGCTTTGCCCATTTTGCAGGCCGAAACGCATACGCAAAATGCGTACTTCGCGCGGATTCAGCGTCGCGAGCACCTCTTCCAACCGATCACGGAGTAATTCCTGATATGTCGTGTCAGCCGGCGTCGGCGTATGTTCGTCCTCGATAAAGGCGCTGAGTTCGCTGTCCTCATCATCGCCGACCGGGCGCTCCAGGCTCAACGGCTGCCAGGATACCCGCATCATCCACTGGACCTTGCGGGGTTCCAGTCCCAATTCCTGGGCCAACTCTTCCGGCGTGGGCCGCACGCCCCGTTCCTGTTCGATTTCTTGCGCACGGCGATATAGCCGGCGAATCCGGTCGCTCATGTGGACGGGAACGCGAATCGTGCGTCCCTGGTCCGCTATCGCGCGCGTAATCGTCTGCCGAATCCACCACGTGGCATAGGTGCTGAAACGGTAGCCCCGCTGGTATTCGAATTTCTCGACTGCCTTCATTAACCCCAGGTTGCCCTCTTGGATCAAGTCCAGGAACGGCACCCCGCGACCGATGTATTTCTTGGCAATACTCACGACCAGACGGGTATTGGCGCGAATCAAGTGATCACGCGCTGCTTTACCTTGTTCGATCTCTTGCTGCAGGCAGAGTTTTTCATCACCCGAATGCCCATTACTGCGCAGTAATTCCTCGGCTTCTCTACCCAGCTCGATACGCTTTGCCAGATTGACTTCTTCCTCGGTTGAAAGCAAGGGCACCCGCGCCATCTCCCGAAGATACAACGCTACCGTGTCATCGACGCCAATCCCGCTCAGATCATAAGTGTCCTCATCTTCCCAGGTTTCGTCGATATCGTCGTCATCCACACTCTGCGCTGGCGGAGGCGGCTGGTCTTCGTCTTGATCACTTTCATCATCGATCTCCAACTCGACCCCGGCCTTCCGCAACTCCACCAGTATCACTTCCACCGCGTCTTCGTCTTCCAACACATCCTCATCCAGCGCTTCCAATACATCGTCCAACGTGAGATAGCCCTGGACCTCGGCCTTTTCCAATAGTTCTGTTACCACTCCCATAGGCCTTTTACCTCACATAGATCCCATACATATTAATCGCCCCCATTTTGTTTGAGGAGCGATCGGAGCACTTCCCAACGCGGGTCGACCAGTTCTTCCCCGGTACAGGTGCATTCACCACGGTTGATATTACCCCCACATTCCGGGCACAGACCGGCGCAGTCAGGCGAACAAACTGGGTTAAGAGGGAGGCCAAGCCAAACGTGCTCACGGATTAGAGGCGCTAAATCAACCCATCCATCTTCAGATACCCTTACGGGACGTTCTGGGCTCAACGACGCACCGGGAAGCCCGATCATGCCTTCAAGTTCGACCAGGATGGGTACAAAGAAGGAGTCCAAACACCGGGTGCACTCAGTTTGTGCAGCGGTGTTCAGGTTCCCTTCTACCAAGATCCCATTTGCCACACGAGTGAAAACCAACTCACCCTTGAGAGAAGCCAAAAAAAGGTCATCAACTTCTAGCGACTCAAAATCCAAAACAACGGCTTCTCGTTGTCCTACCTGGGCATGAGTCAGAGAAGCAAGTTTTATTCTCACCATAGTACGGGCCCTCCAGTGGCCCGCAACAATGCAATTATAACATAGGTGATATTTTACGTCAAGGATTTTAACTTTTTTCCCCCGCTTTCACGATGCTGCTTCCCATGTATTTCACCGGTGAAAGCGTGTTTTCCTAAAGCATAGCACAAAATTGTTAACAAGAGTTCAACGCTGCGTTAACATACCACGAAAGCGGAATCTGATGTCGGTATGCGCCACACTAGGACCCGGAACCGGAGCGCTCAGGGCAAC
Organism: Anaerolineae bacterium; assembly: GCA_016926915.1. GTDB lineage: Bacteria > Chloroflexota > Anaerolineae > B4-G1 > SLSP01 > JAFGNR01. The sequence continues at coordinate 11,710 of JAFGNR010000304.1, forward strand.
AGGATGCGAGCGACGCGCGGCGCC
>JAFGNR010000305.1 GCA_016926915.1 Anaerolineae bacterium
CCACTGGTTCAAAAATAATAGTATTTCGCTGCACGTTCGAGTGACAGGCATCCTCAAGGAACGCTATGAGTATCACATTGAGATGTGTTCAGGACAAGCTATTTGCAAAGTAGGACTGAGATCGGTGCACCTGGTGTTTCCCAGGTTAGCCAAATGCATCACACCCGGAGGCTGCTTTTCTGCGCAATCTGTGGACGGGCGGAGCGCCGCTCCGCGCTACAGGGGACGCGTCAGGGAAAACGTGGCTACTTTTCCCCCTCTTGTCGTTGCGGTGTTCACGAGTATAATGAGAACAAGAATCGGTTGTTGGCGCCGTTGCCCCTCAGCACACGAGAGCAACGGCACAGATCACGATCCAGACCGTGTTGTCATGGAGGTGTAAGGTGTCACTACCACCAGGATTGCGACATGTGTTGGCCGAGACGCGGCTGTTCACGGATGGGGAAACCTACGTAATCCTTCGCCTCCCCTTGCACCAGCACGCGGAAGCGGCCCGGATGCTCAAAGGCCATGAGGGTCCCTTCATTGCCATGGTGCACGATAAGGATGAGATCACCCTCGTGCTCACGACCCAACTCTGGGAAACGGTACGGCCCGGCATCGAAGCCACCGAGGAATCCCCAGACTACCGGCTGATCACCTTCGATCTACCTTTGGACTTGGGCCTGGTGGGGTATCTCGCCACGCTGACCGCCGCATTGGCCGAAGCAGGGATCAGCATCTTCGCTATCTCGGCCTTTTCCCGCGATCACATTCTGGCGCCGGCCGAAGATTTCGACCGCGCCTGGGATACGCTGCGGGACCTGATTCGCACGTGCCAGGTTGGAGAAGCCAACGAAACCTCATAGCCCGACCATGAACACAGCATGACTTTCTTTCTCATTGGCAAGACACTCGGTAAATACCAGATTGTAGAACACATCGGCCACGGGGGTATGGCCGAGGTCTACCTGGGAGAGCAAGTGCAGCTGGGCCGCCAGGTGGCGATCAAGATCCTGCATCCTTTCCTGGCCGAAGAAGCCGGTTTTGTCAGCCGCTTCCAGCGCGAGGCCCGCATCGTGGCCACGTTGCGACATCCCAACATCGTCCAGGTCTTCGACTTCGACCACAACGACGAGTATGGCGTCTATTACATGGTCATGGAATATATCCAGGGCGCCACCCTCAAGGAGCGGCTGCAAGCGCACGATATCGATCTGGATGAAGGGGTGCAGATTGCGGCTGCCATCGCCGACGCCCTGGATTACGCGCACCGGCGCGGTATGATCCACCGGGATATCAAACCGGCCAATATTCTGTTCACGGAAGACCAGCAACCGGTACTTACCGACTTCGGCATCGCCCGCATGGTGAGCCTCACCGGCCTCACGGCCAGCGGCGCCATGGTGGGGACGCCAGCTTACATGGCGCCGGAGATCGGCACGGGGAACTCCGCTACGGCAGCGTCGGACACCTATTCGCTGGGTGTTGTGATTTACGAGATCGTGACCGGCCATCTACCCTTCGAGGCAGAAGTGCCCATGGGGCTGGTCATGAAGCACATCAACGACCCGGTGCCCTTGCCCACGCGCTTCAATCCCACGCTGCCCAAGCCCCTGGAAAACATCATTCTGAAGACGCTGCAGAAGAAGCCCGAGGCGCGGTATGCCACGGCCGGCGAACTCGCAACAACGCTGCGGCAAGCGATGGGCTTCGATACCCCGCTCTCGATCAACGGTATGCCCTTGCTTCCGGCCTCCCGGTTCGGGACCAAACCCCTGCAACTCCCCGAACACGAACCGTTAGAAGAGGAATTGGAGGAACGGCTGCTGCGGAGCTGGCCGCCGACCCCCGCGCCGCCCCCGCAACCCGAGACGCCGGAAACAGAAGAGGTATCCCCGGGAATTCTGCGCCGGCGACGGGGCATCCTTGTGGCGGTGCTGATCGTGGTGTTGGCGCTGGTCATAGGGATGGGGTGGAGCGCCACAGGCGGCGCGCTGCCGGCTTTCATCCGGCAATGGCGCACCGGCAACCCGGACGCCGTGAGCACCGCCGAGGTCGCGGAACCTCCCACAACGCCCACGATTACGCCGGTGCGCATCAACACGCCGGCGCCCTCGTCGACGCCCCAACCGACGGTGAACGCGACCGCTACGGCGCTGATCACCTGCGTCTTCCGCGCCGAAATTCTGCGGGCCAACGTCACCCCCACCGATGCGGTGGTGCCGCCGGGCACAATCCTGCGCTCCGACATCACCCTCCGCAACGGCGGCGAATGCGCCTGGCCGGAAAACGTACACCTGGCCCTCAGCAGCGGCGATGCCATGGGAGCGCCCAACATGGTGAGCTTGAGCCCGCTGGATGTCGAAGAACAGGTCCACGTCCAGCTCTACCTCCGCGCGCCCCTAGAACCCGGGGACTATAGCACCTCGTGGGAAGTACATTTACCCGATGGGCGCGCGATCAGCAGCCCCATCGAAATCGCTTTCGAAGTCGGCGATCTGCCGACGCTCACGCCAACTCCCGCGCGCGAAACCCAGCCCACGGCCACACCACTGCCGCCGCTCGAGATTGCGGCGCCGGTGCTCGTGGAATGGGAAGCCGACACACAGCGCAATGTCTGGCGCGGCGCCCTCCAGCTGGCGGCTACGGGCGGCACGGGGACTTATCGTTTCTACAAGGATGTAATGCGGGCCGATACCGAGATCCCCGAAGGTATCCTGACGTTCGAATGGCCGGCGTGCTCGAACTTCCCGCTTACGATCATCGCAGCCTCAGGGAAAGATGTCTTGCTCTGGCAAGGTATCATCGACTATCCCGATCCCGACGGGTGCAATCGCTGACCGATTCACGAGGAGGAAGGGTGACCGATCGAGACGCACACCTGCATGGAAACCAACCCTTGTGGGTGTCTGCCTGCTGGCAGCGCGCCGCACACCCCGCCCCCTTTCAAACGCTCCCTACTTCGATGACGCGCGCCCCACTAAACGCCGGGGCGCATCACCAGCTCCCACACGACGTTATGGCAGGATCACGGCGGTATCTCTTCATACCACTCAACGTTTCATAGACGCCTTCACCGCGCTCGCAGGCGATTCCAACAGACAGGTCTCGACAATAGACAAGGAGGTGCAATCGCAGCCACGGATAAATTGGTATGTCATTAGACCAAAGTACCCTTTGTACCAAAGATGACCCATTTTTAGGAGGAATTCGATCATGCACAAAAAAGCCCTCTCGCTATGGATTGCAACGGCCTTACTGATCGGGTTGTTCACGCCGCTGGCGCCCTCAGCTGTCGCCCCCGTCGCGGCCGCGCCCAGCACCTGGTGTCTCGTAGGAGGCTTCCAGGGATGGAACAACACCAGCGACCCGCTCTACGATGATGGAACCCACGGGGACTTCATCGCGGATGACGGGATCTTCACACTGGAGTACACCGTCGCGACCGCGGGCCGCGACGAATGGAAGATTGTGGAGTGTGGCAACTGGGACAACGCCTATCCCGGACAAAACGCCTGGGTCAACACGACCGTCGCCAATCAGGTCGTGAAGTTCACGTTTGACGCCAATGACCACAGCGCGGATGCCGGTCCGGCGCTATTGCCGGCCCAGTACATCGTCAACGCCTGGGACGATCTGCCCACAACGTTTACCGCTGTCGGTGACTTCAACGGCTGGAACAACGCCGACCCCGCCGCCGCGCTCACGGACCTGGGCAACGGTTTGTTCTACGCCGCCCTCACCATCGCCACGCCCGGCGGTCACATCGGCAAGGTGACCGCTACCGGCACGTGGGACGCATTCGGCGCCGATGGGCGCAGCAAGGATGCCGCCAATGTCAACTTCACCACCACCGTAGCCGATGAAATCGTTGCGTTTTTGCTGGACACATACACCGGGCGCCTGATCATCACCCCCCATGGCGCGCCGGTTGCCGGCAACTGGTGTGTGGCCGGCGGTTTCCAGGGCTGGAACAACAGCAGCCACCCGCTCCACGATGACGGCGCCAATGGCGACTTGATCGGCGGCGACGGCATCTTCTCCGCCGACTATGCCATCGCCACTCCCGGACGCGAGGAGTGGAAGGTTTTCACCTGCGGCACCTGGGATGGTTTCCCGAGCGATAACGCCTGGGTTCTCACCAGCGTCTCCGACCAGGTGGTCAAGTTCACTTTCGATGCCAATGACCACAGCGCGGACGCGGGTATGCCCTACGTCCCGACGCAGAATATCGTCAATGCCTGGGATGACTTCCCCACCGCCTTCACCGCCGTGGGCGACTGGCAGGGCTGGGATCCCGGCAACGCCGCCACCGCTATGACGGAACTGCGGCCCGGTATTTTCATGCTGGAACACACCCTTGCCAGTATCGGGACCTACCAGTACAAGGCCACGGAAACCGGCGGGTGGGACAATCAGGTGGGCGCCGACGGGCGGAACAAGAACGCCCCGGCCGTCAATTTCGAAACCTTCGAAGATAACGCCGTCACGCAGTTCTGGCTCGACCTGCGCCAGGGCCGCATTGCTGCGGCGCCCCCGCCGCCGCCGGAGCAGGCTGCGCATGATAATAGCGTGTGGTGGGACGGGCTGTACCACGATTCCCGCGACCCCCTCTACCGCACGCCCGGCGGTTCCGTTCCGACCGGAACCCCGGTAACCTTGCGCTTCCGGGCCTTCGCCAACGATCTCACCGCCGTCAAAGTCCGGCTGTGGGATGATACGCCGAACGTCGAAATGTTGCTCAATATGGAGATCGTCGCCTCGGATGCGGACTACGATTGGTGGGAGGTCACTCTCCCCGCCAGCGCCGAGGGCACCATCTACTATTACCGCTTCATCCCCAGCGACGGCACGGATACCGACTACTACGAAGACGAGGGGCAGGGGTTCCGGGGTGGGTATGGCGGCGCCGGTCAGCCCTACAATGCCAGCCAAGACAACAGCTGGCAGATCACCATCTACGATCCCGCCTATGAGACGCCCGACTGGGTGAAGGACGCGGTTGTTTACCAGATCTTCGCCGACCGCTTCCGCGACGGGGACATAACCAACGACCCGCCGCCCGGCTCCTTCCACTATGGGCTTCCCGATGGATCGATCTACCGCTCCAACAGCGCCGACTGGAACGAGCCTATCTGCGACCCGCGAGATCCCGGCAGCTCGTGCCCCAACAAGTATGGCGAGAACTTCTACGGCGGCGACCTGCAGGGTATTGTCGACAAGCTTGATTACCTGCAGAGCCTGGGCGTCACCGCGCTCTATCTGAACCCGATCTTCGAATCCCCCTCCAACCACAAGTACGACACTACCGACTTCAGCATCATCGACGACAACTTCGGCGACCTGGCGCTCTTCCAGACCCTGGCCGTTGAATCCGCCAACCGGGGCATCAACCTGATCCTGGATGGCGTCTTCAACCACACCTCATCCGATAGCATCTACTTCGATCGCTACGGGCGCTATCCCGAGGTCGGCGCGTGCGAAAGCGAGACCTCTCCCTACCGCAACTGGTACTACTTCACCGACGTGGAACCCGGCGAGGGTGTCTGCGTAGGCTCCGATGGCACGCCCAACGCCGCCATCTACGAGAGCTGGTGGGGCTATGACAGCCTGCCCCGGTTGCGCTCGCTGGATCCCGAGGTGCAGGAACTCATCTGGACCAATGGCACGTCCTCGATCGGCCCCTACTGGATCGATGAGGGCGGCGACGGGTGGCGTTTCGATGTCGCAGCCGACGTCGACCCCGGCATGGCCAACGATCCCGACAATATGTACTGGGAAGGCTTCCGCGATGCCATCCACACCGTCAATCCCGAAAGCTACATGGTCGGCGAGGAGTGGGGCAACTCCACCCCCTGGCTGCTAGGCCACGAGTGGGATGCATCGATGAACTACCAGTTCGGCACATCCATCATGAGCTTCTGGCGCGACGAAGCCTTCACTGATAACGACCACAACTCCGGCAGCTCTGCCCAAGCGCTCAATCCCATCGGACCTTCGGGACTCGAAGAGCGCTTGCGTTACCTCCAGGAGCGCTACCCACCCGAAGCCTGGTACGCCATGATGAACCTGCTAGGCAGCCACGATACCAACCGCGCGCTCTTCATGATGGATCACAACGCCGATCTCAACGATCGCTCCATCTACGAGGATCCCAACTACGACTGGAGCGATGCCATCACCCGCTTGAAGGGGGTTGCCCTGTTGCAATTCACACTGCCGGGTGCGCCCACCGTCTACTACGGCGACGAGGTCGGCCTGGTGGCGCCGCCCACGTACTCGGGCGGGCGGTGGGAGGATGACCCCTACAACCGCATCCCCTATCCGTGGCTCGACGAGACCGGCGACCCCTACTACACCCATCTGCAGACCGAGCCGGGGCAGGCGGATCTTCGCGACCATTACACGCTGCTGGCAACCACCCGCAACGTTCACGCGGCGCTGCGCACCGGCAGCTTCGACACCCTGTTGATTGACGATCCGAACGAGGTTTACGCCTATGGCCGCAAGCTGGAGGATAACTCCGACGCCGCCATCGTCATCGCCAACAAGGGCGGCCTTCAAACGGTTACCGTCGACGTCGGCGGCTACGTCAATGCCGGAGCCGTCTTCGTCGATGTGCTCAACGGCGACGCCATCCACACCGTGGCTGCCGACGGTATGCTCACCGTGGCGGACGTCCCCGAAATGAGCGGCGCGCTGCTGGTGCTCTCGGACACACTGGAAACGCCCCCGGATGCCGTTGTCGATCTGGCAGTGACGGTGGAGGGGAGCGGGGAACTGGACCTTGGTTGGTCCGCTGCGACCGGCGCGACCAGCTACGACGTCTACCGCAGCCTCGTCAGCGGCGGCGGCTTCGAGTTCGTGGCCAACGTCGCCGGGACGACCTATACCGACACGGGGCTTGAGAACGCCACCTGGTACTACTACGTCGTCGTCAGCAAGAACGACACGACGCTACTGGAAAGCGGGCTCTCCAACGAAGCCATGGGTATGCCGCACGATCAGATCGGTTGGGCGAACCTACAATGGCCTGCCAACATCTCGCATACCATCGGGATCACCCCCACGGGTGACATCTACGGTCAGGTCTGGATCGATGGCGTCACGGGGACCCCCGGCGGCGCCGAGGGGCTATGGGCGCAGGTCGGATTTGGGCCTGATGGATCCGATCCCGCGGCCGGGCCGCTGCGCGACGGCAATCCCGACTGGACCTGGGCCGAGGCCATGTTCAACGCCAACGCCGGCAACAACGATGAGTTCAAGGGGCAGCTGACGCCGGAAATGATCGGGACGCTCGACTACGCCTACCGGTACAGCACGACCGGCGGGCGCGATTGGATCTACGCCGATCTCGACGGCATCGGCAACGGCTATGACCCGGCGCAAGCCGGCGCTCTGGATGTGGCCCCCTCGGACGACGTCACCGCGCCCGCGATCCCGCTCAATCTGCAGGTCATCGATTGGAGTGCAGCCAGCATCACCACAGAATGGGATCCGGTTGCCGACCCCGATCTCTACGCCTATGACCTTTATCGCTATGGCGAAGGCGAAACGCCGTGCGATGCCGTGATGATCGCGCGCATCCTGGCTCCCGATACCACGTACGAAGACATTAGCGTGATGACGGGGCATACCTATACCTACACGGTCCGGTCGCTGGATACCTCTTTCAACCGCTCGACCCTCTCGAACGAGGCGTCGGGAACAGCGGTGCCCAAAGTAGTCGAGGTACACTTCATCGCCGAAGTGCCCGAATTCACGCCGCCTGGCGACACCATCTATATCGCTGGCGACAACGCCGACGTCCTGGGCGCCTCCTGGAACCCA
>JAFGNR010000306.1 GCA_016926915.1 Anaerolineae bacterium
ATGTCCGCGATGTTCTTCGTGGGCGCAGCCTTTCTGATACCCGTGGCGCTGATGGCGCAGCGTCTGGAGGAACCCCGCTCTCGCGCGGAGGAACATGCGCCGCCGCTGCGTCTGTTGGCGCGCGACCCGGGCCTGCTGGCGCTGTTTGCGACGACGTTCTTGGTGGGCTGCGGCGAGGGAGTCTATTTGGCGTACTCCGGCATTTTCATGGATACCCTGGGCGGCGGGGAGCTGCTGGTGGGCGCCATTTTCGGCCTATCGGCCATTTGCGAGCTCCCGACCATGCCCTTGAGCGGGCGGCTGGCGCGCCGCATCGGCAAGGCGCAAGTGTTGTGGCTCTCCTACCTGGTCATGGCGCTCTCCTATTTCGGGTATGCCTTGACGCGCGCGCCCGTGGTGCTGTTGGCTTTTGCGATGCTCAAGGGGGTGGGCTTTGGCCTGTATGGGGGCATATACGTCAGTCTGGCGGATGAGCGCGTCCCGGAGGTCTGGTCTTCTACCACGCAGTCGATTCTGGCGGGATTAAGCTTTGGCCTGGCCCCGCTGCTTTCGATTCCGTTGCTGGGGTGGTTATCCGACGTTTTGGGAATCGCCGAGATTTTCTGGGTGGCGGGCGCCCTGGAGTTCCTGGCGGTGCTGGTGATGGGCGCGGCGTTGCTGCGGCGGGCTTTCGATACAGCTCCGTTGCTGCCATCGCGCGCCGTGGACTGAGTAGTACGCGAGAACGCGTGCGTTGGAGGTGACAGGATGAAGATTTGCGTTGTGGGGGGAACCGGCAACATCAGCGCCAGTTTTGTGAAACTGCTGCTCGAGCAGGGCCATGAGGTGACCTGTTTCAACCGGGGGAAGAGCGGCGAGGTCCCGAAGGGAGCGCGTTTGATGGTCGGGGATCGCCGGGATCGCGCGGCGTTCGAGACGCGCATGCAGGCAGCGGCCTTCGATGCCGCCATCGACATGATTTGCTTTGATCGTGAGGATGCATTGAGCAGCATTCGAGCCTTTCGAGGCGTAGGTCATTTCGTTATGTGCTCCACCGTCTGCACCTATGGCGTCGACTACGACTGGTTGCCGGCGACCGAAGACCACCCACTGCGCCCGACCACCGCCTACGGGCGCAACAAGGCAGCGGCCGACGCCGCTTTCATGGAGGCTTACTACCGCGAGGGCTTTCCGGCGACCATTATCAAACCTTCGACGACCTATGGTCCGAAACAGGGATTGCTGCGCCAGATCGCGTTCGATTTCTCATGGATCGACCGGATTCGCAAGGGGAAGCCGGTTTTGGTCTGCGGCGATGGCAACGCGCTGCACCAACACCTCCACGTCGATGACGCGGCCCTCTGTTTTGCTAACGTCGTCGGCAAGGCGCACTGCATCGGGCAGACCTACAACATGGTCAAGCGCGGGTACGTGACGTGGGCAGCCTACCACAAGACCGCGATGAAGGTCCTTGGTCGTGAGGTAGACCTGGTGGGGGCGCCGCTGGCAACCCTGCGCAGGTTTGATATCCCCGGTTTCGACATCTGTGAGGAGATTTTCTCGCACCATACCTACTACAGCGCCGGGCGCCTGTTCCGTGACGTGCCGGAATTCCAACCAAGCATCACATTGGAAGCGGGCATGGCCCAGGTGTTGGAAGCCATGGATCGCGAGGGGCGCATCCCGAATTCCGACGCCCTCGTGCTGGAAGATCAGATCATCGCTGCCCAGCGGCGCGTGCGCCCAGACTTCAGTTGAAACGCGTGCGCGCCAACCGCCCGGCGACTTCATCGCTGGGCCATTTAGCCGCACTCGTGAACGACTGTGCCCTTCTTGAAGAATCGTGGTCTTACCTTGGTCCCTATACTATTCCAAAGCTCCACGTCAGCAAACCGACATACACAGTGTGGTACTGTTGTCCCTTGTTCAGGAAATCCTCGTCCAGTTCCCTGGCAATCTCGGCTTCTGCATCTTGTTCAGAGATGCCATAGCTCATCAGGTTCGCTTTCCACTTTTCTCGCTGCTCATCACTCGGTCTCGGCTGTCCATAGCCCTCGTCGCAAATTGCCTTGAAAATCTTTCTCTGGTCATCTGTATCCAGCGGTGGACACAGATGACGTGCCGCATCTGACACTCTGATCTGGACTTGCTTCAGGCCGGCGCGGTGCATCAGGACGGGAAGTTTGACGCCTATGTTGTGGTCAACGCCCGTTCGCTCCCGGATACCTCGATTGATGGTTTGGAACAATCCCAGCGGCGCTGTTTCCTGATGGTTGACTTCTTCGATGTGAAGCATTGCAGCGTGAGCGTTACGGTTGGCCTCACAGGCAATCACCAGGCCGCCCGGTTTGGTCACCCGGATCATCTCTTGGAGCACTTTCTCTGGATATGGTATATGCATCAAGACAGTATGCGTCATGGTCACATCGAATGACTGATCGGCGAAAGGTGTTTCATAGACGCTGCCTTCGTAAAACTCCGCCGGCCAGGGCATATTCGCCCAGATTTGGCGCCCCTTCGCAACCAGGACGGGTGATTGATCGATGCCCGTGTACGTGCTGCCCTGAGCCAGCAGGGGCAGCAGCTGTAATCCCATCTTGCCGAAACCGCAGCCGAACTCGGCCAGCCGACAGGCTTGATCGAGCTTCCAGACGCGCGTCGCCAGGAACTCCAGGTAATCATCGTTGTGTTGCAGGATACGGCACAACTGGAGGTAGTCGGCGATGCCCTCCCAATAGCCTTCTGGATATCGTGGTTGGATTTCGTCAGGAGGCGTTTTACTTTCTGGTGCTCTGACCGTCATTAGGTATAGTGACCCCCGCTGGTGCGATAACTGGCGGCTACTTCACGGCCAGTGTCACGATGGTGCTCACGGTTCACAGTGTCTATGACCAAGATCCAGATGACGGGAAACTGTCACGTCCGGTTCAGGAGTGGCGACGGAAGCCTGTCCCGAGTCTGCGAAGGATGGG
>JAFGNR010000307.1 GCA_016926915.1 Anaerolineae bacterium
GCGCACGCGTGAACCACTCCGGCCGGAACAAGACAATTGCAGCCAGGAGCAAAGCGGGCTGCGTCATCGCGCTAGTCGCGCTAAGAAGCACCGTCGGAGCGGCAGCCTGCGTAGCATCCCGCGCGCCAATCAACCAGCCCAAACCGAAAATATTGACAGAGAAAAACAACAAAAGGGCGGATATATGAAGATTGGCCAGATTTCGGAAATTCAAAACCAACAAATACAATGCCAGGATGAAGTCCAGAAGCGCGACGAACCAGGCAATGAGTTGCCAGGGATTGGCCATATCCACCGTCATGACAGCACCTCCTGGCGATCACCGCCCGGCGACTCCGGAACTTCGGACGCCATGCGCACCTCGACTTCGTCCAGCCCCAGAGCGTCGCCAATTTCGCGGATTACCGTTCGCAGCACGGTATCGACATCCAGGGTTTCCCGCATACGCGTGGTCACCTCGCCAATCATCTGTTCATGTTCCGCCCGCTGCCGCGCCGTCTCCAGAAGTCCCATGTTCTCCAGCGCAACTGCCGCCAGATCTGCCAGAGCCGCGTAGAGTCGTTTCTCTGCGGTAGAAAAGACGTGCAGGGTGTGATAGGATACGGTCAGCTGCGCTTTGAAATGCTCACCGGCGCGCACAGGAATGATGCCCAAGCTGCGCGCCCCTGTGTGATCACGGAGCCGTCCCAAGTCCCCACGGAAAGCCTCAGGAACTGTATCAAGATCCTCCGTATCCATGATGAACAGCGGCGCATCGAGCGCCAGGCCCAATGCCAGCATGTTGCGGTGGCTTGCCAAATCGGTCTGCGAAAGATCGCGAGGATCCAGAACCACGCGATCGCCGCGCAACTCTGCCCCGACCTCGACCCGGTTGGAATCCTTATCCAATACGAAAACCATCCCGCGGACGGGCTTGAAATCGCGCATCGTCTCGATAATCACCGTGTAGACGTCCTGCATCGTTCGAGAAGCGGCCATTTGCCGGGCCATGCGATAGAAAGGACTGGCAGCCTCAAAGGCCCCTGACTCCTCCGCGAACCGGCGCGCGTTCTCGATCGCCACCGCAAGTTGCCCGGCAAAGGCGCCTAGAGCGCGCACATCATCTTCATCGAACGCGTCCTCCTCGATACTCTGCACATCCAGCACCCCAATGATGCGCCCGCCAATGAGCAATGGCAGCGTAACCTCAGAGCGCGTGGCCGGGAGTTGCGGGTTCAGAAAATGCGCCGAGTCTGCGTTGACATCCAGAGCAATACGCGGCTGCCGGTGCTCCAGAACCCACCCAACCATCCCCTCGCCACGGTGCAAGCGATGCCCTTCCGCCATCAGCAGCTGGCCTCCCACCGAAGATGCCGCTTTCAGCACAGCCCACTCACGATTGTCATCACACAGAAAGATGCCGGTATGGTAGAAACCGAAGACTTCACTGACCCGAATCACAGCCTCAGATAACAGCTGCGGCAGATCGAAAATCGCCATGATCGTTTGGCCGACTTCAGCGCCGGCAGCCAGATGCATGGCCCGGCGCTGCAACGCATAGTTCGAACTCTGCAGCGCCTTTTGACGTAGATTGAGCGCGTCGCGCTGCGTTTCCAGATCAACCGAAAGCCCCGTCACGCGAGCCAACTCCTGAGATAGCAAAGTAGTGAAAAAGTTCAACGCAGCCACGAGAAGCGCCCCGACCATCACAAAGACCAGGATGCTGGAAAGAAGATTGGTATGGCTCAGATCCACAACAGGCGCCGTAGGCGGCGGGAGAATCACTCCCCCTGCGAGCAATCCGGCCAGGATCACCAGGGCTATACAGGAAAGGCCCAGAGCAACGAACCCCAACCGTTGGCCGAAAAAGAGCGTCGCCAGCACCGGAAACGCTACCAGGAGAATCCGGCCATCGCCGCCCCAACCGTAAGACACAATTTCCTCAATCCCCAACAGCAAAGGAATGAGCGTCACATAGGCTGCGGTTACACGATAGGGAATGCGCTTCGAAAACAACCCGACCAAAATCAACGCATAGGCCGCGATGTAGAATGCAATGATGCCAAATTGTCCCAGCTCTAGCGCAGTGTAGGACCCTAGCAGCACGACCACAAAACCCACCACGGCCACGACGCGTAGAACACGCCGGACCAGCGTGGGCCGAAGTTCAGACAAAAAGCGCCGCCCGCGCTCCTCACCGGCACTCGCTTGTGGCGGATGGTCATGTTCGTCTCTCACAACATCCTCCTACCCTCAAATCCCCGGCGCGTGCGACGCGTGGGCGTCAGGGTAACGCTGCTGGCGTTCCTCAGCAGCTACAACCGCTGGTACGGCGTCATCCTGATTCCGGTCGCCAGCCGTCGCCGCCGGTTCTGGCTTCCGGAGCTGGGGAAGCGAAAAGGTAAACGTACTCCCCTTGCCTAACTCGCTCTCCAGCCACATCTTGCCGCCGTGCAGTTCCACGAACTCACGACTCAAGGCCAGCCCCAGCCCTGGGCCATCTGAACAGATATCGCCAGTCTCGATTTTCTCGAACCCCTGGAAAATCCGTTCGCGATCTAGCTGGGGAATGCCCACCCCGGTATCCTGGATACTCACATACACAACCTCGTCATCGGACCAGGCGCGTAGAGAAATCTGCCCCTTATTGGTGAACAACGCCGCGTTGGTCAATAACCGCACGAGTATCTGACGCACACGATCAGGATCTCCCCAGATTGGCGGCAGGCCCGGCTCAATATCTTGCGCAAGCGTAATGGGTTTGCCGCGCGTCAATGCTCCAGCAGTGGGCAATACGCTCTCGATCAAATTTCCCAAATCCACAGAACGCGGCTTCAAGTCCATCAAGCCGGCCTGTATCTCCGTGATCATCAGAATATCATTGATCAAGTCCATCAGGTGCTGGCTGTTGGCATTGATGCGCTGAATGTCTTCTCGTTGCTGGTCGGTCAGAGGATCGCCAAATCCTTTGAGCATCAGACGGGAAAACCCTATGATGGAGTTCAGCGGCTCGCGCAGTTCGTGGGACATATTGGCCATGAAACGTGCTTTGAACGCCTCGTTCTCCTCAAGCTGGAGGGCCGCCAGGCGTTCCCGCTCGTAGGCGCGGGCATTTTCGAGAGCAATGGCGACCTGGTTGGCCAGGTGCTCCAGCACCTTGAGATCATCCTCCTGCATGACCTCGCGCTCGGTGCTTACCACCGCCAACGCTCCCAACACCCGTTCCTCCATTCTCAGGGGAACTGCCACGCGGGCCAACGTCCGGCTATAGTACCACTCCGAGTCTTGCGACAAGACCTGATTCTGAACCTGCGCTGCATTCTTACGCAACGCCCGTTCCATCACCGAGCCATCGCCGGTACGCACCCTGTCGGGCCAATCGGCGCCCAGGGGGCTGACCGCGTGGAGGCGGGCCTGTCCCCCGCCAGGCTCGACCAGATAGACCGCTACCGAGGCATAAACAAAACGATCCCGTATCCGGTCGGCGACGCGACTAAGCAATATCACGGGATCGCGAATCGACGTAACGGCCTGACTCACCTCAAGGCTGGCTTCCAATTGAATGGCGCGCCGTTGAATCTGATAGTTGGCCTGTTGCAGCATGCGGGTTCTGGCTACAACTTTCCCCTCCAGGTCATCATACAAGGATTTAAGTTCAGCAGCCATCTTGTTGAACACGTAGGTCAGAATGCCAATTTCATCCCGCGACGTCACCGGCACATACTGGTCGAGGTTTCCCTCGGCCATGACAAGCGCCGATTCCGTCAGCCGTATCACCGGGCGCGTAATCTGCCGGATCACAATCGCCGAAATCGCTGTGGTCACCAGGGCCATTGCCAGAACGCCGCCGATCAACGTTGCGGCAATCTGGTCGTTGAAAGCCAGTATCTCGGACTGTTTTTGTTCGATCAGGATCCCAATACCCGTTTGCGACAACGGATGATAAGCCCCGATCACCGGCACGCCCTCATGATTGACGTACCAGCCGCTTGCCGGGGA
>JAFGNR010000308.1 GCA_016926915.1 Anaerolineae bacterium
TTCGGTTCAATGGACCTGGATGATCTACTAGAACTTCTCGATTGGGTTGATAATATCGCAGTTGTTTCACCATCCAAAGATCTCATCTCGCCAAGTGTGCCAACAACGCGGAGCATCATCCGATTCACCGATCGATGGATGAACCCGGAAAGCAACAAGATTTCCGCCTATGATGCCAGCGAAGGGGCGCTCTATGTGCTTTTTGCACTCGTTCTGGCAATGCATCCACAATCGCCATGCTTTTTCGCCATAGACAACTTCGATCAGGCGATGCATCCACGTCTAGCCAGAGCAACGATGCGCGTCTTCAGCCAGCAATTACTCAAAACCGAACGTCAAGCACTGATCACTACACACAATCCCTTGGCGCTAGACGGTCTTGACCTGCGGGATGATCGGATTCGCCTCTTCACCGTAGAACGCAACCCTACCGGAGCCACGGAAGTTCACGAGGTAAAAGTCTCTGATGAAGTCATTGATGCAACCCAAAGCGGGCTCTCCCTATCCAACCTCTGGGTCATGGGACGTTTAGGCGGCGTTCCTGACATTTTCTAGGGCTTGATATGAATATCGGGACGGTTGTCGAAGGACCTACGGATCGCCTGCGGCTGGAAGCCGTATTGGATCATCTGCTTCCAGAAGAACATCGCTATTTCTCATTACAGCCGACCGTAACCTTTGGCGAAACAGGCGCCGGATGGAAAGGAGTGCGACGTTGGTGTCATGAGAGCTGGCAACGGGACAACAGTGATCTTGACTTACTTTTATCCGAACATACCGGCCCAAAGGTGGACTTGCTCGTGATTCATGTCGATGCAGATATCGCCGCAGAAGAGGAGCTTCTCGCCGACAAAATCCTAGGACCAGGTAAACTCCTGCAGCCTTGTCCTCCTGTTTCGGCTACCGTGACACAAATCGAACACCTGATTCTTCATTGGCTAAACCGGGACGCGCTGCCGGGCCATGTGATCTTTGCGATCCCGGCACAAGACGCCGAGACTTGGACTTTCGCCGCATTGTTCCCCGAAGATACACTATGCTCACATGAGGACTATGAATGCTTGCATCACGGACAAGATCATCCCGGTTACCGGCTCACGCTGAAGCAGTACGGGAAAATACTGAATCACAGTAGTGGTAAGATCAAAAAGCCCAGACATGCATATGAGAACATCCTCCCGCACGTCATAGGCTCTTGGGATGAAGCTTGCAAAATCTGTTCGCAAGCAGACGCCTTTTCTCTAGCAGTGCATCAAATGAAGATACACCAGGAGGAGAATATATGAGACGCCCCACCAAGATCATTGGCCAATTATGGGTACTGCTGGACTCCGAAGGACAATGGATCGACGACATCGACACCGACATGATCTTCCACAACCGCTACTTGCACATCACCGACATCGATGCCATGGGTCAATACGCTTTAGACAATCTCAAGGGATGGGAAACCTTCGCACAGCAGGCCAAACCCGGCGATATGATCATGGCTGGTAAGAACTTCGGGGCGGGATCCTCGCGACAGCAGGCCGTGGATTGCTTCCGGGCGTTGGGCATCGGGGCCCTTGTTGCCGAGAGCTTCGGCGCCATCTACAAACGCAATGCAATCAACAGCGGGCTGCCCATTGTGGTCGTGCCCGAACTCACAAAAATGCCCCCCGGCACGTTCAACACCGGCGATGCCCTGATGATCGATCTGGTCACTGGAGAGCTCCTGCTCAACGGGGAACTCACCTTCCGGGGGGAGCCGTTTTCCCGGGTCCAGATGGATATCTACCAGGCCGGGAATCTCTTCGAATATGGACGGCAGTTGGAGCAGTAAGTGGGCGAGGAGTGTTTCTCCACTCCGGTCGAAGTGACGCAATGCAGAGGGGGAGATACTACTGATTCCAGGAGACAAGTATGGGATATACATTTGCTGAAAAGATATTGGCGCGCAGAGCAGGTCTCGCACACGTGGCGCCCGGACAGATTGTGACGGTGAAGCCCGACAGGCTGCTCACCCACGACAACACCGCCGACATCTCGCGCAAGTTCCGCAAGATCGGCGTCGATCGTGTATCTGACCCCCAGATGAATGTTATCGTTCTCGACCACGTGGTCCCCGCAGCCGACGAGACCTACGCGACCAATCACAAGGTCATCCGCGAGTTCGTGGTCGAACAGGGGATTCCGGCCTTCTACGATGTGGGGGAGGGCATCTGCCATCAGGTATTGCCCGAAAAAGGCCACGCCTGGCCCGGCGCGGTGATCGTGGGCAGTGATTCCCATACCCCCACCCATGGCGCGTTCGGCGCCTTCGCCGCCGGTATCGGGCGTACCGAGGCCGCGGCCGTCATGGCAACGGGTACTATCTGGCTCCGTGTGCCGGAAAGTATCAAGATCGTGCTCACAGGCGCGCTGCCTCCCCGCGTCTCTGCCAAGGATGTCATTCTACATATCATCGGGCGCCTGAAGGCCGACGGCGCAACCTATTGTTCGGTGGAGTTTATGGGTGAAGCAATCGCTGCGCTGAGTATGAGCGGGCGCATGACGCTCACCAACATGTCGGCAGAGATGGGCGCCAAGAATGCAGTAGTAGCCCCCGATGCTATCACCCGCGCCTGGCTGGAGAGACGCGTGACGCATCCCTACGAAGAGGTCCACGCCGACCCTGACGCCCACTACGCCCGGGTTCTCGAGTTCGACGTGAGCGACCTGGCCCCACAGATCGCCAAACCCCACACCGTAGACAACGTCGTCCCTATCACCGAGGTCATCGGTGTGCGTATCGATCAGGCGCTCCTCGGCACCTGCACTAATGGGCGTCTGGAAGACTTGCGCGCTGCTGCCGGCTTGCTGCGCGGGAAGCACATTGCCCCCAATGTGCGGCTTCTGGTGCTGCCCGCCTCACGCGAGGTACTGCTGGCTGCAATCTCCGAAGGGATCGTCGCCGATCTGGTGACTGCGGGGGCGACGCTGCTGAATCCCGGCTGCGGTCCCTGTCTCGGCGCCCACCAGGGCTGTATGGCGCCCGCCGAGGTCACGATTTCAACGGCCAATCGCAATTTCAAGGGGCGCATGGGATCAAAGAATGCCTTCATTTACTTGGGCAGCCCGGCGACGGTTGCGGCGTCGGCCCTCGCCGGCGTCATCACAGACCCACGGGAGGCGGCGTGATGCAAACTCGAATCACCGGTCGCGTCTGGAAATATGGCAACGACGTCAATACGGACGTGATTTTCCCCGGCAAGTACACCTACAGCATCTCCGATCCGGACGAGATGGCCCAACACGCCTTGGAGGACCTCGACCCCGACTTCGTCGCCCAAGTGCAACCCGGCGACATCATCGTGGCGAGCACGAATTGGGGCTGCGGCAGCTCTCGCGAGCAAGCCGTGATCTGCCTCAAACGCGCCGGCGTGGGGGCCATTGTCGCGCGGAGCTTTGCCCGCATCTATTTCCGCAACTGTATTAACCACGCGCTCCCCATCGTCACCTGTGACGCTGTAGACGGTGTGCAAAGCGGCGACACCATCACCATCGACTTCGCGCTGGGGGTCGTCAGTACCCCCAAAGGGGACTATGCCTTCCCCCCCTACTCGCCGGAGGTGCTGGAAATCCTGGAGGATGGCGGCTTGATTCCCCATGCGCAGAAGGTCTTGGGAATTTTGAAGACGTAAATCAAGATTGAGATTTTACCGTTAGTAGACGAGCTGTCTTTTGACAGGAGCAACGGAGTTTTTGGATCCCATCCTGTAAATCCTGTCGAAGTTGCCAGGCAGCTGAGCAAGTACCAGATTCTTACTAATCCACCGGAGGGAACTATGACAAAGTACAAAATCGCGCTTATGCCCGGAGACGGAATAGGCAACGACGTGATGGACGCAGCAAAGATCGTCCTGGAGAAAATCGCGCTGGATGCCGAGTACGTACACGCGGACATCGGCTGGGAGTTCTGGCGCCAGGAAGGAGAACCCCTACCCCAACGCACGCTCGATCTACTGGAAACGTGCGATTGCGGTCTTTTTGCGGCAATCACGTCCAAACCCAAAGAGGAAGCCGAAGCCGAGTTGATCCCGGAACTTCAGGGTAAAGGTCTCGTCTACCGAAGTCCCATCGTGCGGCTGCGCCAGCGTTTTGATCTCTACACGAATCTGCGCCCGTGCCGGGCCTTCAAAGGCAATCCACTCAACTTCCGCGACGACATCGATCTGGTAGTCTTCCGCGAGAATACCCAGGGGCTCTATGCCGGCGTCGAGTTTCACCCGCTACCCGAGGACCTGCGCGCCAAACTCGAGGAACTCAGCCCGCGCATGGCAGCATTTGCGGGTGTGCCCTCTGAGGACATCGCGCTATCCACCCGCATCTTCACCCGCGAGGGCTGTCGCCGCATCGTACGGGCCGCTTTCGAATACGCCAAGACCTTTGGTTACCCAACGGTTACCATCGTCGAGAAACCCAATGTCATCCGCGAAACCTCCGGTCTTATGGTGCGCGAGGCCCGCAAGATTGCCGCCGAGTATCCCGGCATCGCGTTGTGGGAAACTAACGTCGACGCCATGGCCATGTGGTTGGTGAAAAACCCGCAAACCTACGGGGTGCTCGTTGCCAGCAATATGTTCGGCGACATCATCTCCGATCTGGCGGCACAACTGGTGGGAGGCTTAGGCTTTGCCGCCAGCGGCAACATCGGCGACGACTTCGCCGTCTTCGAACCGACTCACGGCTCCGCACCTAAATACGCCGGTCAATACAAGGTCAATCCAATGGCCATGCTCCTGGCGACTAAACTGATGCTCGATTGGCTGGGTGAGACTGAGAAAGGCGCCACACTCCAGGATGCCATTGCCGCCGTCATCGAAGAGGGTCAAGCGCGCACCTATGACCTGGGAGGCCACGCCTCAACCCTGGACGTAGCCCGCGCCGTGGTTGAAAAACTATCACCCGAAACCCCAGGCCTTTGAGAGACCGCATTCGCGTTAAGAGGGACACGCTTCGGTGAGCATGTCCCTCTCGCATCCAATCGTCTGGTCGCTTTCCCACAGTCATTTTCCATTTGACTTTCTCCATCCTGTTCGGTATCCTTAGGGTACACAGACAAGGATGTAGGTTGCGCTTACTGAGTCTCCGCTTCCAGAAACGCAAATAGGTCCGCCAGATCGACGAAAGGTAATCACTCTCCGGTACGCGCGGATTCCAACACTGCGTGTCAGGATGCGTCTGATCCATCACACCACAGACGCAGTACTTAGACCAGATAGGAAGCGAGGTGATTCGTTGCCATACCGTTTATCATACTCGACATCTATCAAATAAGTATCCAAGGGGCGGACTTGACCGCTTCGCCAAACCATAACCTGTTGGGAAACACTAACGGTTCATAGGGGAGTGTCTGAACCAAAGAGTATAGCAATGGCACACCTGGAAATTTCGCTTTTGGGACGCTTCATAGTCACGTTGGATGACCAGCCGGTGACGCGTTTCGGCACTGACAAAACACGCGCGTTGCTGGCTTATCTGATCGTAGAAAGAGAACGTGCACACCGGCGCGCCATGTTGGCTGGTCTGTTGTGGCCTGAAGTCCCAGAGGCTGCGGCCCACCATAACTTAAGCCAGGCCCTCTTGATGCTCCGGCGAATCTTAGGCGACAAGTCAGCGCCGCCGGAAGCGCCCCCCTTTCTATTGACGACGCGCCAAACATTGCGTTTCAATCCCGCGAGTGACTACATTCTGGATGTAACCGCGTTCCAGACCGAGCTGGCCACAACTGCAAGCAGCACACCGGAGCAGCTTACACCAGCACACGCCCAGCAGCTGGCGCAAGCAGTAGCACGCTATCGAGGCGAATTCTTGAGCGATCCCTGGCAGATCAACAGTGTGGCCTTTGAAGAATGGCGCCTCGTCAAGCAAACCCAACTCCACTTGCTGGTCGTGGAAGCGCTAGGCGCCCTGGTACACTATCATTTGCAACACCATGAGTATCCATTGGCTGCCCACTATGCCCGTGAACAAATCGCCCTGGCCCCCTTACACGAATCAGCACACCGGCAGTTGATGTTAGCACTGGCGCTGGACGGTCGCCGGTCGGAAGCATTGGTGCACTACGCCGCATGTCAGACGCTGTTGTCCAAAGAGTTAGGTATTGCTCCCGCCCCAGAAACCACAACACTGGCAGAGGAAATTCGTGCGGACTGTGTAACGATACCCGAATCCGCCAAAGTACAGCCGGCAGGAACAAAGACCGCGCCTCCGGCTCCTGCGCCTCCCTTTGTAGGACGCAAGCGTGAATTGGCGCGCCTAGAGAAAGCTCTGGCAGCAACGGTGAAAGGACAGGGGCAAATCATGCTCATCACCGGCACGGCCGGCAGCGGCAAGACGGCGTTGCTGAATGTCTTTGCCCGGCGAGCATTGGCAGTGCGCGCAGATGTGCTGGTCATCAGTAGCAGCGGCAACGCCTATACCGGCCCAGGCGCCCCCTATTGGCCCTTCATCGAACTATTGCGAGGATTGCAAGGTGAGACAGATACAGGCATGGCGCAAATCGGCGCACAAGCCCAGCGTCTCGAAAAAGCACGTCCCATCATCACCCGCGCCCTGGCGGCGTGTGCTCCGGACCTGTCTCATCTCCTTTCAGGCGTAAGTCTGGTAGGAAATACACCCAGTCTGGAACGGGCATGTGTATTCGATCAAATCACACGCACACTCCAGGCCGTGGCAACTCATTCGCCACTGGTATTGCTATTGGATGATTTGCAGTGGGCCGACCGGGATACACTGAATCTGCTGTTTCATCTCAGCCGTCGGCTCGCCGGGCTGCGGCTCCTGATTGTGGGAACATTGCGTTCTGAAGTGCTCACTCAGGGCTATTCCACACTGACGTATCTATACGAAAAAGAAACCGGCCAACAACATCCATTAGCCGCGCTCGTCAACGAATTACAACGCTATCTAGGAGACATCAAGGTCGATCTTGCGCAGGCCGCGGGGCAAGCATTTATCGATGCACTATTGGACAGTGAGCCCAATCATTTAGGCGCAGAATTCCGAGAAACCCTCTACCAGCACACCGAAGGCCATGCTTTGTTTACAATGGAACTGCTACGAGGGATGCAGGAGCGGGGCGATCTGGTACGCGATGCGCAGGGCTACTGGGTAGAGAACAGGCCCATTGCATGGCAAGCCCTCCCCACACGGGTGGAAGCCGTGATTGCCACACGCCTCAGTCAGATCCCCCCCGAATGGCAGACCCTCTTGACCCTTGCCAGCGTCGAGGGTGACGAATTCACCGTCCAGGTGTTGGCGGGACTCCAGAACTTGGACGAAACTGAAACCACCCATCAGCTCAGCGGCGCCCTCGCCCGGCAATATAGCTTGGTCATCCCGGTAGGCGTACGGAAAGTCGGAGACCAGCGCTTCATGCGCTACCGTTTCCGACACCTCCTATTCCAGAAATATCTCTACAACCAGCTGGATCCGGTGGAAAGAGCACAGTTACATCTGAGCGTGGGATGTACCCTGGAGGCCCTGTACGGCCAGCACGCCTCCATAATCAGTCTATCCCTGGCGCGACATTTCGAGTTGGGCGGAGAAGTGGCGAAGTCCGTGACGTATTTACTCCAGGCCGGTCGCCACGCCATCCAACTGGCAGCCTCTGAGGAGGCTTTGCGGTTACTGACACGCGGCCTGACATTACTTGGCCGGCTGGAGTCGTCGCCGGAACGCGAGCAAATAGAGGTAGAGTTCCAGATGGCTCTGGCAACCGCGTTTTTAGCGAAAGGATGGAACGCACCCGAACGCGCTCAGGCATCCATAAGAGCTTATGAGTTGTGCCAACGCGTCGGCGCGCTGGATCAATTAGCGCGCAGTCTGTTGCTCTTGGCCGATGTACACCTGGTACGCGGTCAATTCAGCCACACCGCCGCTATTGCCCAGCAATTACAAGTGTTATCACAATCCACAGGGGACCCGCTTATTCATCTCATCACAGAATTCGTATGGGGGTCGCTCTATTTCTTCAAAGGGCAGTTGGTTCTGGCCCGCCAACACTTGGAGAAAGCAACCACATTATATACCGCTGACCCACATCCCCAGGCAGCTTTGGCTGAGATCGATACACGCAGCCAAAGCTGGCTGTCGCAGACCTTGTGGTTATTGGGCTATGCGGAACAGGCGATCGAGTGCAGCCAGCGGACCATCGCCAACGCGCGAGTTCTGGGACATACCTTCGCGCTGGCAACAGCTATAAGCATCGGGGAATTGAGCTTGCGCCAATGCCGACGGGAACCTGAGGCGATGCGCACTGCGTTACGCCAGCTGGCGGCCCTGGGCAGCGATGCACATCTGAATATCTACCGACTCTGGGCCGCACTGTTCCAGGGCTGGCTGGCTGCGGTCGAGGCCCACGAGCCAGCCGGGTTACATCAAATCCAACACGCCCTCGACCGCTGGGAGGCTGACGAAACACAGGGGGGGCGGATTTTCGGATATGTACTTCTATCCGAAGCCTATCTAGCGCTTGGACAAGTAGAAGCCGCGCGCGTTACCGTGGAACAATCTCTGGCCCAGAGCACCGAGATAGGGCTTCGGTTCTTCGAAGCAGAATTGCTGCGGCTACAAGGAGAAACTCAGCGTATACTGGGACACACAACGGAAGCGGAAACCTGCTTCTTGCACGCCATCGCGGTGGCGCAAGCACAATCCGCGAAAGCGTGGGAACTGCGGGCCGCAATGAGCCTATGCAGGCTGCTGCGGGCGAAAGGCACGCCGGCCCAGATTATAGCAGGACGCCAACAATTATCCGAAGTGTACACCTGGTTCACTGAAGGTTTGGATACGCCCGATCTCCAGGCAGCGGCAACGCTACTCGCGGAAATGACATCAGGAACTGGGCTAGGGCCTACAACTTGAAGTGGGCCGGACACGCCCACAACTTACACAGCGTACCCACAGGGGTATGTCATGACGCCGACCGGCGACATCCCCAGGACAGAATCGAAGTTTGAGAGGGGGATTCCATGAAATTGATCCTGTTAGGCACCAATGGTTTCTTGCCCACCGACGAAGCACAGACCGCCTGCTTCATGCTGCCCGAACAGGGCATTGTCCTTGATGCCGGCAGCGGTCTTTATCGCCTGCCGGATTATCTGCAGACGCCGTCGCTCGATATCTATCTCAGCCACCGCCACGGCGATCATGTCTGCGGTCTCCACTATCTGTTCGGGGGTCTCTTCAAATATCTGTTCACGCGCTCGCACGCCGCCTTGACGGAAGAGCTTCTCGAAACGATCCTGGAGCAAGCCAACGCACGACTCAATACCGTGCACCTTCATGCGCCACAGACCGCACTGACGGAGCTAAAAAATCGATTTCCACATCTACATGACTGGCATCCTCTGCAGACTCGCGAAACGCTGCCCAATGGCGGCGCCCTGACATCCTTTGCATTGGACCCACCGCGCGAGGAAACGGGGTTCAGATTGGATTGGCCCGGACATTCCCTGGCGTATGTCACGGACACCATTGCAGATCCCAAGGCTGCATACGTGAAGGAGATTGCGGGCGTCGACCTGCTTCTCCACGAGTGCAACGGTCCCGATCGCACGGCACAAGTCATGGCCACGCTCCATCACAGCCACACCCGCGCAGTAGCCCAGGTCGCAGCCCGGGCGCAGGCCAAACGCCTGATCTTGATCCACAAGAATCCCATAGGCCTTACGCTAGAGGAAGATTTACCCGCGGCACGGACAATCTTTCCCTCCATCGAAATCGGCCAGGATGGCATGGAGATTGAGTTCTGACACCCAGCAGCCGCGCACAGGGCGCCGAGTTCATCACAAGAAGAGATGGATTGAATACGATCCCACAACGCCGCCGGTGATCATGAATGTGATCACCGGCGGCGCTTTCGAAACCAAGAAAGACCTATCCCTAGTGCCCGCAGCTGCTACACGAACCCCCGCTACATCCACTGCACCCGCTTCCCCCACCACTGCTGGTTGAAGACTTGCTGCTGCCACCCACCGTGGCAAACAGCGAAAGAGCACGGCGCGGGTGCAGGCTGCCACAGCTCGGGCACGCAATGGGCATATCGGCATCCGCCATCGAGCGGCGTTTGTCAAAACGGATATCACACTCCGGGCAAGCGTATTCGTAAATTGGCATGTTCGTTCTCCTCGCCCGTATTGTAACGCAGACTCGCCACGGGGTCAAGCACGAAAATACTCGGGACAGGGTCTTATCTTCCTCCTTCCAGCCACGAGGAGGCTCACGGATACGCACGGATGAACACAGAGTTTTCCCCTCTGTGCATCTCTGCGTGGAAGTCTTCGATATATTGACTTCCTATGGGCATCGCCTACACTCATTCATATACGGCAAGAAGCCACCGTCGAGCGCGGCGAGACCGCCAGGCAGGCGCGTTGTCACACATTTGACCTTTTCATGAACAAGGATGGCGCCCATGATGAAACTCAAGTCCATCGGGATGACGCTCGGTTTGGCCATCAGCCTGGTTGCACTGGCAACCATCGGACTATCGCCACATCCCGGCAACGCGCAGACCACAGTGCTCTACGTCTCCTCGATCACCGGCAGCGATGCCGGCCTTTGCACGCAAGACGTACCCTGTGCGACAATTCAGCGAGCAATCGATCTGGCGGTTCCCGGCGACGAGATCCGCGTCGCCAGCTTTGACAATCTCGACGCCTGCCGTTACACAGGAAGTGGGGCCAGTGCTGTGGCGGCGCTGAACAAGGAACTCACACTACGGGGAGGCTATGTCTACGTACACGGCCTTGGGGACATCTGGACGCCCGGTGTGATCCCCGCGACCATCGACGGCGAAGATGCGCGCCAGGGGCTTGTCATCACAGGCAATATCTCTCCCACCATACAGCTGTTCACATTGATAAATGGCGCCGGCAACCAGGGAGGTAACCTCGCCGTCCATGGAGCGCACCCAAGACTGACCGGTATCACCGTGCTTTCCGGCACGGCGACGACATCCGGGGGCGGCATTTATCTCTTCAATAGTGAGGCCGTGCTATCCGGGCTGGCGGCGCAAAACAACCAGGCGCGTGATGGTGGGGGCCTATTCGTACAGGGTGGAGGTGTGACTATCCTCGCGGGTGTGATCCAGGGGAATACAGCGTCAGAATCAGGCGGCGGCCTTTACCTCAAGAATACCGCAACCGCACTCGAAGGCGCTCTCGTGATATCGAATAGCGCAGTCAGCGGCGCAGGGCTGATGCTCGACGGCCCCCTAACCGCCGATCCCACGCAGGTACCGCTGATCCTCAACACCTATGTGCGCTACAATCAGGCCACAGGGGATGGCGGGGGGATCTATCTCAACCAGGCAATCGCCGGCATACTGAATGTTATCGTAGCCGATAACAGCGCCACGAACGGCGCGGGCGCCTACTTGCGCGGCGCCTCCCCCCTGCTCTGGCACACAACATGGGCACAGAATGAAGGGCAAAATGGGCTCTTCGTCTCCCACGCGCCCGGACTGCCGCCGGTTCCCAGTTTCC
Organism: Anaerolineae bacterium; assembly: GCA_016926915.1. GTDB lineage: Bacteria > Chloroflexota > Anaerolineae > B4-G1 > SLSP01 > JAFGNR01. Next base: position 11,514 of record JAFGNR010000308.1, read on the forward strand.
CGGTGCTGACCAACAGCATTTGGGTTAGCCATACAGTGGGTGTATACATAGCATCGACCGGTTACCCTTTTCCGCTCCAGAACCACGCCACCTTCAACGGAACACTCTGGAGCAATGGCGCCGACTGGGCCGGGCCTGGGGAAATCGTTCACCAGAACGATGTCACCGGCGACACTCGCTTCACGTGCACAGGCCAGGCGCCAGCGTGCCTCGCGCCCTATCACATCGTCGCCGATTCCGCAGCACTCGACGCCGGAGTCGCCCTGGGAGGTCCGCCGTTCGACCTGAACCTGATGCTGGATATCGACGGTGAGATCCGTCCCTCCGGCGCAGGATTCGACTTGGGCGCCGACGAGGTGCAGGAACCCCAGGGCGTTTTCCTTTTACCTCCGCTCTCGATGTTGGTAGCGGCGCCGGGTCAGGACGTCACGCATACCCTGTCGCTTTGGAATACCAGTCCCGCAACCGAGACTTTCGATCTCACGTTCCGCCCCGATCACGGATGGAGTACACTGGTCACGGCGACAGCCATCACCTTGGGCCCACAGCAGAACGCACCTCTTGCAGTGCGGGTCGCCGTTCCCACCTCCGCTGCTGTCGGTGTTCAGGAAACTACACTGCTGACCGCCACGTCACGGACGGAACCCGATCACCAGGCCGGCGCCGTGCAGGTCACGCAAGTGATCACCCCAGCAACCACAGATCTCACGGTCCGCAAGACCTCGGCAACCTCAGAAGTAGTTTCAGGAGAAAGCATACGCTTCACAGTAGTCCTCACCGATAGCGGACCGCTTACCGACACAGTCGCCGTCACGCTCACCGACACCACAGTACCCACAACGGCGATCGGAGGGCTGCGCGCTCCGGCGGGATGCACCGTAAATCTCGCTACCGGCATTACCCGGTGTGGGATCACATTCGACCAACCCGCTCGACAATCGCACTTGAGATACACTCTCGACGACGCGGTGCTCCCGCGCACCTGGACGGGCGAATTCACCCTCACGACCACGGAAAACTATAGCGGCGGATTGGTCAATACGGTCATCGCCGCCCTGGTTTCCGGCATCGAAGCAAACCCGGCAGACAATGTAAGCGCGGCGGCGGTGCAAGTCATTCCACCTCCTGCTCCGAGCACTCTCTATCTTCCCCTGCTTGTCAAGCAGTAACGAAAACGGGAATGGAGCGCAATTTCCCATTCCCGTTTTCGATTCAACCTACATAGACGTCAAGGGTCGCCGTACGATGCCCAGGTATCAAGAGAATAGATATAGACGGTGTCGTAGGCTCCATGCATTACGGTAGTCATGCTGAGATCATTGATGCCATAGACCACCGACCACTGGGTATCCATCTGCGCTACCATCTCCAGGAGGGAGAGCGCCTCCGCGACAGTGGTTGCGCCATGAGCTTCCGTCAATTCTTCTGCAATAATGCGATAACGATCACACAGGGATCTGTCTCCCTCACCGGATCGGTTCGCCAGGAAGTTCGTGGCGGCTAACCACAGATTCTCGTTGCGCATCACCTGGCGTTCTCTGTGATCGTACTCGATCAGGATTGCATCCCCATTCGCATCCGCGATCAGGTAATGCACCTGCGGCCCGCCCGTGAAATCGATGGTGTACATATCGAAAATCGCCAGCGCCTCATCGACAGTTGCCGCGTAGTCGAGCACCTCGCGCATGATCCCCAGCGAGCCTATGACGGGCCTATCAGAATCCGCAGGCAGTTCGGCATCCGGCACAGCTGCCATGCCAATTACCAGACCTGTCTCGTTCATCCCATCGATGGGTAGAAACGGCGCTTCGAGGAGTGGACGTCTCGCTATCAGTGGCAACCCCGCAAGATTGCGAGCCTCGATCTCGTTGAATCCCAGGAAGTAGAGGTTTACCAGCGAAACGGATGCATAGCCATCCGGCGGATCGGTAAACAACAACACCGCAGGGGAGTGTTCCCAATCGAAGTTGCGCCCGTATACCAGGGTCTCGGGATCTCCCAGCGCGGCGAAGAGTGAGCAGGCCCAACCCGAATCGCGCGGCGATGTCATGCGCGCCCCCACGCTGCGATAATCGGCGTAGTAGTGCAGCACGTAGAGCGGGTGATCGTCGATCTGGGTAACGCTGTCCAAGGTCGCGGCTTCCGGGTCCGCCGCAATCTCTTGCGGGCTGCGCGGTCGCAGAGTGACCACCGCGACGACGATCAATACAGCCAGCACGCCGAAGAGCAGTTTCCGTATCTTTCGCGCCTGTTCTTCCATGCAGCCTCCCTCCTCACCAGTTTCCTGGGATACCTCACAGGTCGTGCAAGGGTTCATCTGAGTCTAGCACGATTTCTGGATCGCGCGATACCCGGCCTCCTCCAGACCGGCAATCTGCAACAACAGCGCCGCGGCAGGGATAAGACTGCTCCTGCCCAACAGATGGTCAACAACCAGATCGGTCAATACTTCGATTTGCCGGCCGGATTGCTCGAAATAGGGTGCTGCGATGCCCCACACCGGCACATCGAACTCGGAAGACAAACGCTGCAGCAGCGCTGCAAACCCGAGGCGCCCGGCGCTATGATCTTCGGGCGCCTCCAAACCGGTCAGGCGATTGGGAAGCATCGGCGGCATGCCGGTATATTCCACCAGGTTGTGAAGGACGGCCTCAAGCACTTGAGGTTCCAGTTCGGCTGGCCAGCCCGGCAGCTCTCGCGCCAGTGTGCGCATCCCTTTCACACCTGCCATACGGGTTGGGGTCTCGACCATAGCGCTGGCGAGACAGCATAGACCACTCCGGGCCATCACAAACGGTTCGGGTAGGTCATCGCCGAATGTGAAGGCAAACAGCGTATGCTTCTTGGAAAGGCCGGGCATCGAAACGTTCCAGGCCAATTCGAGATCGGATAGCGGCACTTCCTCGACCTCCGGACGATCACAGTCCTTGTGAGGTAAATCCATCTTGACCATGGTTTCCTCGAGTCAGACCGTTACGAACGATTTGCTATCGGCTGCCGGATCACAGTTTTGCATTTCTCCGGCGCCACGCGGCCTGGATCGCTGATGTAGAGTTCGTGGTGCTTGCCTCGCAGCGCGTAGCCGTTTTCGTGGGCGTAGCTGTGCATCCGGGCAATCGTTGGGCCTTCGTCGGCATAGGCGCCCAGATAGAGAATCTGCACGGAGAGCCCTTCGTGATAGGTTTCGAGACGGACTTTGGGCAGCGCCACAGGATTTTTCTTGCGCTGTAGCTCCTCGCGCGCCGCCGCAACCATGTCCGCCGCAATCCAATCCGGCGTCATGATCATCATGGTCCAATCCCAGTCGTCTTTGTTCTGCACACTGAACGTATCCATATCTTGCGTCCACCAAAGTCCTTCCAGTGGCGGAACCGTGTAGTCTTTCTCCAGTTGTTGCTTGGACGCAAACTTGAGCGTGTAGGCCAGCCCATAGAGCGCTTCGATAGCATCTCGATAGTCCTGGCTGGTGTTGGGGTTGCCATGCCCATCGACCATCAAGAACTGCATGGACGGGACAGCAACGATTGTGAATGCTTTCTGTGAGGGCAGATACAGGTGCTTTAAGGTCTTCTTGAAATCAACTTTCTCCATCGCTCGACTCCTTTCGATCTGTTCCTATGAACTCTGTTTCGAAACTCCAACCCTGATGACGCCGCGTCTCCAAATGTTCCAGGAAGCGCCTCGCCCACTGTAATTCGGCATTGATGAGCGCCAGACTGTGTTCGAACATCGCAGCCACGAAGTCGGGAACCGGCATCTGGCTCTCCCACTTGGCGCGCAGGCCAGCAGCCCGTTGCACCAACACATCGCGATAATGAGTCAATGCAGTGATTGCCTCCTCTGTAGACAACGAGGGCAAATTTGCCAATCCAATCTGGATGGGAAGGTAACAGCGTTGCGGCGTCGAGAGCGCTGCCACAACGCCGTTTTTGAGCGCTTCGCGCCCGGCTTCGGTGAGGGTGTATACCTTCCGCACCGCACCCCGCTCCGCCGCCCGGAGGGCGCGCTCGACGAACCCGGCTTTTTCCAGCTTATTGAGCAGGTAATAGATAGAGGAGAACCCTATCTCGGTCCAATCACGCATGCCGCGCTGCTCGATGACCTGTTCAATTTCGTAGCCATGCAGCGGGCGTTCCGCTACTAACCCCAGAATGGCTAACTCTGCGTTTGTCATCTATTATCCTATCACTGTATTATTCTAGTATTAGAATATCATAAAACGACAGTCTGTCAAGTATGATCAGGGATTTGGGCCTTATCCTGACTCAGGTATCCAACCAGCAGAGCGCCTGGGGATCGAACGTGACCCAGATCTCGTCCCCCACCTCGGGCAGCGGGAAATGCGGCATCACGGTGAAGTGCAGGACCTCCCCTGAAAGGTCAATGTCCAAATCGTAGGTGGCGCCGCGAAAGATGCACCGGACAACCCGTGCGGCGAGCGGCAAGCTGTCCATACTCGCCAGCGATTCAGGCTGCGTGGCAAACCGGATGCCCCAGGGGTGGATCAGTAAAGTACCTGAAGCGCCTTTCCTTGGAGATATACCGCCGCCATGAAAACACGGGGAAAGACCGGCCTGATCACGCGCCGGTAAGCAGAGATCGAACACGCCAAAGGTGGTCTGCACGATATGATCCGCGACGGCCACTGCGGGCACAAGGTTCTGAAGCCCCAGGAAGCGTGCTACCCAGAGCGCAGCCGGGGCATTGTAGACGGCTTCCGGCGCCCCCTCCTGAACGATACGCCCTTCATTGAGCAGGATCACACGATCTGCCAGCGCAAAAGCCTCGTCCTGGTCGTGCGTTACGGTAAGCGTCGTGACGCCGACCTCCTTGAGGATAACCGGCAACTCTTCCAACAGGCGCTCCCGCAGATTCCGGTCCAGCGCTCCCAAGGGCTCATCCAATAGAAGCAGGCGGGGACGTGGCGCCAGACTCCGCGCCAGCGCCACGCGCTGGCGCTCCCCGCCGGAAAGGAGATTGACATCGCGGTTGCCAAACCCCGCAAGTCCCACCAGGGATAGCATCTCATCCACCCGTTTGGACAGCATAGCAGAAGTATCTCGCGGCGAAGGTTGAGGGGACCATGCCCGTGTGCGTAGTCCAAAGGCGATGTTCTCTCCCACGGTCATGTGCGGAAACAACGCGTACTCCTGGAACATCAACACGATGCCCCGGCGATGGGCCGGAACGCCGGCAAGACGCGCTCCCGCCACCCGCACATCACCGGACCGCGCCGGCTCCAGCCCGGCAATGATACGCAACAAAGTCGTTTTGCCGCTGCCGGAGGCCCCCAACAGACAGGCGATTTCCCCTCGCTCCACGGAAAAGGATACCCCATCCAACAGTGGGGCATGCTGGTACCTCTTGTGCAGGTCGCGAACCTCGAGAAAGGCCACTTGCTCTCCCATCAAGTACATTCACCAGTGTGAATCCACACCACCCAGAAATTGCCGCGGGCCATCAAAACACCTGGACGCCGGGTAGGCGCAGTCGCTCCATCGATACGAATCCCACAACACAAACTGTCATCAACAAGGTTGACATAGCCAAAGCTTGCCCGTAGTTGAGGGCGCCCGGTCGCGAAAGGAACCGGTAGATCGCAATCGGAAGGGTTGGCAGCTCCGGGCGCGCGATCATGGACGTAGCGCCAAACTCACCCATCGACACTGTAAACGCAAACACCCCCCCCACCACGAGCGCGCGCCACGCGATCGGCAAATCCACCTTCCAAAAAATCCGCAAAGGCGACGCCCCCAGAGTGCGAGCACTTTCGCGCAATGAAGGATGAATCGCCTGAAGCGCCGGCAACACACTTCGCACCACGAAGGGCAGGGCCACAAGCGTGTGCCCAATCACGATCAGGGCCGGCGCGCCGCGCAGATCCAAAGGCGGGGTGCGCAGCGCCAGCAGGTACCCCAATCCCAGCGTCACCGCCGACGTACCTAACGGCAGCATAAATAGTGCATCGATAACCCAGCCGCCCCGACGCCGGTGAAGCGCCAACGCGACAAGTAGTCCCAACAGCGAAGACAGCCCTACCGTCGCCAGGGCGAATTTCACAGAGTTGGCGACGGCTGCCACAGGGGGAACGTAAAATACCGACTGGCGCGGATTCTCGAAAAGCGCGGCGTAGAACCTCAAGCCTTTGCCAAATGAGCGAATGACCAGCGTGATTAACGGCCCACCGAGTAGCAGCATGACCGGCAGAACCGAGATCACGATGAAAAAACAGTCGCCCACACTGCGAGGGCGGCGCTGCGTCACCCACGTTGGGCGCAGATCGAGAGGCCGGGCCAACCGTGATTGCAAACGCGTATAGACCAGGGTAAGGACCAGCGTAAAGAGAATCTGTACCAACGAAAGCGTCGCAGCAAGCGGTAAATTGGCAAAGCTGGTGGCCTGACGGTAGATCTCGACCTCCAAGGTCGCGAAGCGGGGACCGCCCAGAATCAACACGACGCCAAAACTCGTGAAACAGAAGATGAAAACCAACAAGGCGGTTGCGCTCAAGGCAGGCCACAAAAGCGGAAGTGTGACTGTGAAGAAAACCCTTCCCTGCGAAGCGCCCAAGGTCCGTGCGGCCTCTGCCAGGTGCGGATCGAGGTTTGCCCAGAAGCCCCCCACCATCCGCAAGACGAGTGCATAGTTATAGAAAACGTGAGCCAGCAAAATCGCGCCCAGCGTGTATCGCAAATCCAGCGCGCCGCCGAAGAGTGTAGTGAGCGGCGACCTTGGCCCCAGAACTGCGGTAAACGCCGTGGCAACCACCACGGTCGGCAGCACGAA
>JAFGNR010000064.1 GCA_016926915.1 Anaerolineae bacterium
CCGGAAGCCATAGCCGAGCGGTTCAAAGGATCCTGAGGTAATGGAAACGCAAGAACTCTTCCTTGCAACCCAGACGATCCTGGCCTCCCAACAAATCACCGAAATCTGCACGAGCCTGGTCAGCCAGTTCCACACCCTGGTGGGTGCGGATCGCACCACGCTGTTTCTGGTCGATCACGAAACCCAAGCCATCGTGTATCGCACGGGATGTGGCAACAGCGACGACGACCTAGCTATGTCCTACGAAGAATTGACCCAGGGGTTGAGTGGTCTGGCCTGCGAAAGTTGCCAACCCATTCTTTCACTCCACGCCAATGATGGCCTGGAACCCCAGGCTACACGCGCGCGCCGCGAACATAATGCAACGGGATCCCTCATCGTCGTCCCGCTGGTGGTGCAGAAGCAAGCCATCGGTACCATCACAGCTATCAATCGCAGCGATCAACCCCAGTTCACCGAACGCGACCTGGCGCTGCTAGGGATGCTGGCGACCTACGCCGCCGCCACGATCGAGAAAGTCCAGCTCATGGAACGCACCCAACGGGCGCTCCGGGAAATGGAAGGGCTGTTCCAGGCAGCCCAAGCGATCCTCGGTTCGACAACCCTAGAAGAGGTCTGCCGCAACCTCACGGCCCACTGCAAAGACCTGGTTCAAGCCAGTAACACGGTCATCTACCTGGTGGATCACGAGCGCAACAAAATTGACCTGTCGATGTATGACGGTATGCTCTTGGGAGATGAAGGCACCATGAGCTACGACGAGCTGAATGCCGGCATCAGCGGCAGGGTCTTGACCTCTGGACAGCCGGCGCTTTCACTCCACGCCGACGATGGGATCGAACCCCCAGCCACACGGGAACGGCGTGCTCGCGGCGGCACCGGCGCGCTGATCGTCGTGCCATTGGCGACCCATGGACGGGTCATCGGAACGCTCACCGCCATGAACCGCGTGGATCAGCGCGTTTTCACTTTCCACGACGTAGAACTCCTGATGGCCCTGGCAACCCAGGCCGCCACCACCATCGAGAATGTGCGCCTGTTGGCCGTTATGCAGGATCAAGTCCAGCGTTGGGAAAGCATCAGCGCCATCAATGAGCTGACCAGCGCGCAGCTGGATACCGAAAGCCTCTTCAACCTGGTCTACGAAGAAGCCCTGCATCTCATGGGAGTGCCGGCGGAGAAAGCGACCTTCTTCATTGCCCGTTACGACGCCCAATCGCAGACGCTCCACTTCGATCTCCACTACGAGTGGGGAGACCGCATCCCCTTCTGTGTCGTCCCCCTCGGCGACGGCATCTCCAGCTGGGTCATCGAGAACAACCGCCCCATGCTCGTCGCAGACCTGACCACCGAACAGGCCGACTACGGCTACCACGACTATCTCACCGAACGCGAGCGCGCCACGGGCAAATGGCCGCGCGCCTGCATCGCCATGCCGCTGCGCATTCAGAGCCACGTCACCGGCGTGATGTCGATTCAGAGCACCGATGTAGGCGTTTTCGACGAAGGGCACCTGGCTCTGCTGGCCATGTGGTCCGGCAAACTCGCTATCGCCCTGGAGAACGCCCGGCTGGTCGAGGCGCTCCGCGCGCAAACCACCCAATTACAGGCCCGAAACGAGGACCTGGACGCTTTCGCGCACACCGTCGCTCACGATCTCAAAAACCCACTCTCCGTGGTGCGCGGCTTTGCCGAGCTGCTTCGGGAGGAATACGATCTCCTGGACGCCCGGCGGCGGCACGAGGCGCTGCAGGGTATTCTCCTGGCTTCGGAGAAGATGCATACCATCATCGAGGAGCTGCTACTGTTGGCCGGTGTGCGGAAAGCCCGCGTACATACGGCTCCCATCGACATGCACCGCATCGTCAATGAAGCGTTGCTACGGCTGACCTATCTCATCGACCAACATCACGCGCAGATCACAATGCCCGACGACTGGCCGGTTGCGATCGGATACGGTCCCTGGATCGAAGAGGTATGGGCCAACTACATCAGCAACGCGATCAAATACGGCGGCAGGCCCCCCGAGGTAATCTTGGGCGCCACCGAGCAGCCTGATGGCGCCATCCGTTTCTGGATACGCGACAACGGCCCTGGCATCCCCACCGAGAAGCAACCGCGGCTTTTCTCCTCTTTCGAGCGCCTCGAACATACCCGGGCCGATGGCTATGGCCTGGGTCTTTCGATTGTCCGGAGAATCATCACGAAGTTGGGCGGCGATTTGGGAGTCGAAAGCGTACCCGGACAAGGCAGCACCTTTTTCTTCACCCTGCCCAAAGCCGCTGATGTCAGCGGGATGTGTTTCTGACGCCGCAACTGTACTCTGCGAGCCCTTGCCTCTCGAATCAAATATGTCGATATATGTCATATTCCTGCGATAGACTGGCGTTAGGTCACGTCCCTTACCGGGCGACAGGGAGCACTGGGGAGGATAAAAATGGAACCTGAATTCGAAATGGTCACGGTGGACGCCACGAACGTCGACGAACACCGCTTCTTCTGTTATAAGAGCAAACCAAAATCGGAAGGCTACCGGCGCAAACGAGCCTGGCTGGACGCGCGTTTCGCAGAAGGGCTGCGCCTCCACCAGATCTACGAGGGCAAACGTTCGGTGGCCTTCGTCGAAACCATCCCCGGCGAATTCGCCTGGCGAGCCGTCGCAGCCTCGGGCTATCTATTCATCCACTGCCTGTGGGTGGTAGGCAAAGGGAAGGGCAAAGGCTACGCCGCGCACCTGCTGGCAGCCTGCGAAGCCGAGGCCCGGGCGGAGGGCCGCGCCGGCGTCGCCATGGCGACCAGCAGCGGGGTCTGGCTAGCAGATAAACCGGTCCTGGTCAAATGCGGCTACGAAGTCGTCGCCGCGGCGCCGCCCTCGTTCGAGCTCCTGGTCAAACGCTTCGACGACGCGCCCCTTCCCACGTTCCCCGCTGACTGGAAGGCGCGCGCGGCGCGGTACGGGTCCGGTCTCACCATCTTGCGCACCGATCAGTGCCCCTATATCCCCGACGCTGTCACACTGGCCCAGGAAGCCGCCGCAGAGAATGGGATACCCGCTCGCGTTGTGACCTACGAGAGCGCCGCCGAGGTACAGGCCCACGCGCCATCGCCCTACGGCGTCTTCAATCTCGTGTACGATGGGCAATTGCTCAGCTATCACTACCTGCTCAAGAAGGACTTCCCGAGCTATCTGAGCGCCCTCAAAAAAGAAGTCACAGGATAGACACGGTAGTTCTGTCATGAACCCGGTTGCCCGCTGCTCGCTCTTCTGCGCGCGTTGCGGTCAAGGGGTACGTGAAATGGAGAGCTTCGAATAGTTTCCAGGCGCCTCCTCGCTGCACATCCCGTGGTAGACGCTAAACACAGCCTGCAACGGCGTAAGCACGGCGGCAAGGCGCCCGATGTTGTTACCGGCGCCGGCCGCCAGCCCGCCAACCCACAACACCAGGAGCACAACCGTCAACTGCACCACGTAGGTATCGGCCCAGACCAGGCGGCGCCGTGTATACCACAACCCTGCTGTCGTGAACAACATGAGGAAATAGAGATTCTGACTGAACACGCCCTGAAGAAGCAGCGCGCGGTCCAGGGGAAACCGGTCGCGCAAGTGCGCCGCCATGGCCGCCGGGTCCAGCTGCCCTGCGTAGCCGGATACCGGCGCTATCGCCAGCCGCAACGCCAGATAGGCGCCAAAGGCCACACCGCTGACAACGAGTACCTTCACGTAGAAGGAATCGAGGGGCCGGCGGGCGCGCAACACCAGATCCATCCCCGCCAGGACGCCAAAAGCGATAGGAAGCGTCTCGCGCTGCACGACCGCCGCCGACGCTGCCACGGCAACCAGGGGCCAGCGGCGCGTAACATAGCCATAGCCCCCCAACGCTGCCAGGAACCA
>JAFGNR010000309.1 GCA_016926915.1 Anaerolineae bacterium
CCAGTTGGTTCGAGGTCCGAGCTGCATTCCAAGATAAATAGGAGTGAACTATGCTACATGAAATCACATTGACCGTCAATGGTGAGCACTATCCCATCGTCGTCAAATCGCATCACACGCTATTGAAAGTATTGCGCGAGCAATTGGGGCTGACGGGCACGAAAGTCGGCTGCGAGAACGGCGAGTGCGGCGCTTGCACGGTGCTGCTGGATGGCGAGCCGGTGAATTCTTGCTTGGTTTTGGCCATCGAGGCGGATGGACGGGAAATCCAGACGGTGGAAGGATTGAGCAAGGACGGGCATCTGCATCCTCTTCAGGAAGCCTTCATCGCGCACAACGCGGTGCAGTGTGGCTTCTGTACCCCGGGGATGCTGATGTCGGCCAAGGCGCTGTTGGAGCGCAACCCGCATCCCGATGAACAAGAGGTGCGGGAAGCGCTTGTCGGGAATCTCTGCCGCTGCACGGGCTACATCCGCATCGTAGATGCCGTGCTGGATGCGGCGGATAAGAGCTAACCGCCAAGAACGCTAAGGACGCAGAGGAAATCAATAAATGCGCTGGAGTACAAATGCACGAAAATGCACTTTCTCGGCAGATCATTGGCGCGGCAATTGAGGTACATAGGCATCTTGGTCCTGGTCTACTGGAGTCTGCATATGAGGAATGCCTGGCCTATGAATTCGTGCAACGTAAGATCCCCTTTGAGCGGCAAAAACCAATTTCAGTCGTTTACAAAGAGATTCAACTAGACGCTGGATTTCGCGTAGACTTTCTGGTTGGCGAGTTGGTTATTGTTGAGCTAAAAGCTGTTGATCAATTGGCTAAGATTCACGAGGCACAGGTGCTTACGTATTTGAAACTGCTCCACTGTAAGTTGGGGCTGCTGATCAATTTCAATGTTCCTTTGTTGAAAGCTGGTATTAGACGCTTGGTCTTGGGCCTTTGAAAACGTTTTGTGTTTTCTTTGCGCTCTTTGTGTTCTCTGCGGTTAAGATTGAGGAGTGATTATGACTATAGAAACTTTGAACTCTGTAGGGAAGAGCGTTCCGCGCGTTGACGCTTTCGAGAAGGTGACCGGCGCGGCGAAGTATGTGGATGATATGGCTTTTGGCCCTGCACTGCTATACGGCAAACTGGTGACCAGCCCGGCGGCGCACGCCTTGATCAAACGTATCGATGTCAGCAAGGCGCTGGCGTTGCCTGGCGTTAAGGCTGTCGTGACGGGGCAGGATAACCCCACCCATCTCGGGCTTTATCTGAAAGACCGTTACATTTTTGCCTACGATCGTGTGCGTTACGTGGGGGAGACGGTGGCGGGGGTGGCGGCGACGACGCCCGAGATCGCAGAGGCTGCGGCAAAACTGGTAGAGATCGAATACGAGGAGTTGGAACCGGTATTCGATCCCTACGAAGGCGCGCAGCCCGGCGCCCCCCTGATCCATCCCGATCTGGGGAGCTACGAAGTCGTGCCCTTCATCTTCCCGGAGCCGGGGACCAATATCTCGGAACATTTCAAGCTCCGCAAGGGCGACGTCAGTGACGCGGGTGTGGACGCCGAGGTATGGGCGCAGTGTGCGTCCATTGTCGAGGATACCTTCACACTGCCGCAGATTCAGCACGTGCCCATCGAGACCCACGTAGCGGTGGCCCGGTGGGACCCCGACGGGCAAGTGACGCTCTGGTCGGCGTCACAATCGCCGTTTGCGCAGCGGGACCTGGTGGCGCAGAGTCTCGGCATTCCTCACGGCAGTTTGCGGGTGATCTCCCCCTACGTCGGCGGTGGATTTGGCGGCAAGGCCGGCATTTCTATGGAAGCCAACGTCGTGTTGCTCGCCAGAGCCGTGCCGGGGCGTCCGGTCAAGGTGCGGATGACGCGTGAAGAGGAGTTCGTCACCACCAATGTGCGCCAGAGCCTGGTGGGCAAGTTCAAGATCGGGTGTGATGCTGAGGGAAACCTTCTGGCCATGGAAGTTGCCTACTATTTCGGCGGCGGCGCCTACAATGACTACGGCGTCAATATCGCGCGGGCAGCCGGCTATTCCTGCACCGGTCCCTATGACGTCCCGAACGTCAAAGGCGACTCATATTGCGTATATACCAATCATCCCATTGGCAGCGCGATGCGCGGGTTCGGTATGCCGGAGATTCACTGGGGTATCGAGCAGATCATGGACCGCCTGGCGGACGAGATCGGGATGGATCCGGCGGCATTCCGGCGGCGCAACTGTGTGCGGCCCGGCGACACGATCCTTACCGGGATGACGATGCCGAACATCGACTTGGTCCAGTGCATTGACAAGGCGGCCCAAGCCATCAACTGGGGACGCGATGACAAACCCTCGGCGCCGCACAAGAAGCGTGGGAAAGGGATTGCCATCATGTGGAAAGCGCCTGCCATGCCGCCGAACCCCGGCAGCTCGGCCATCGTGCGGTTCAATGAGGATGCCACGGCCAATGTCTACGTGGGCGGGCAGGAAATCGGCCAGGGAGCGTTCACCGTGGCCGCGCAAATGGCTGCGGAAGTTCTGGGGATTCCTTATGAGTGGGTGCGCGTCGCAGCCAATCCCATCGATACCAAGTACAGCCCCTATGAGTGGCAGACGGTGGCCAGCCGTCTGACCTGGTCCATGGGAAATGCCGTCAAAGCGGCTGCGGAAGATGCGCGCCGGAAGATTCTCGACGTCGTGGCCCAGTATTGGGACGAGGATCCCGAGGACCTGGACATCAAGGACGGCGTCGTGATCTCGTACAAATCGGAGCGCGAGCAGCCGTTGCAGAAGATGGTCGTCTACGGCCTGCCCAACGAGAACTACGAGGGCTGGCAGGGCGGCCCTATCGTCGGGTCCGGTAAGTTCATGCCGACTTACGTGACCGGCCTGGATCCGGAGACCGGACAGGGAACGCGCGCCGTGGTGCACTACACGGTGGGCGCCCAGGCCGTTGATCTGGAAGTCGATACCGGGACCGGCCAGATCGAAATCCTCAAGATCGCCAGTGCGTATGACGTGGGCAAAGCCATCAATCCGGACCTCGTCATGACGCAGATCGAGGGGGGCGCCGTGCATGGCATGAGTTCGGCATTCGAAGGCTTGCACTTTGACGCGCAGGGCCGCCCGCGGAATGGCAGTCTCGTGGATTACAAGATCGCTACGTCGGTTGATGCGCCGCGCGAAATCCATGGCGACATTGTGGAAACCCCGTTGGAGGATGGCCCCTGGGGGGCGCGCGGCGTGGGTGAACATGTGATGGTGCAGACGGCCCCGGCGATTGCCAATGCCCTGTACAACGCGTTGGGCGTCCGTTTCAACGATTTGCCGCTTTCGGCGGAAAAGATCTTCCTGGCCACACACGCGGGCGAGGCATTCATGTGTGAGGCGCCGGAGGAATAAGGCCGGTGCGGTGAAAACGCAAAACTCCCCGGGGTTATTCGACTCCGGGGAGTTTTCCTGTCCCACACGTGCTATCTGCGGAAACGGCGCCGGAGTTCCCGGTGTTCGGGGACTCTTTCCAGAAAGGTCTGGCGCAGGGCCGGGGTTTCGATGGCTTCCGCGCGCACCCTGAGTGTTTCCCAGGCTTGCTGTAGCAGATCTGCGGACCGGGAATCGCCGGCGGTCTCAAGGGCCTGAATGCAGGTGAGCGCGATACGCAAGGGACGCAGGAAGCAGTCCATCCTTCCGAAATCCAGGTCTTGCAGAAGGCGCTCTACCAGCTGGCGCGCCGTCTGCAGCTCATCACGCGCCAGCGCGATATCCACCAGACCGGCGAGCGGAATCTGGATGAGGTTGTATTGCCCCAAGGCTTCATACAGCTTCACTGCCGTTTGGTAGGCTTCTTCGGCCTCTACATATTGATTCATACCATATTGTGCATGTCCCATGAGAACCCAGGCCGTGGCCTCGATTTGCCGGTCCGCCACCTGGCGGGCGGTTTGCAGGGCTTTCATGGCGAAATACCGGGCCTCTTCGTAGTGTTGGCGACGTTCTGAAAGACGACTCAGGGCGGTCAATACAGCCGCCTGTTCGCGCCGGATTCCCAGGTCTCGGAAAGCGTCCAGCGCGAGCGCGTATTGTTGCCTGGCGACCTCGAAGTTTGCCAGGAGACAGGAAATATCGCCAAGTCGTTGTCTGGCAAGCGCGGCATTCCGTTGATCGCCGATCGTCTCCGCGTGTTCCAGGACGCGATCGAGCAGTTTGCCGGCGCGGTCAAGATGTCCCGTTTGCAAGGCGAGGAGCGCCAGACTATTGAGAACGCGGCCTTCGCCCAGGTAATCGTTATTGGCATTGTAGAGGGCCAGGGCTTCATCCAATCCCTCTTGGGCTCTGTCGTACCGCCCGCGCATCAGCGCGACCAGACTGAGTCGTTCCCGGCACTCCGCGATCAACCGGCGGGCGCGATAGGTGTTCTCGGATTCCGGTTTCTCTGTGACGACCTGTATGGCAAGTGCCAGGGCGCGTTGCAGGTGCGCCTCCACGGCAAGATAGGTCTCGACCCCTTCGACGATCTTGCCCCATTGATGATGTACGTGCGCAAGCAACAACCGGTCGTCGAGACGTTCGGCAAGCGCCAGGGCCCGCGGAAGCAGGGCCCGGGCCTGGTCGGCATGGCCGCACATGTGGTGGAAACGCGCCTGTTGTAGCTGGAGGATGACAAAGAGTGGGCGCACCATGGCTGAACTAATACTTGATGGGGTCGATCCGTCCTTGATACGCCAACTTGCCACAGAGAAACTGGTTTCCCCTTCCTCGTAGAGGTTGCCGAGCATGAAGAAGTCTGCCAGGGCTTCGACGGCGCTGGCAACCGTTGCAATATCGCCCTGGGCGGTGGCCCATGACCACGCTTCCCGGATGTTGCCCAGGTCCGTACGGAGAGCGGCAACGATGTCGGGCGATTTTGGGCCCCGGAGCGCTGTCGTGTGCCGGGCAACCTTGCCCAGATAGTAGTGCGCGTGTCGCGTGCGAAGTTCCGCGCGCTGCTCCTCCGAAAACCCTTGTAACATGGAAGCGGCAAACTGTTTCAGCAGGCCGGAAAAAGAATAGCGCTCCTCAGAATGGATCAGGAGGTTGCGTTCAACCAGGGATGTCAGCTGCGCCGGGGTAGTTTCGAGAACCTCCAGCGCCGTCTCTTCATCAAAGCTGCCCTGGAACATCGATGCAAAGGCCAATGTTTGCTGCTGGTCGGGCGTCAGGCGTTGCCAGGCTTCCTTATAGAGAGCTTGAATACTGCGATGGCGCTCCGGGACATCGCCGAATTCTGGGGCCAGCTGGTGAAGGTCCTGCCGAATCGCGCGGGCGATCTGTTCGGGCGAGTAGTGGGCAACCCAGGTCGTCGCCATCTCGATAGCTAGGGGTACGCCCTCCACAACCTGGCAAAGGCCGACAACCCCGGGTAGGTTCTCCGCAGTCAATGCGAACTCTCCTGTGAGTTGTTGCGCTCTCTCTACGAACAGCCGGACACTGGGGAACTCCCGCGCGCCCGGCGTCTCCGGCGTGGGAGGAACCGGCAGCCCCCCGAGGGAAATTACACGTTCGGCTCTAAGGTTGAGGCGTTTTTGTGCAGTTGCCAGAACCTTGACGGTAGGGGAATGCGGGATAATCTCTGCGATGACGCCGGAGTGGTCGCTCAAGGGATCCATACCGTCGAGAATCAACAAGAGCGCCTTTTCCCTGAGATAGTTCTGCAATTGCGCGGCGCTATTCGCGCCAGGTGTCAACCGGAACCGCAGCGCCTGGGCGATGGCGTGGCATATCAGCTGGCGTGCTTGATCGCTGGTCGGTGTTGGCGCGCTTTCTTCAGCAGTATAGCCCAGTGGGATGAACCAGATACCATCCGGGAAACATCCGGCCACCGCTTCACCCACGGCGATAGCCAACCGGGTTTTGCCCACGCCGCTGGGGCCGGTGAGCGTGACGATAGGATTGGTCTTGTCCAGCAACTGCGCGACCGTCTGGTTCAGCGTCTCTGTTCTGCCAATTAGCGGCGTCCTTGGAGTTGGCAGATTGTGGAGTGTGTGAACCGGTAACGAGGCCGGTTGGAGCTTGCCGGCAAGGATCGCTTTGTAAAGGTCGACTGTCTGCGGTGCAGACGGCGCTCGTAGCTCGTCGCGCAGGATGCGCTCGCACTCGCGGAATTGAGCAATCGCTGCCGTGCGTTGCCCGTCCAGGGCGAGTGTCCGGATAAGTTGTTGGTGAGCCTCTTCGTGCCAGGGTTCCATTTGGATTTGTCGCCGTGCATAGAGTTGTGCTGTGCGGTAATCGCCCCGCAGCTCGTAGGCTTCGGCGAGCAGGAAGAGCAGCGAAAGCACCTGGCGATGATAACGCTCCCGGTTGACGGCTACCCACTCGTCGAATTGCAGACTGTCGACGTAGATCCCATCGAGAAACGTGCCCCGGTACAGGTTGACGGCTGTCTCTAGCTGTTGCGTCATGGCTGTACAGGCATAAGCCGCGCGCGGTTGCCCAACACCCCGGCGTAACCTGTGAAACTCTTGTTGTGCGTCCACTTGCTTGACAATCTGATCGAACGTCAGCACGTCGCAGGCATACTCACTATGGGGATCGAACTGCACGGTATCCCGCGTGATCTCGAGGAAAGGTGGGGAGGCTGTCTCATTGTCGAGACCCCGTCGCAGCTGGGTAAGCGCCTGTCGCATGCTGTGTAACGCCTTGTCCCGGGGCTGGTCCGGCCAAAACATATCGGCCAGCGATTCGCGCGTCAGCGCCTTTCCGGCGTGCAATACAGTGTAGGCCAGTAGCGCCCGGGCGGCCGTCGCGGTCACGACGGTCACGGGGTGCCCTTTGAGCGTGAGTTCAAGGGGACCTAAAATATTAATGATGAGCCTGTCGGTTTCCATTTCCCGTTACCTTGCTGACGTTTCCTTGACGGTGCTTCTTCATAATTAAAGCTATATTCTAACTAGAAGTTGATATTAGGGAAGAGGTAGGTATGAATGAGCTAACAAAGGTGTGTGTATCTGAATATCAATCATACCTCCTGCGTATCTGGCGACCATGTAGCACGGTATCCTGGCGTATTATACTCGAACAGATTCAAACTGGCGAACGCAGAGTCTTCACAACGGTACATGAACTATACAGATATTTGGAGGAAATGACGGTATCAGAATCGGGGAGTGTTAGACAGTGGGAGGCAGAGGTGCAGGATTTGGCTTTGTGAGGCGACGAAATACATTAGGTTCTTTACTGGCAATATTAGTTAGGAGGAGACATGTTGACGCGTAACGGGTTGGGAAAGTTATTGGGAGCAGTGTTATTGGCTTTTGCCCTTGTCGCGGGCGTCTGGATACTGATGGGAATGGGATCTGCCCGGGCTGCTGGAGGGCTTACGGTAGAGATTATCGCCGGGTACAATCTCGTGGTGGATTCGAATGTGGAATCTCCCTCGACATATGCACCTTCGGTCGCCACCGTGATTGGTAAATTCTGTAATGAGGGCAGTACCGCGGTGCAGAATGTCATGGGATACATCGGGGACTACAATCCTGTAACGCCGGGGGACAGTACACCCGGTCTCTATCCACGGCGATATGTGACCAATACTACGCCGACGGTGTTTGCTACACAACATCCTCATCTGGTCAATGGGGTATCCGGCGACTATTATGCCTTCGAGCACATTGGGGGACGTATTGGGACTACTGATGCCACGCGGGTGGTCAATGATCTGGCGCCCGGCGAGTGCAAGTATCAATACTGGCATTTTACTTATCCGCGCCGGGGTAATAATCCTACCACGGGGGCGCATGACAACTCCGGCGATGCGGTGTGGGGTGCTACTCGCCTGTATGAGGATGATCTCTGGTTGGAATTCGATATCTGGGCTACCGGGAGCGGCGGCGCCAATAACAACGCGACCTGGCGCATGACCATGCGCAATGAGATCTCGGCCATGGCCAATAAGATCGAACCTAACCCCAATGGGCGTTGGTTTAATACAATGACCGATACAGTCCGCCCCGGCGACGTGATTACGTCGAACGGCATTCTTTATGAATTGGGGAACATCAACAAGGGCTTCGACAACGATGGTGACTTCACCTATGACTACAACGCCTGGTTACAGCCTGTGGGTGATCCTGCCTATGATCCCAGCTGCTTCCGCTTAATCCGCACCAGTGGCGTCATTACGGTATCACGAAGTGGTGGGCAGCCCGATTTGTATATCCCTTTCGTGGATACGCTCTATTTCACCAATTTGCCTCCCGATAACACCGGGGTGCTGGGACGTGTCTACTACACCTTTCAGGCCCTAGATGGGCCGTGTTCCACCCGGCTAACGCCTTATCAGGAAGTCGCTTCCGGCGCCGACAACGAGAAATTCAACGGAGATTTCGGCGCAGGAATTCCACCGGTCGAAAGCTCTGAACCTGAGGTAGCGATTGATAAGAACGGCAATATCACGGTAACGCCTGGGAGTTCTATCGAATACACGGTGGACTTCGCCAACCAGGGCGATGCCAACGCGGGATTGCCGTTGAATAGCATGCCAGTCATGATCAGTGATACGATTCCCTCGGGTACGACGTTGACCGGTGCACCTGAGGCCTCGGTCGGGGTTATCGTTCGCTACTCCACTGATAATGGCGCGACTTATACCACCACCGTTCCTGCGCCTATCAGTGCAGTGACTAACATTCAATGGTGGTTGACCGACACGTTGGCCTCTGGAGCGAGCGGAACAATCACATTCTCTGTGCAAGTGGATGCCAGTTTTCCGCCAGTGGGAACGCCCCCGCTTATCGAAAACTGCGCGGAAGCTAGTTTCGGTAGCGCCGCTCCCTTTGCGGAATCCTGCGCAACGACCTTGGTCGCCGGGGCCAATGCTATTGGCGATTTCGTTTGGAGAGATGATGATGCCGATGGGCGACAGGACATTGGTGAAACTGGTATTCCCAATGTCACCGTGAGTCTTTATTGGGATGATGGCGACGGAGTTTGGGATAGCGATGATCTGTTTATCAGCAGCACCGAGACCGACAGCAGCGGGAACTACCTTTTTGAGAATCTCCCGGATGGTGATTTCATTGTGGTGGTGGATGGCGCTGATCTGGATCTACCCTTTGGATACAACCACACCACCCCGGAGATGTACGCGGTCCTGGGGTTAGGAACGACGGTGACCACTCCCTACCTGAACGCTGACTTCGGATTTGGACCGGTGTTGATGTTGGACAAAGAGCGCGGCGCCGGTGATCCGGTCTATGAGGGCGATCTGATCAGCTACACCATTGCCCTTGAGAATACCCGCCCCGGTGATGGCACAGGAGCGGGAAGCCCCTGTGTTTATGAGGTCTGGGCCACCACCCAGGGACCAAATGATGGCGCTGTCTGGATCAATCCTAGTGGTATCCTGGGGCTGAGCGGTCCCGATGGCATTTATGCCTCGCATTTGCCCTCCAACAACGCAGATGTGGTCGCTGGCACCGGCTTCAGTCTTGGCAGCCGGACCGATACAATCGAGAAAGTAGAAGTTCTTTACTCATTGTACGTTCAGAATCAGTTTGTTGACGATGACTTCAAACTGCAATACTGGTACAATTCTGCTCTTGTAGAGAGGCTTCTCACGTTTGCCGATGTGAATCCTTATGGTCCGGCGCAGACCAACCAGGGGCTACTGACTTGGGATGTTACCACGGACCGCGCTTGGGATTGGTCCGACTTTGTGGGAAACACGCTTGAAGTGGGGTTCTGGACCAAGAAGGGCGGCGGCCAGGGGGATACGAACATCTACATTGATGCTGTGGGGTTCCGTGTCACGACGGGGGTCTCGTGTGGTGGTCCTAACGATACTATCGTGACCCTCCCTTTGACCGATACGTACGATGCCGCGCGCCTGCAATTTGTCTCGGCTGAACCGGGGGAGACGAACGTCGCCACCGGCGGCGCCGCTCCCTACGCCAACACGGGGTCGATTTACTGGCGCAATCTTGGGCCACTCTACGCGGGACAGACGAAGGTGGTAACCGTGACTTTCAAGGCCCTGGAGCCGTTGAATAATGCTTCCGAAACGATTTCCAACACCGCAATGACGCAGAACGCGCGGTTTAGCAATGGCCGTCCTGTCCACGCCATTACAGATACCGTCACCAACACACTAGAACCAACTGGCGCTATCGGCGACTATGTGTGGCGTGATCAAGATGGTGAGGGCGACCAGGATGAAGGCGCGGGATATGGTATTCCCGGTGTTGTCGTGAGTTTGACGCCGCCTGCCGGGGTCGATCTTGGCAATGGCGCCGGTGTAGCAATCACGATGACCACTGACGCCAATGGCGCCTATCTCTTCGATGGACTACGCTACAGCGGCGATTACATTGTGGCGGTTGACACGGCGACATTGCCTGTGGGCACGGGTTCTTTCGTCAATACCTACGACCGCGATGGCAACAAAGATAGCCAGGCTACAGTCACGCTGGATCATGATTCCACCACCGGGGACGACAAAATCTTTGATGTGGACTTCGGGTACGATCTGCCCAGCATTATCGATGGTACAGTGTGGCATGACTGGAACCGGAGTGCTACTGGTACGCCGGATGATGGTGAGAATGGGTTGGCGAACGTTACGGTGACGTTGCGCGATGGCGGCGGCAGCATCGTGGCGACGACGACGACCGACGAGAACGGCTACTACCAGTTCATCGGCAACTACGATGGCGCCTACACTGTCGAAGTGACACCCAGCACCGGCGATATGTCGACCGGCTCTTGGACTCAATCCTACGATGAGGATGGTATAGGTTCGGCGCACGTTGTCTCGGTCAGTGTGACCGATGGCGGTTACGCCAACGCCGATTATAGTTACTATCTGACGGGGACTGGCTCCATCGGCACCACCGTCTACACAGACTGGAATGGCAATGGCAGCCAGGGGGCCGGTGAAGAGGGGATTCCCGGCATCACGGTTTCGCTCTACGTTGATAGCAATGGTGATGGTACGGTCGATCCTGACATCGATGCTCTGATCGCAACCCAGGTCACAGATGCAAGTGGGTGGTACGATTTCACGGGGTTGCCCGCCGCAAACTATCTGGTCGTGGTCGATGAAAGCGATCCTCAATGGCCACACGCACTCTACAGCCGGACCGAAGACAACTATGGCGTTACGGATGGCAAGGCTCCGATTGCGCTGGGCGCCGGGCAGACGATTGTGGATGCTGACTTCGGCTACCTGCCCTACGGTTTCGGTTCCATTGGAGACTATGTCTGGCTGGATAGCGATGGCGATGGCATTCAGGATGATATCGAGAGTGGCTTGAAGGATATCACAGTCACGCTTTACGAAGATAGCAACGGCAATGGTCAATACGACGCCGGTGTGGATGCGATGATCGCGGCTACTTCCACGATCACGGATGGTTACTACCTCTTTGACGACTTGCCTGCCGGAAATTATTTGGTCGATGTTGACACTGCTGATGCCGACCTGCCCACAGATGGTTACGGTGAGCCTTTCGTGCTCAGCACCGATAACGATCTACTTGCGGTGACGTTAGCCGTTGCCGAGGCCTATCTGGATGCGGATTTCGGATTCACGGCCGGCGGCACGATCGGCGATACAATCTGGCAGGACGATGATGCGGATGGCATTCAAGATGATAGCGAATCTGGAATCGACAATGTGACGGTTCGCTTGTACATCGACGTCAATGGCGACGGCAATTACGATGCCGGGACAGATACGCTCTACGGTACAGCCTACACGAATGCTAGCGGTGTTTACAGCTTCACAAGTCTCCCAGCCGCTGACTACGTGGTCGTGGTTGTAACCTCGACTTTGCCCAGCGCCAGCTGGACCCAGACTGGTGATCCTGATCTTACCCGTGTCTGTGTCGGTGTGGAATGTGATTCCGAGACCGGCGTGACGCTTGGCGCCGGACAGATCTATCTGGCTGCGGACTTCGGTTACCGTCCGCCTGGCGTTATCGGCGATTACGTCTGGTACGATGCCGATGGCGATGGCGTGCAGGATGAGAGGGAATATGGTATCAGTGGTATGGTTATTACCTTGACGCTGCAAGGGGGAGCGGTCATCACCACCGTTACCGACTCCGATGGCTACTACAGCTTTGGCAACGTGCCTGACGGTACGCATACGGTTACCTGCCAACAGCCTGAGGGAATGACGGAGACTTACGATCGCAACGGCGGGCTGGATAATCAGGCTAGCGTCACCATCACTGGCGGTAGCCGTGATGACACCATCGACTTCGGTTACCGGTGGTTCGGCGACTATGATATCAGCGGCACAGTCTTCTTCGACGTTGGCGGCACAACCGATGGCGCCAGCGATCTGTACAACCTTGGTTCAGATGTGCCGTACAATGGCGTTACCGTCTATCTCTGGGATAGCGATCGTCGTCTCATCAGCGCCACGACCACCACGGCTACAGGCGTCTACACGTTTACCAACTTGCCCGATGGCAGCTACACCGTTTCTGTTGAGACGGCTTCTCCGCAGATTGACGGCCTAGATCTGACCGGCTCGGTAAATCCCGGCTATACTTACGATCCCGTCACCATTGCCGGGGCAGATGTGACTGGCGAGGATTTTGGCTTCTTTGGTCCCGTAGATTTCGGTGACTTGCCCGACACCTACGGGACCACCATGGCTAGTAACGGCGCGGGCCACATCCTTGGCAATCTCCGACTGGGCTTGTTGGCGGATTCGGAAGGTGACGGCGCTCCTACCGGGGATGCTACCGGCGATGGCGCTGATGACAGCGATGGTATTGCCTACGATCCCGACGATACCTGGACCAACGGCGTCACGGTTCACATGACGGCCACGGTGACCGGTAATTACGGTTACCTCGTGGGGTTCTTTGACTGGAATGGCGATGGCAACTTCGATGATATGGGCGAAACAGTGATTTTCGGCAACATGGATCCCGGTAAGAACCCCCTTACGCTCAACATCCCCATCTGGGCGAACCCGGGCGTCGATTATCTCAACCTGCGTTTCCGCCTTTATGATCGCACGGGACAGATGAACATTTCTGCCACCGGTCTGGCAACCAATGGTGAGGTCGAGGACTATCAGCAGCCGTTCGAGGCGCCTACGGCAGTGGATATCGCTTCTTTTGCGGCGCTCTCTACAGTAGATGGCATTCAACTCTCCTGGGAGACCGCGAACGAGTTGGACAGTTTGGGCTTCAACCTGCTGCGCGCCACGTCTGAGTTCGGTCCCTGGTCTTCATTGAATGCCAATCTCATCCCAGCCCAGCATCCGGGTTCCGCGTTTGGGGCAACCTATCTCTGGCTTGACCCAGACGTGCAATCCGGAGTGAAGTACTACTATCTCCTTCAGGAGATTGTGATGCAAGGGGGGGGGGGTAACTCATGGCCCTGTTGCTATCGAAGCCGGTGTTCCTACCGCGGTGGCAGTATCCGAGTTCGGGGTTGGCGTTTCATGGGACCCGCTGGGTGTGGTGGGCCTGATCGGTGGGGCCATGATGCTGGCCTGGACTTCACACCATCGCAAAACAAGAAGTCTCTAAAGCCTTTCGTGAAGGTCGCGTAGTGAACAGCCCTGGTTGGATTCCAACCAGGGCTGTTGTGTTAGTTGCTATGTAGACTCCTTACTGATTTATGATTTTTCGTTGCTGACGTTTTCCTGACGGTAGCTATTTATCATTAAGTTGTATTCTAACTTGAACAAGGCTGTTCGCGATTTGAGAAATGGATGGTGATTGTAGAGTTGAAAACAAAGCGCAAGGATTTTTATAAGGAACCGATCGTTGGTGTGAGGGTTGCTGGGCTTGGTGCTCAAAACGATAAATCGTGAGTCATTCGGATGTGTT
Source organism: Anaerolineae bacterium (assembly GCA_016926915.1). Classification (GTDB taxonomy): domain Bacteria; phylum Chloroflexota; class Anaerolineae; order B4-G1; family SLSP01; genus JAFGNR01. The sequence goes on from JAFGNR010000309.1 coordinate 13,820, forward strand.
GGGGAGGAAGAAATGCGTTTGCGGAAAGTGTTGCTGTCGGCATTTGCCGGCTTATTGGCCGTTGTGGGAATCTTCATGATGACGGGGACGGTCTCGGCTTTGGAGGCCGAGCCGGGCGAAACCGTCACGGCGCTCGCTGCGCCCCAGCAGAATGCCGCCGTGTTGGCAGCGACCGCCATGCACACCGGCTCCTTGTTGTATGAGCACTTCGGTGTGACCTTGACGTTGCAGGCTCCATATGGCGGTGGAACGTATCTGGCTTTCGACTGGAATTCCTTTGTGCCAACGAAGCATACGGACACGGTCGATTGGACGGAGGGGGATTGGTATGGGAACTGGAATCTCAGTAACTTCAACCATACCGATATTCAGCACCCTCCGGCGCCGGGAACCGCCGATCAGGATTGGTATTCCTCGGGTACGGAGTGGTATGATGTCGAAGCGATCTATTTCGACAATGACGCGGAGCACCTCTATCTGGCTATCGTTACCTCGGTGCCCTTCACCCAAACGGGGGAGCTGGGCATTGTGGAGTCACGCGTCAACAATATCATTATCCGCACGGGCGATTTGGCCATCAGTCTTTTCAAGGGGACGGCGCGGGATGAACGCGGCGCGACAACCTGGCATTACAACTATGGGCTTGATCTCGTTCACGACAACCGCGACCAACCTTTGGTTTTCGGCGCGTATGAAACGGTAGCCGTGCGCGACTACGAGTTGGGCAAGTCGATCTATCGTACGACGGCAGATCCCGGCGGAAGCGATGTCAGCAATCCGGCGAATAGTGACTGGTATACGAGCATCCCCCGGAATAGGGGCGCGACGCAGGCGCATTGGGAACATACCAACTTCGATCCTCTGAGCACAGTCTCCCGAAACAACACCAATCTTCAATATATGGGGGAAGCCGCCTACGTTAATTACTACGAGTACGAGTTCCCCGGTGGACAACTGGAGAACAATGCCCCCACCTATGTCCTGGAGGTTATCATTCCCCGGTCTGTCTTTGGCGAGGATCGTCCGGCAGGTGGGGATGCGATCGGTTTTCAGTTTGTCGAAGGGTGCCGCAATGATGGCAATGAAAGCGATGGGGTGCTGAATCTGATTGGAGATATCGACGACGAAGATTTCGGCGACGCTCCGGATCCTCTCGGTGAAACTGCCGCTTTCTATCCCACGCTTCTGGTGAACGATGGCGCCCGGCATCGTCTGATTCTCAATGGCCCGTTCATGGGGGCGGCAGTCGATGCTGAAAATGACGGTCAGCCCGATGTTTTGGCCGCCGGCGATGATGCCAGCGATGATGAGGATGGCGTGGTGTTCACGACGGCGTTGATTCCCGGAAGCAATGCCGGGGTCGCTGTCGATATGACGGCGTCGCCGGCAGGTTGCTTGCTCAATGCCTGGATCGATTTCAACGGAGATGGGGATTGGTCCGATTCCGGAGAACAGATCTTCACCAACGAAGCCTTGACTTCGGCCATGGTCAACACCCTGACTTTCCCGGTTCCATCCGGCGCCCCGGCGACGATGACGTACGCGCGGTTCCGTTGCAGTACGCAGCGCGACCTGGCGCCCACCGGTCAGGCTTCCGATGGCGAGGTCGAAGATTACTACGTGGTGATTTCCGAAGTTTTCGATTTCGGCGATGCCCCGCACCCGGCCTATCCCACACTGTTAGCCGCTGATGGCGCCCGGCACATCGTCCAAGGCCCCTTCCTGGGGGCCGCTGTGGATGCCGAAACTGAGGGGCAGTCATCAGGAGACGCCGGCGGCGATGATGGGAATGGCGTTGATGATGAGGATGGCGTCGCTTTCACCACCGCGCTGGTTCCCGGCGACTCTGACGCCGGTCTGAGCATCGATATGTCAGGGACGTCTATGGGGTGCCTGGTCAATGGCTGGCTCGACTTCAATGCCGATGGCGACTGGCTCGATGCCGGAGAGCACATTCTGATCGATGAGGCTCTGGCCCCCGGCGACATCCACGCTGTGACGTTTGCGGTTCCTGATGCGATATCCGGCGCTGTCGCTACGTTTGCGCGTTTCCGGTGCAGTACGGCCGCCGGGTTGACGCCAACCGGTCCGGCGCCAGATGGCGAAGTCGAAGACTACGCGGTGCATATCGAGCCGGCCTACGATTGGGGGGATGCCCCGGATAGCCCTTATCCTACCACGTTGGCCTCCGGCGGGGCGCGCCACGCGTTGATTCCCTCCGGACCGTTCCTGGGCGCCCGCGTGGATGCCGATACCGGCGGCCAGCCCACGGAATGCGCTTGTGGAGATGATATGGACACTGGGGCAGCCGGGCCAGGCGGCGATGAGGATGGCGTCGCGTTTACCACGCCGCTGGCGCCCGGGGCCACGGCCAGCGTCGCTATCGATCTCACGGCTTCGCCGGTGGGGTGTCTGCTCAGTGGCTGGATCGATTTCAACGGGAATGGCGACTGGCTGGACGCCGGAGAGCAAATCTATACGGATCAGGCCTTGTCTCCCGGTTCTATCGCCAATCTAACGTTCCCGGTGCCCTCGGGGGCGACCTCCGGATGGACCCATGCCCGCTTCCGTTGTAGCACCCAGGCTGGCCTCACCCCGGTGGGCGTCGCGCCGGATGGCGAAGTTGAGGACTACCGCGTCATGATCGGCGCGAGTTTCGATTTCGGCGATGCAGACCGGCCGACAACGCCGCGTTTTCCCCATACCTATCCCTCCACGATGGTGCAATCAGGCGCGTATCACCTGATTGCCGGACCGTTTATGGGCGTTCTCGTCGATGCCGATGCGGATGGCCAACCCAATACCACGGCGACCGGCGATGATGGCGATGGGATCGACGACGAGGATGGCGTCGCGCTGCCGGCCTCTCTCAAACCGGGCGCGCAGGCGGCGCCTGTTGCCATCGACATGCAGGCTTCTCCTGAAGGTTGCTTGTTGAATGCCTGGATCGACTTCAACGGCGATGGCGATTGGAACGATAGCGGCGAGCGGATTTTTGCCGATGCGCCGTTGGCTGCCGGGATGGTGAACGCCTTGTCGTTCGCGGTTCCGGATGACGTCGCCGGCGGCATCGATTCCTATGCCCGTTTCCGGTGCAGCACAACCGGCGGGCTGTTGCCCGTCGGCGGTGCGCCCGATGGGGAGGTCGAGGACTATCTGGTGACGCTGGACCCGGCCGCCGACTGGGGGGATCTCCCCGATGTCTACGGCACCTTGAGCGCCAGCGCGGGCGCCATGCACATCTTCGAGGAGACGCCGTTTTCTCCCGCGGTTTTCCTGGGCAGCGGCGTGGATCCGGACCCTGACGGGCAGCCGGATGCTGCGGCTACGGGGGACAATACCCTGGATACCACGGACGATGAAACCGGCGTGGCGCCGGTGGGCGATTGGTCTGACGGTACTGGGGAGCTGGATGTCACGGTCTCCGGCGGGCGCAGTTGCTTGAGCGGCTGGATCGACTTCTGGGATGGCGCCGCCGGCGGTGCGGACGGCGACTTTGGCGATGGGGGGGAGCAGGTGCTCATCAATGTGCCCGTGAACAGCGGGACCGCCCAGCCGGTTCGCTTTTCATTCTCCTTGCCGGCTGCTGTCGATCCCGATGCCGTCGTTTTCTACGCCCGATTCCGGCTAGTTCCGGATTGGGATAACGACGGCGTCTGCTACGACCAGCTGGCCCCTGGTTCCACGGGACGGATGAGAGGCGGCGAAGTGGAGGACTACCGGTGGACCGGCGTCCCTACAGCAGTGACCCTGGTTCATCTGGGCGTCGCACCAGCTGCAGACGGATTGCGAGTTACATGGGAGACGGCCATGGAAGTCGCTACGCTGGGATTCAACCTCTATCGCGCCGAGACGCTGCACGGCCCACGCGCGCGATTGAACGCTGCCTTGATTCCGGCTCAGCATCCTGGGACGCTGGCGGGGGGAACCTACAGTTGGAGTGATGCCACAGTGGTTCCCGGAATGACTTACTTCTACTGGCTGGAAGATGTGGACGCTGCCGGAGCACACGCGCTGCATGGTCCTGTGTCAGCGGAGGCGGCAACTCCGTCCGCGGTCGCGATCCTGGAATTCCGCGCAGAAACTGTAGCGCCGGGCCATGCTGTGTGGTGGATGGTTGCATGGATCGCCAGCGCGCCTTTCTGCAGGCGTAAACGCTAGCTCCTGAACGGCTACACACATCCAGGCCCCGGCGCTCTGTTGCCGGGGTCTGTGTGTGTGGCGACAGGGACGCGCGCCGCGCGATTCAAACTGTAAACACGTGTTCTGCCAGCAGATTCAATCGCTGGGCGGCGACGACCAAAACCTTGATCCGTGGGACGCGCCGGAGCAGCTCGCCGAGGAAGGCGATATCGGCGGCATCCGCGCTCAGGCCGGCGAGGATAAGGAGCAGGGTTTTCCCGTGCAGGAAGTGCAGCACATGCTCTGGCGTATCCAGCGCTGCGTTCCAATATGGGTTCAGGGTGTGGGCGAGAGCGTTGCAGAGGTCAGAGGCGGGCTGTTCATTGAGGGCCACGTACCAGCTGCCATCGGGAAAGCTCCCGTGCAGGCGAGCGGCGGCTTCCAGGGCGAAACGCGCGTTGTCCGCCTGTTCCGGCCCGGCGAGTGTGACCAGCGACCAGGCCGGGTCAAGCAGCCGGACGCATAGACGCCGTACGTCGGCTTCGCGCTCATCGCGGCAGGGAATACGACGCGGCAGATTGTGAGGGACGGCCCCATAGGGCGTGGGCGGCGGGCGCCTTCCCTGGCGAATGCGCTCGTAAAGGGTTGTGGCGCTGGCCGCCGGCTCGACGCCAAGTTCGGTCTTGAGAATCTCGCGGCACCGCTGGTACTGTTCCAGGGCCGCGCTGCGTTGCCCGCTGAAGGCCAGGGCGCGCATGAGCTGCTGGTGCGCTTCTTCGCGCCAGGATTCCATGATGATCTGGCGACGCGCGTACAGGCACGCCTGCGCGTAGTTTCCCTGGGCTTCGTAGACGGCTGCCAGGACGTAGAGCGCTTCAAGCGCCTGCCGGTGGTAACGCTCCCGTTGCAGCCGTATCCAGTCTTCGAAAGGGAGGCTATCATGGCGTAGGTTGCTGAGAAAATCCCCCCGGTAAACCTCTACGGCCTCTCGCAAGGCGGTGAGCACGAAATCGCTCACGAATGCCGGATTGGGAGACTGCATCAAGGTCTTGCCGTTGAACGGAGGCCAGTTGGTGATCTGTGTGATCCGCTGCGTGAAATCCCAGACGTCCAGATAGAGATCGTCTGCCGGAAGACAGCGAATCCGTTCGCGTTCGATTTCCAGAAATGGGGGGTCGCCGGGCTGCTGGAGGGCGTGCCGCAGTCGTGAGAGCGCTTGCCGGAGACTATGCAGCCCCCGCGCGGCAAGTTGCTCGGGCCAGAACAGATCGGCAAGCGTCTCCCGATTGCACCAGGCCGGCGCTTCCAGCAGCAGGTAGGCCAGCAGACCTCGCGCTGCCGAGAGTTTCAACACGGTGATCGGTCGCTCCTCCCGCGTCGTCTCGAAAGCGCCCAGCAGGGTGATGGATAAGCGCGTCACGGGTTTCCTCGAAACACTGCGCGCGCTGGATGCGTGACGATCTGCGACCTCTTTTTTACCATAGTGTGAGTTTCTTTGCGGCCTGTAGTCTACAAGCGGCCTTCAAATCATATTCAAACTATAATCCGGAATCAATCTAACTTGTTGACGCTCCGTTGACGCCATTGTGATAACTTGGTAATAGAAATCTTAGAAAAGCCTTAAGGGTATTTGCCCGCCCGGTTGCTTGGGTATAATGCACTAACGTATGACATAATTATGGAACTGACCAAGGCAGTGTCTCTTTCGCTTTATCAATCGTACCTGCTCCGTCTCTGGCGTCCGGAACCTGGGGCTGATTGGCGTATTATACTCGAATCCGTGCAAAATGGCGAGCGGGAATGTTTCGGTGATCTGGAGGCGTTGCTGGCAAGTCTGGCGCAACAGATGCAAGCTTTGGAGGGGGGAGAGCAAGGATGACACAAGTAGTGGTCTAAGGAATGCACGACCGGAATTTACATTTTGAGTCATAGAGTATTCAGAGTTGAGAATGGAGGTTATGATGAACAAGCGCAAAGGGTCTCTTGTGATGTCGGTGGGCCTGGCATTGCTGCTCCTGGCCACGGTGGGGATTGTGTTGGCCGGCGACGTGGTGATTGATAGCTTTAGTGCAGGTGCCATGAGTATTTCGCATACGATTAGTGACACGGTCTTTTCCTATCCTGTGACGTTCAGCGATCATGTGTCGGTTGCCGGACCGCTGGGTGGGTACCGTGATCTCTGTCTCACGGTGGTGGATGGCAACAACGACGCTACGGCTACCGCCTATGTTTCGACGGGCAGCAATAACTACGTCGTTCAGGACCTGGGCAACACCGTGCAGGCGCGCACGCTGGTGCAGTGGGATGGCAATGATGGCGATTGTGCTCTGGATCCCGTGGGGCTTGTCGATGCGGGGAGCGGCGAGGATCTCACCGATGGCGGCACGAATGATGGGATGCTGTTGCGCATCGTAGCATCAGACGGGCGCCCGGTAGATTTCGAGGTGCGCCTTTACACGGATGCAGATAATTGGGGCCAGCGAAATGTGTCGTTTGCCAGCGTTGTCGACAGCGGCGATGTGGTGGATCTGTTCCTGCCCTTCAGCACATTCGATGACGATGGCGCCGGTACGTTGGAAGAGGATAACGTGGGGGCCGTAGAACTCTTGATCGACGCCAGTGCCTCAAGCAGCGCCGGGGCCGATATGACGGTCGATCTGATCAAGACTACCAGCGTGTACGAGTATGGGGATGTGCCCCTTACGGGAACGTTGGGGTTGCCGATTTCACAAACCGGTTTCTTGACCGCCACCGTAAATGCCCGCCATATTCCCTTGGGGATGCGGTTGGGGGATAACGTAGACACCGAGGCGGCGCACACCGCGAGTGTGCCCAATGCGCGGTCCAATAGCAATGATGCTGATGGCGATGACAAGCTTGATACCCCCGACGATGAGGATGGCGTCGTGAAAGCCAATCGTCAAGATGGCGATTTTGCTCCCGACCCCGTTGAAGGAACCGAGGACTGGACCGCCGGTAGCTGGACGGATGGTGATGGCGGTGGGGTGAATATCACCTGGCGAGGCTGTGCTGACTCTGGTGATAATCGGTGCCGCGTGTACGCCTGGATCGACTGGGATCGCGATGGCGTATTTGAATCCGGCGAGCGTATCTTTGCCACTGTCAAAACCGGTTCTTCTGGATCTTCCTATCAGCCGTTCACTATTCCTGCTGGCGTCGAATTCGAGAATGTGCGTTACTATGCCCGCTTCCGGATCTGTTCGTACAGTCCGGGCGGGTGCACGACTCCTGATGCAACCGACGTCGTTGATGGGGAAATTGAAGACCACTATTTCGAATGGGGAACCGTTCCCCTGGCCGTCACCCTGGCAGCCTTTGACGCTGTCCCGCAGGATGGCGCCGTCGTTGTGACGTGGGAGACGGCTCTTGAAGTCAATACGCTGGGGTTCAATCTCTACCGCGCCGATACGGAAAGCGGCGCGCGGGTGCGGTTGAACAACAACTTGATCCCCACGCAGCATCCCGGAATGTCAGTGGGAGGCGCGTACAGCTGGGTGGATGCCACCGTCGTTCCGGGCGGCAGCTACTTCTACTGGCTGGAAGAGCTGGACGCCGGAAATACCCTGACGCTGCATGGCCCCGTCACGGCAGAAGCGGCGGGCCCCTCTGCGGTCAAGGTGCTGGAGTTCAGCGCCGGATCTGGGATGTTGGGCAGCGCGGCTTGGTTGGCGGCGGTCGTGATGGTGGGCGCGGTCTGGACGTGGCGGCGCAAGCGCTGAGCAATTGAAGGCTGTATGTATACCTGTCAGGCCCCGGCGCTTGTGTGCCGGGGCCTGGTACATTCAAAGAGTTGGGGGGGACGCGCGTTCAAGCCTGACCGCGTGCGTTGCACCTGGTTTCTTGTCCTCTAGCGGCTCACCTCGTTGGCTACCACGCGTGGTCATCCGTTACCGCTCTATGAATCAGCGCCAACAAGCGGGTATTCACCTGCAAAACCTCAGCTTCTTCGTACGTGACCCAGCGAACGTCGCGAGCATCAGCGGCGGCGCGTGCTTCATGTGCAGTTGGGGTTGCCGTGAAGTAGGTGATCACGTAGTGGAAACGGACGCGTCCGTGTTCGTCGCGTAGCAGAATATCTCCGGCGTCCAGAAGCGCCGTATTGGTCACGGTCAAGCCGGTTTCTTCTTCAATCTCGCGGTGTAGCGCTTCTTCGAGTGTTTCCCCGAGTTCTTGTACGCCGCCCGGCACACTCCACTGCCCGGCGCTGGGGGGATTCCTTCTGAGAACCAGCAGCACCTGGCGCTCGTGAATGATAAGAGCCGCAACGGCGGAGATGGGGGTTTCCGGATACTCGCGACGCACTGTGCTTTCCTTTGTTGGTTTCCTCCATTATACTATGATTGTTTTCAGTGGCAGCGTGGCGTAGGTTTCGGGGCAGGGCGTACGCATCTTAGGTGGCCAGTAGTTTTCGCAAGTACTCGCTATCC
>JAFGNR010000310.1 GCA_016926915.1 Anaerolineae bacterium
GCCGTCACCCACCCCAGGCTCAGCCCATCTCGCAGGAAATAGTCGAGGCGGTCGGCGCAGAGGGCAGGTAAGGGCTGTTCCAGCAGCGAGTAGCGCTCCGCATCCGAGACGCGTCGCCAATCGAGACCGTGCCGCGCCAGAAGGTCCGGTAGATCCGATTGGCCAATGTAAGCCTCGCGCTGTTCTTCATGGTAGGTATGCTCGTGGTTGGGGAAAACGAAGTCAATTACGTGGGAGAATGCAGTATGCGGCACATCGTGGATAAGGCCCGCAGCCTGCTCTTCCACGCCTGCGCCGAGACGCTGCAACAACGTCATGACTCCCACCGAGTGATCGAGGCGGGTGGTGTTACGCTCCGGTTTGATGAAGGCGGTTACGCCCCCCTGGTAGATGTGCGCGAGACGTTGCACGGCGGCGCTTTCATAAAGATTACGCAGCAGCGGATGGTCGATGCTTACCTTCCCGTAGACGGGATCTTCCAGGACGCTCCGGTTCATGTCCTCACTGGTCTTGTTGTTCTTGCTGGCGGACGCCCGCCAGTTCTACATATTCTCGCTTGATGACCGCGCCCTCATCGATCTCCAGCAATTCCAGCATGTTGCAGATGAGGCCCGCTTTGCGCTCAGCATCCTGCTGGGACCAGGTGCGGCTCTTGACTTCCAGGAATGATCCCACGCCTTCCGGCTCCAGAACGGTGTCGAGATTTACCGAGAAGTCGGTGCCGTGGAAGCGCACGTGGAAGCGACGGCGTTCCTTGTGGACGACGACCTCACGCTGGGGCTGGAAGTATTCACGGTAGAACCGGCGACTGCGGGTTGCCGGCGCATCGAATCGCGAACGCGAGAGCAGGACCGAATTCCCGTACTCTCGTTCTTTCTTCATGGTGGTCAGGGTGAGACGATAGATGACATCGATCAAGTCCTTGGTCTGGAGGTCGAAGATCTCATCTTCACGATACCGGAGCACGCTGCCCCAGCGATCCTCAAAGAGGAAATAGGTGTCGTATTGGCGGCGGTTCGAACCCCGCAGGAAGGTGATTTCGTCGGAGGTGAAGAAGACTTTCTCGAGCGAGCGTGGATCGTCGTGCCGGACCTTCACCTGAATCTCGAAAGTCTTGCCCTGCGCCACACCGCCAATGGCGATGAGTTTGCTCAACACGCTCTCTTCACGCCGCGCCAGGAACGTGTCGATTTTGCCTGCCAGAGCATTGGCCTCAGCATGCAGGGCGGGCAATTCAATGGTCAGCAGCTCCCGGTCGCGCATCAGCCACTTGCCGTTGACCATGGTGTGGCGCACGTCCTCCGCGTGGGTCGCATATACCAAGCGTGAATAGACGCTTTCCCCGGTGTGCGCGAAGTAGGGTTGGTGGCGCGTGTTCTCCATGCTGACAACGATGAGGTCGGCCCGTTTACCCGGTTCGAGGGATCCCGTGATGTCGTCGATGTGCATGGCGCGGGCGCCCATGATAGTCGCCATCTCCAACGTCTGCCGCGCCGGAAGGGCCACGGGGCTCATGGTGGCGACCTTCGCGATAAAACTCGCCAGCCGCAGCTCTTCGAACATGTCGATATCATTGTTGCTGGCCGGCCCATCGGTGCCGATGCCGACGTTAAGGCCCGCTTCCAGCATGCGTGAAATCGGGGCAATGCCGCTGGCAAGTTTGAGGTTGCTGGAGGGATTGTGTGCAATGCCGACGTTATGATGCGCGAAGGTCTGTATCTCGCCTTCGTCTACATGCACACAGTGTGCGGCGGTGGTTTTCGCTTCGAAGACGCCCAGTTTCTTGAGCCAGGGCACGGGCGGCATGCCGAATTCTTTGCGGTGGTCTTCGACCTCCTGGGCCGTCTCGGCAATGTGAATGTGCAGCGGCACATCGAATTCGAGAACCAGGGAGACGGCAGCCTCCAGTAATTCGGGTGTGATGGTATAGGGGGCATGCGGGGCCACAGAAGGCACAATCAGGGGATGGCCCTTCCAGCGCTGGATGTAATCACGCCCGCGACGTAACGCTTCATCGTAACTTGTGGCATCCGGGGTCGGAAATCGCATGATAGTCTGGGAACAGACGGCGCGCAGACCGGCTTGAGATGCAGCGTCGGCGACAGCTTCTTCGAAGTAGTACATATCGGCGAAGGTCGTCGTTCCGGAGCGAATCATCTCGGCCGAGGCCAATTCGGTTCCCAGCCAGCAGAAATGGGAATTGACGAAGTCTCGCTCGACGGGCATCATGTACCCTAACAGCCAGACGTCGAGCCGGAGATCGTCGGCCAGCCCGCGCAATAACGCCATGGGGGCGTGACCATGTGTATTGATCAACCCCGGCATCACAACGGCATTCCCGGCATCCAACTGTTCCCCGGCCGCGTACGTTGCAAGGAGCGTCTCGCGGGGCCCAGCCGCAACGATATGGTCGCCGGTCACGGCCACCGCGCCGGGGGTGTACACTGAATAATCGGCATCCATGGCGACGACGAAGTCCGCCGTGATGAGGAAATCCACCAAGTTCAACTCTTTGTTCATCGATCCCGCTCCTTATGGATATATGCGCAAAGGGGCAAATGGCGAATGTGACGTTCGTCCATTTGCCCTCTTAGCGGTTCACGAGTCACTGTACCAACCAGAGACGCGTAAGCTCTCGCGTGCAGATTCGAGGTATCACCAGGTAGTAGATGATTACCCGAATTCGTTCAGAAACTCCTGGAGGTTGTGTCTGACCGCGTAGGCCGCAGCCTCAGCCCGGTTCGTCAATCCGAGTTTGGAAAGAATGCTGCTGACGTAATTCCGCACGGTGCCTTCGCCCAGGAAAAGCGTCTTGGCGATCTCTTTGTTGGTCTTGCCTTCGGCGACTAGCCCCAACACGCGGAGTTCCTGTTCTGTCAAATCGCCAAACGCTGCGGCCTGCTCCTGGCGCGCCGCCTGCCGCACCCGTTCCAGGACCCGGTGGGTCACGGCGGGATCAAGCATGGCCTCGCCATCGCCGATGCACTGGATCGCGCGTACCAGATCATCGCCGCCTACCTGCTTGAGCACGTAACCTGCAGCCCCGGCGCTGATGGCCTCAAACAGCATATCATCTTCGGCATAGGAGGTCAGCATGATCACGTTGGTTTCCGGAATCTCCTCTTTGATCATGCGACAGGCTTCGATTCCGTTCTTCCCCGGTAGACGGATATCCATGACTACGATATCCGGGTGGTGCTGCTTCGTTTTTATCAGTGCTTCATCTGCCGTCCCCGCTTCATCAACCACGGCGAATTCGGGATTTCGGCTCAGAAGCGAGCGCAGCCCTAGCCGCACAACTTCGTGATCATCAACGATGAGAATTCTTAACATCTTTACCAACCTTTAGTATGGAATCGTCAAATGAAGCATGACCCCTTCACCGGGGGCGCTTTCGATTTTCAGTGTGCTATCCAGCAGCCGTGCTCGTTCGCGGATATTGCGGAGCCCGTATCCTCTGCCCAACATCAATGCCTCCATGCCTACGCCGTCGTCGCTAATGGTCAGATCCAGCGCCTCCACACCATAGGCCAATGCCACGCTTACGCCGCGCGCGTGGGCGTGTTTGGACGTATTGGTCAGGGTCTCGCGCACGATCTGGAAGAGGTGCCGGCGCCGTTCGAATGTGAGGGGGCGCCGCGGCGGCTCTCCCGAGATGTGCAGATCTGTCTCCAATAGGGTGTTGATATGAAAATCCCGCAGGAGACGCCGGATGCCAGGCTCCAATTCGTCGTCAGGCATATCGCTCCGTAAGTCGAAAATGTAGCGCCGGATATCCTGGATTGTCTGATTCAGGCTATCCATAACCCGGGCCAACTGCGCCTCTGCCTTTTCCGGTTCCGTTGCAATCAGTTGCTGGATCGTCTCCAGCATCAGGCCCGAGGCATAGATGGATTGGATGATGCCATCGTGCAGATCACGGCTGATGCGCTCCCGGTCTGCCGATAATGCCTGGATGCGCTCGACATCCTCGATCCACTGCTCGATTTGCGTCTGGATCGCGATGTGGGTAGCCGCCAGACCCACGGTCCAGAATGCCCCAACGAGCGCGCGCAGTAGGGAAGCGGGAACCGGCGCCAGGTTCACGTTGAACACATTGGCAGGGAAGAACGGTGCAGCGGGCACCAGCACCAAATTCAAAAGGCCGAAAGCCGCTAATCCCGCTTCAACCAGTCTGAGTCGGGTCTTGACAGACTCGCGACGCGCTTCCAACGTCTGGTAGCTCTGGCGCCGCATCCCGACGCCGGCCAGAATTCCCCCCGGCAGCGCCAATCCGTAGCGTACCAGAATCTCTCCGGTGAGCGCTGTCATTTCCCAGTTGGGAAAGGTCAGTGCCAGCGTGATTCCCAATGGCACGACCCAGGCCGCAAAGACAGCCACGAGCACCCATCTCAAATTCTGCGAGGACGTGTCTTTGGGCAGCCATGTTTGGATACCAAATGCTAACAGCCATCCGTAACCACACGCCAGCAATACCGTTCGGGTGACGGGGGGGAGCAGCGTTTCGCGAACCAGGAGGGGGGCCAGGAGATCATTCCAGGCGACCACGGCTTCGCAGAGGGCAAAGGCGCCCAACCAGGTTAGCCTGCGTGCCAGCAGAATACGGCGACTCCTGTATTGTAGGAACGCTATGGTCAAGCTCAGGATGGAGAACACTAGCCCGTGGCAAAATCGCCCTAGGACCGTCCACGTTGTCATGTATCCCTCGTGGCACCAGTATACCACAGGTATCTTGGGCCTTCAAATTTGGCATGTGCGTCAGCTTATGGTACAATGTTCACCATGTTTGTCGATACTCGTATGACGAGGGCGATCGAATAGATGCGGCAGGACCGGCATGTACTGTACGCTTCAATACACTTCCCCCTTACCCTCTCCCTACTTCACCTGGCTCGGACTTCTTGCTACTTCCTTACCTTGTGCTAGAATGCCGGTGTTTGGCCTCTCCCTGGGGAGAGGAATTCGTGCTATGGAGGTAACACATGGCTGATGAGATGCAAGCTAACGCTGCTCCTGAAGTTCAGAGCACGCCGGCTCCCAAAGCCGCACCCTCTGAGGTAGGTGCTGTTTCATTGAACGACGCCGCTGCCGGGGGGGGCTTTGCTGCGATTCTGGACCGGGTGCGAACAGCCTTTCAGGGGCGAGGTTGGCTCGTTCCTGTGATCATCGGCGTTCTGGTGTTGGCATTTCTGTTCTTGCCCCCCGTTTCACTGGGCGCAAGACTGGCGTCCGGCGGGAACTACACCGCCCTGGATGCTGAAACCCCTTCACTAACCCATCCGGACGGCGTCACGGTCGCGCTGGATACCTCGGTTACAGATGAAGCGCGGGTGCGTCTGGCTTCTATGCCGCGCGCTGATTTCTTGGCGGCTTCCGAGGACGAGGCTGTCGTGGCTGCGCGTGACGCGGTCCCGGCCTATTTGATGCCCAAAAGCCCCTTCTATACTGTGGAATCGAAGGGCAAGGATCCGGCCCCGTTGACGCTTACCGTGGTGATTCCCAACGAGGCGGAACCCTGGGAGACGCTCGATCTCTATACCTGGGATGGCACGACGTGGCGATGGATGCCCAGCCATCTTGATCGCGACCGGGAAGCCCTGGTGTCGTCGGTAAGCCAGGCGCCGGGGGCCGTCATGGTTATGCAGACGGGGCAGCCCCAGCAAGCCGTCGTCGCGGAGTCGCAAGATCTGCCGGCGCCGGGCATGAGTACGTTGTTGACCTACCTCGATCTTATTGGTATGAAGATTGGGACGCTGGGGGCGCTCAACGGCGACCCGGCTTTACTGCCTCCCGGAAGCATCAGCACGCAGCCGGTCCTGGTTCCCACGGTGCGTAACTGGGTTCCCGATCGCGCCCCCAATCGCGGCCTGGTGGCCGATATGTTGGCGGTGGAGGCTGATCGCGCAACCCACGTGGCGAATTTGACGGAATTGGCGACCGGCGGGGCTTACGCCGGTTTGGTGGTCGACTATCGCCAGTTGGCGTCTGAGGACCGGGCGTCGTTTACCACCTTCATCTCCGAACTGGCTGCATCCTTGCATGAAAAGGGCGCCTGGCTTGCCGTGACCGTCGACGTGCCGGAGAAAACGGCCGATGGTTGGGATACGGCCGGGTATGATTGGCTGGCCTTGGGAGGCGTAGCCGATCAGATCCGCATGGTGATGCCGTTGGCTCCCCAGGCCTATGCTCCGGGCGGTCTGGCGGAACAGCTCATTGCCTGGTCTACGTCTCAGGTCAACCGCTACAAACTCTACCCGATTTTCTCGACGCTGAGCACCGATGGGGAGACGCTGTTTACGGTAGAGGATGCGCTGGCGCTGTTGGGCAACGTTGCCGTTTCCGAGACCGTTACTGATTCCGTTGAACCCGGCGCCCAGGTCGATTTCCGGCTGGCTTCCGGCGCGGTGATCGAGAGCGACCCTCTTTCGGGCGCGACTTCGTTGACCGCCAGTGGGCAAAGTATCTGGCTTGGCACGCCACAGTGGCTCCGCGCGCGGTTGGATTTGACGGCCCGATACAATGTGGGCGGCGTGGTCCTGCGTGATTTCCTCGGCGCCGGCAACTTCCCCGGCATCGATCAGGCTGTGGCGGATTACGAAGCGCAGGTCATTGCCACTGCTTTCGCGGCCCCTGACGTCGTCTGGCAGATCACCTCTCCTGATGGTCAGGTGGCGCAATCCCAGACTTCTTTGACGCGGCCCGAACTTTCCTGGTCGGCTCCTGAAATCACCGGGACTTACCAGGTGGCTGCCAGCATCGCCGGACTGGAACGCGGTATGGTAGAGATCGAGGTCTCTGCGCCGGTCGTAACGGCCGAGGAGGAAATGGGGGTAGCCGCAGCCGACCTGCCCGAGGAAGGGGAGGCGGCCGAAGAAGGTGAAGCCGGCGAGGAAGGTGCGGAAGGCGAGGAGACCGGCGAAGAAGAAGCCCTTGGTGAGGGACTGAAGGCAGCCTACGTGGCCGACGTAACGGTGCCCGACAACACCAAGTTCGAAAAGGGCGAGGGATTTATTAAGACGTGGCGCGTGAAGAACACGGGCAACGAACCCTGGCCGGACAACACAGTTCTGCAGTACATAAGCGGCGAGAAGTTGGCCGCGGTCGAGGAGGTCGCGGTTGGCGGCGTTGCACCGGGTGCAGAAATCGAAATCAGCGTAGATATGACGGCGCCCGACAAAGATGGCGTCTTCGAGAGCCGCTGGGCATTGGCCATCGCCGATGCGCGTATTCCGGGGGGAGCGTTGTTCACAATTATCCAGGCCGGCGAAGCCGGAGAGACAGGCGGCGGTACGCCGGCGCCGGCGCCGGCCCCTGCACCCAGCCGCGTGGCGGGCGGCTCCTTTGAGTTGGGTGGGCACACGCTGCAAGGCTTCACCTACGCGAGCACGATGCATTATGCAGGCATGAACTGGGTGAAGGTTCAGGTGCGCTATCCTGGCGATGCCAGCGGCATCATTGCGGCGGCGCACGCTAACGGTTTCAAGATTCAGGTCAGCGCCCTTGGCGAGTCGGGCATGGTGACGCAGGGTGGTTTCGAGGATACCGTTGCCAACTGGGTGGCCGGCATGGCCGCAGCTGGCGCCGACGCGATCGAGATCTGGAACGAGCCCAACCTGGATCGCGAGTGGGCTTACAGTCATATGACGCCTCAGAACTACACCAACCTCCTGTGCAAGTCCTATTCATCCATCAAGGCGGCGAACCCCAATAGCTGGGTTATCAGCGCCGCGCCTGCGCCCACCGGTCTCTTTGGCGGCTGCTCCTGCCAGGACTGGGCGGGCCAGTGCGGGTGTGATGATCAGCCGTGGTTGGAAGGACTCTATAACGCCGGCGCCACAAACTGCATGGACTTCATCGGCGCGCATCACAATGCCGGCGCTACTTCGCCCGGTGCAACGACCGGACATCCTGCTTCGCCGGGCGGCGGTCACCACTCGTGGTACTTCCTGCCCCAGACGCAGCTCTATTACAACATCTTCCGGGGGACCCGCCAGTTGTTCTATACTGAGCTGGGGTACGTCTCGCAGGAAGGCTTTGGGTGGATTCCCGACAACTTTGCCTGGGCTGCCAACACAACGGTGGCGCAGCAGGCGCAATGGTTGGGCGAGGTGGTGTCGCTCAGCGCCCAGACCGGCATGGTGCGCGCCGTCATCGTCTGGAACGTGGACGCGCAGTGCTATGGTCAATGCGGCGGCATGGGCGACCCACAGGCTGGTTTTGCGATCATCCGGCCTGATGGTTCGTGCCCGGCTTGTGAGACGCTGCACGCGCTGTTGGGTAGTCGTTAAGGTTCGCTCTCTGAGGCACTCTGTCCCGTCCGCGACCCCATGTCGCGGACGGGATTTTTCTGTGTATCTGGATATGGGGAAGGAGCAGCCATCGTGATAGAGCCAGTAAGGTCTTACAACCAGCGGGACGCGCGCCGCGCATTCTTACTCAACGTCATCAACGGCGGATTGTATAACTTTTCGTTCACGTTGATGGATCCCAATCTCGTCTTGGTATGGTTTGTGAGCCGGTTGACGGCTTCCAATATCCTGATCGGCATGATCGGCGCTATCAGTACCGGAGGCTGGTTCTTACCGCAGTTTTTCCTCTCCGGCTGGGTCCAGACGTTACCGCGCAAGATGAAAGTGTACCGCGCCTCTTCGGTTCTTCGCATGTTCACCTGGCTGGTCTTGGTCGCGGCGCTCTGGTTCCTCCATGACCCCGTGTGGCTGCTGCTGGCCTTCTTCGTCCTGTTTACCGCTTTGCGGGTCATCTCCGGTTTTGCAGGCATCCCGTTTATGGAAATTACGGCCAAAACTGTGCCCGCAAACCGGCGGGCGCGACTTTTTGCCTGGCGTCTGGTCATGGGCGGTCTCCTGGGATTGACGGGGACGCGGATCGTCAATTGGGCGTTAGGCAGCCCGCTGCCCTTTCCTCGAAACTTCGCCTTGCTGATCTTCTTGTCGGCGATCTGCGGCGGGGGCGCACTGCTGGCCTTCAGTTTCACCCACGAACCGGAGGGGGTGGTCAAACCCCGCGCCGGGATTCGTTCTCAAATACAGCATGGCCTGACGCTGCTGCAACGGGACGGCAATTTCCGTAACCTGCTGGTGGCGCGGGCTTTGCTGTTCCTGGGATTCATTGCCGTACCCTTCTATACGGTCTTGGCCCAGCGCCTGCTGGGGGCGCCCGATGCCGTCGCCGGGGATTATCTGGCGGTGACTACGGTTGCGCAACTGGCGGCGAACTTGCCCTGGGGCTGGTTGATCGACAACAAGGGCAAACTGTGGGGAATGCGCGTGGCGGCCTGGGGCTGGACTGTGCCGGCAATCCTGGGCATCGTTTTGGTGGGGGCGGCCCGTGTGGGGTGGCTGGTAGACTTACCGTTTCCGGCTTACGTGCTTGGTTACCCGTTGTTCGTCCTGCGAGGCCTCTGCGGTCCTCTTGCGGAGCTCTCGGGGCCCAATCTCTTACTGGAAATGGCCCCCGCGGATGATCGCGCCCTCTACCTGGGCGTTTCCAACACGGTGTTGGGATTGGTTTTGATTCTGAGCGGCTTTGGCGGCGGGCTGGTGGACTGGCTGGGCCTGGAAGCGCTTTTCGTTATGACCGTGGCTGTCAATATCCTTTCGCTGATTTTCATTGCGCGCATCAAGCTGGCCATGGCGCCTTGACATTTATCTTCGTTGCGGTAAGCTGAAGGTCCTATGTTCTACGATGAAGTCGATATCCATGTAAAGGCGGGCAAGGGGGGCGATGGGGCGGTAGCCTTTCGCCGCGAGAAGTATGTGCCCTATGGCGGTCCTTCCGGCGGCGACGGCGGCAAGGGTGGGGACGTGATCCTGGTGGTCAATCCGCACTTGAACACGCTCTATCACTTTACCTATCAGCGTGAATTTGCCGCTGAGAATGGCGAAAACGGACGCAATAAACAACAGGTCGGCGCCGGTGGGGAGGCTCTGTTGGTCGAAGTGCCGCCGGGCACCGTCGTGACCGATGCCCGAACCGGCGCCCTGGTCGCCGACCTGACCGACCCCGATCAGCGCGCGGTTGTTGCCGAGGGCGGCCAGGGCGGGCGCGGCAACATGCGCTTCACCTCATCCACCAACCAGGCGCCGCGCATCTCTGAGCGCGGCGATCCTGGCGAAGAGCGTTCGCTCCACATGGAGCTCAAGATTCTGGCCGACGTGGGATTGGTGGGCAAACCCAACGCCGGGAAATCGACGTTCCTTTCGGTGACCACGGCGGCGCGTCCCAAGATCGCGCCTTATCCGTTTACCACGCTTCAGCCCAATCTGGGCGTCGTGGCGCTGGATCCCAGCACGACGTTTGTGATGACCGATCTGCCGGGTCTTATCGAAGGCGCCAGCGAGGGGAAGGGTTTGGGATTAGAATTTCTCAAACACATCGAGCGGACGCGGGTGCTCATCCACCTGGTGGATGCGACGGCTCCCGACCCGCTGGAAGATTTTGCGACTATCAACGCCGAGATGGAAGCGTTTGGTCATGGCCTGATTGACAAACCGCAGCTGGTGGTCTTCAACAAGCTCGATATGCCCGAGGGTAAGGCGCGCTTCCCCGAGCTGAAGGCCGCCGTGGTGCAACAGGGCTATGAAGTCTTCGGCATTTCGGCGCTCACCCACGAAGGGACGCGGGCTGTGATCGGCCGGGCCTACCAGATTCTCCAGGAGACGCCAGTACCGGACGTGGCGCCGCCGGCTCCGCCGAAGATCTACACGCCGGACCTGATTGATGACGACAGTTTCACCATCGGTCGCACCCCAGATGGCCTTTGGGTCGTCCAGGGGGGGAAGATCGAGCGCGCCGTGCGCCGCACCAACCTGAACTTCCACGAGAGCCTGCTGCGGCTCCACCGCTACCTGGAATCGAAAGGCGTCATTCGGGACCTGCGCCGGGCCGGCGTGCAAGAAGGCGACTTCGTGCGCATTGGCGACTACGAACTTGAGTGGCGGGATCAGGACTAGGGGGCGTAATTAGGGAGCAGCTCCAGCCAGATAAACGGCGTTTGAAGATACGGCACGGCGCATTTCTCAGGAAGTGCGTCGTGTTTTGAAACGGGTCGTATTACTTCAAGAGGTGGCCATTGGCCGTCACTACGGTTAACCCCTGATCTCTGAAGTCGCTATCGTGGGTTGCTAGGATCAACCCTCTGCGCCGGCATAAGTCAGTCAATACCTGGTCATTGAAGTCAGAATCCCCTTCTTCGAATTCGTGTAGCAAAGATGCAATATCAAGGGTGGAAAAGCCACTGTCTATGCGAGAACAGAATTGTAAGATACTGCGCACAGCAACTACAATCGCTTGAGCTATGGGTTTGAAATCCGTTGACTTGCGATAGTCCTTGAAATCGCTGTATGGGACAGATCCGGAATACCGCGAGTATTCTAGTCGGGCATAGCGGTTGATGAACTCTGAAAGAATGAGAACATTGATATAGAGGTGACTACGAGCAGCTAACATCGCCGCCAGTGCTTTGGAATAGGTCTTTGCGCGCCAATCGCTCGGACCGGAAGGGCCTGTAACGTAAAGCCAGATATTCGCGTCAATCAACAACGCATCGGTAGATTGGAAGGGGTATTTGCGGATGTCTAGCGCCTTACTCTTCGTCATCCTCATCTCCCAAAACGTCGCGCGTGGTTTGCCGGAATCGCTCAGGGTCCTTGAAATACAGCTTGGCAGTGTCTACAACCCGTTTGAGCAAAACTAAGTCGTCGGCGCTTACATCACTGACGCTCAAATGGCTACGGATCGTTTGTTCATCAAATATGCCGTAGAGCTGTCCGATAGCTGCATTAAGGAAGGCAGACGTCAGCCCGGTCACATTGTGGAAAGACAACACTATCCGGCGACCATTTCTCAAGGCCAATTCCAGCCTTTCAAATACCTTTTGCCCGTCCTCTGACGCTACACAGAGCGGGCTACCTACGATTTCAAAAACGGAAATAGTGATTTGTTCGCTCATTGTTGTTTCCTCGTCAGAAAATATCTGCCGGCGATAGCTCATTTGCTAGAGCATAAGACTTTATATCTGAGGTATCGATTTCAAGCGCGACGACGGTTCCAGGAAACGGGTGTGGTAATAGAGTTGTAGTCACCTGATCTTGCTCTTGTTTCCAATAGCCGGTGTCTGAGACAATTTGAATACCCCCACCGTTCATGGCGATAAACTCTCGTAGCAGTTTCAGACCCAAACCGCCTGGGATTGCCCCCCGTTTGGTGGTGTTTCGTCCTTCCGTGGCCCAGATGATGGCTTCGATAGATGACAGATTTTGCCCGGTATGTTCTAATACGTTGGATCGAATACCAATGCCCAGATCCGCAACTGCGAAATTGATACGCTGGCGTGCGGGGAAGAATTGCCCACAGCCGAAAATTCCTAAATCGGTGTGTGCGTGAAGTACGGCGTTGCTGAAAATCTCAAACACGCTCTCACGAAACTTTTTCACCAATCCTGCCGACATCGTGGGGATTTCTCGCCGGTTAGCCAGGCGCGTCTCGATGTAGCGACTGAAGTAACGATCATCCTTTACATCAAAACGTTGGTAGGGAATGGTGGTTCCCCATGTATCAGGCAATTGGGCTCGTCCATAGTTGCTTAGAAAACCATTCTTTGAGAGAATCTCCTCTACTCTTGGACGCCGTACAATCAGTTGGACTGAGTTGGCATTCTCTCCCAGGCGATATAGGATAGCGCCGAAAGCTGCACACATATCAGCATCAAACCAGCCGGTCAGCTCTATCGTAATGGACTCGAAGTAATAGTCCTGAGTCTGCATGTTTAATGCAACCAGGTTCTCGAATCCGGCGCGGTCATGCTGAATGGATGGTAGTGAGAACTTCAAACTTCACCTCATCGTGTACCGAGTGTAGTTATAGCGGCTTTTTGGGCAAATGCAAAGAAACCCGCACCCTCAGTACGGTTCAAAGTAGGACTACTGTCGGTTGCCGTCTATGCAGTGTGGCGTGGCCAGCGATGGAGCAGCAGCCCGCCCAGCACGAAGTTGGGCACAATCGTGGAGATGAATCCCAGAACCGCGGATGCCCAGTGGAGAGTATGCACGGTCACGGAATCTGCCTCCGGATCTGCTAGGAAGGTATTGAGCGTTTCGGCCAGACGTTTTGCCTGCGGGTAGGTGAAGCATTCGGAGGCGGTGATCGCGCCCTCCTCATCCTTCAATTTCAGGTGGAACGTATAGCTGCTGAATTCGTTCGGGTAAGGGTTGGAGGAGCGGCGGCGGTCAGGTTCTGCCTCTGTCAGATTGCGGATTGTGGTAGGCGCGTCCAATGGCATCCAGCCGGCCCAGGTGTCCTGTTGGCGACAGTCTGTGCGCCCGGTCGTGACGTGGGAGCAGGTGATGATGGTCAC
>JAFGNR010000065.1 GCA_016926915.1 Anaerolineae bacterium
ATTGCGCGCGTCTCTCTCGTCGCGACGGCGGCACGGTGACGAAGCTCTACGCCACCGGCAGCGGCAACAATCCCACACTGCCCGCTCACAACGCGCAGCGTCTCGGCTATGCGTTGGCCGATTTGGGCGCGCGCAAGGTGCTGCACGCCAGCCGTGTCGGGCAGACGGGTTGTCATTGGTGCCAGGTCAACTGCCGTCACTGGCATTGGACAGACGCGGACTACGCCCCCGGTGGGCGTGATATGCTCCTGGACGACTTCGAACCGACCTACGCGCTGTTCGCGATGTTGGACTTGCGACCGGACGATGACTCGCTCAAGGCGCGGTTGCGCCTGTTGGATGACGTAGATCGCCGCCTCGTCGTCCCCATTGAGCAACTGGGTTGTGACGTCATTGACGTAGGCATAGGACTGGCGGCGCTGTTCGAGGGATTGGCGCGGGGTCTCGTCCCGCCGGAGGACGTGCCGGATTTTGTGCATACCGGGCCATATTTTGGCAATCTCGAACTGGCGACGCGTATCGTGGAAATGCTGCGGGCTGGAACGGCGCCTCTGGCTTTGCGCGCCATTGGTAACGGGCCGCAGGCGCTCGTGGAAGCATATCCGGCGCTGCGCGACATTGTCTTCACGTCGGGGAAGGGGACGTTGGGCAATCCTGGTCACGCCAACGCGCTATGGACGTTCCTGATGCCGTTCTCGCGCTTCTTCAGCCATTACTCCGGGCAAATCTACAAAGTGCCGGGCGACCTGAAGCCGGGTCTCAGTTCTGCCGAAACGCAGGCGCTCTTCGAGCGGGTGATCGCGGAGATGCTGAAACGCGAGACGTTTGGCTGCCTGGGCAACGTTCTCTCGATGTGCGCCTTCACCTTCGTCACCTTCAGCAAGGACGGCGCGGGTGTCGAATTGGACGGTGACTTGTTGTCTGAAACGCTGGCGCTCTACGGTATTAACGTGCGCGGCGACGACCTGTTGTGGTTCGCCGAGGCGTTCTGGGCGCAGTCCATCGTGCTCAAGCTCGAGCACGGCTGGCGTCCGCCGCGCCCTGAAGACTTCCCGGCGCGCGTCTTCGAGGCGCTCGCGCAAACGTTGGGGTATCCGGTGGATGATCTGCGTAGGCTGATGCGCCAGTTGATTGCGGAGTGGGAGCGGCAGGCGGGGGCGTTGCTGGCGAAGTACGGATATGCAGATGTGTTATAATGTGGCCAATTTACTGGGAGAGACTCGTGAATGACATCTTCTGACAAGTCTATGCAAGGTAAAGTCTGCATGGTCACGGGCGCTGCCTCTGGCATCGGCGCGGTGACGGCGCAGGCGTTGGCGCAGCAAGGCGCAACGGTGATCCTTGTGGACCGCGATGTAGAAAAGGGCGCGGTCACGATCGAGCAGATCAAGCAGCAGACGGGCAGTTCTACGGTCGAACTTGTGCTGGCAGATATCTCCTCGCAGCAAGAGATTCGCCGGTTGGCGCAGCAGTTCAACGAGCGTTATCAGCGCCTTGACGTGTTGGTGAACAATGCCGGCGCGATGTTCCCCGAGCGGCTGGAGAGCGTCGACGGGATCGAGATGACGTTTGCCCTCAACTACCTGGGCTACTTCCTGTTGACGAATCTGCTGCTCGATACGCTCAAGGCCAGCGCTCCGGCTCGCATCATCAACACGTCCTCCCGCTCGCACGCCAGAGCGCAGATCAACTTTGACGACCTTGAAAGCCGGTCGGGGTACCAGGGTTTGGCGGCATACGGGCATTCCAAGCTCGCCATTGTGCTGTTCACTTATGAACTTGCGCGGCAACTCGAAGGTACCGGCGTGACGGCCAATGCGCTTGATCCCGGCATCGTGGCGACGAATTTTGGGAAGGGCAGCGGTGGGGTGCTCGGTTTCATAATGCGCCTGTTTCGCCCGGCCTTTCTCAGCCCGGAACAGGGCGCGCAAACCGGCATTTACCTGGCGATTTCACCTGAGGTTGAAGGCGTGACAGGCAAATACTTTGTGAAGTGCAAGGCCGTTCTCTCATCCCCGGCTTCTTATGACGTGACCATGGCCGGCAGGCTGTGGGCAGTCAGCGAAAAATACACCAAGCCAATCGGATAAAGGCGTTTTTTTCCTGGAGACGATCATGACTCAGGTCGATGTCACTTATGAACCCGCCATCGACGAACATTGACACCTCCACATTCTGTGCTAAAATTAGAACATAAGTTCTAAACGTGACCGCGTGTGGGGCGCTCGAAAGCTTGACACAGAGGTGTGAACGACCCGCTCGTCATCACCTAATCCTAAAACATTGAGGAGCGACCTCCGCATCCGGTTGCGTATTGAACTTAAGGCCCTGGGATGATTTCCCCAGGGCCTTGTGCGTTGTCTTCCTTCCATTTCCAGTTATACTAGACGCCATGGCAATCCTGGATGTGCAAGACCTGTGCAAAACTTATCGCAAGGGCAGACAGCCCGCGGTCGACCACCTCACCTTCGCGGTGGAGGAGGGGGCCATCTACGCTTTCGTCGGGCCGAACGGCGCCGGCAAGACGACGACTATCCGCATTATTGTGACGTTGCTGCGACCTGATAGTGGCGCTGTGCGTGTGGGCGGTTACCGGGCGGATACCGAGCGGCAGGACGTGCGTCGTTTGATTGGTTTCATCCCCGACGAATTTGGCCTGTACGGTGAAATGCTGGTGCGGGAATACCTGGAATTCTTCGCCGGATGTTACGGCGTAACGCCCGAAAAGCGTATGCCGATGGTGTCGGATTTGCTGGAACTGGTCGGCTTGACGCACCGCCGCGACGACGCTGTACAGACGCTCTCGCGGGGAATGCGGCAGCGCCTCGGCGTAGCGCGCGCGCTGGTTCACGATCCGGCGCTCATCGTCGCCGACGAACCGGCGGCCGGCCTTGATCCACGGGCGCGCGTCGAGCTGCGTGAAATCTTCCGCGCGCTCCAGGAGATGGGCAAGACGATCTTCCTCTCCTCGCACGTGCTGCGCGAGCTGGACGATGTCGCCACGCACGCGGGTATC
>JAFGNR010000311.1 GCA_016926915.1 Anaerolineae bacterium
TCGCCAGCCACGGTTACCATAGCGGTCTACGAACGGTTCCGTCTTACCACGCTGCAAGCCGGAGATCAACAGGCCTCAACCCGTTTGCTAGCCCCATAAGTTGCTCAATCTCTTCTCCATGATACAATATTCACAGATCATATAGGAGAAGTGCATGGGGAATCGCCCAACACCTACCCAACGCCGCGAGGCTGAATTACAGGCGCTCCATTGGATCGCACAAGCAGTCAACTTCACGATGCCACTCGATGACATCATGGAGCTGATTTATACGCAAATCCACCGCGTCACCCCAGTTCCGAACTTCTACATAGCGCTCGCCGACCCTGAATCACGAACCCTTGCGTATGCCTTCTACATCGAGGACGATGAACGCCGGTTCCCCGACCTGGTGTGGCCCCTCGATTTCGGATTGACCGGATTGATCATAAAGACCGGCGCCACGATTCGCACCCGCGACTACCTGAAAGAATGCCGCGCCCAGGGAATCCAGCCGGGCGGGAAGCCGGGCCGGGCCTGGATGGGCGCCTCGCTCACCGGCCGCGACAAAAGCATTGGCGTCATGGTGGCCTCGACATACGATGAGAATCAAGAATTCACAGCCGAGGATGAAAGCTTCTTCACCACCGTGGCCGCGTACACCGCTTCGGCCATCGAACGACGCCAACTCCACACCGGATTGGAAACCCGCGCGCAGCAGATGAAAACCCTCATCGAGATCGGCAACCTGCTGGCGTCCAGCCTGGACATCGACACCGTGCTCGACCTGGTGGTTCTGAACGCTGCCAAGTTGGTGCACGCCGAGGGCGGCTCTCTCTTGTTGCTGGATCACGCCAGCGGCGATCTCATCTTCCGCATCTCGACCGGTCCGGTCGGCGTCAACCTGATCGGGCGCAAAATGCCCGCCGGCAAAGGTATCGCCGGGGTCTGCTTCGCCGAAAATCGCCCCGTGATCGTCAACGATACCCACGACGACCGGCGCTGGTATTCCGGCATTGACCAACAGGCGCAGTTCTCGACAGAGTCCATAGTCGCCGTCCCCCTCAATGCTCGCGGCAACACCATCGGCGTATTGGAAGTGATCAATGCGCGCGACAAACATGGTTTCACCCAAGAAGACATAGACCTGTTGCTCTCGTTCGGCGCACAGGCCGCAATTGCCATCGAAAATGCCCGTCTGTTCACCACGACCGACAAAGCATTGCAAGAAAGGGTCGAGGAACTAACGACACTCCAACACATCGACCGGCAATTGAATGCTACCCTGGACTACCGCGAGGTCATGAGCATCACGCTCGATTGGGCGCGGCGCATCACCGGAGCCACCATCGGCTTGATCGCCGCGCTGCACGAAACGGAGGACGGCAAGCGTGGTCTGCAAATTCTCGCGCACCACGGGTACGATCTCGCCGAGATTGAGCCTTACATTGAAGACGAACTCTGGCCCCTCGAAAAAGGTCTCATTGGCCTCACCATGCGCCAGGGTAAAACTACTATCGTCCGGTCCGTCGAATCCAACCCCCATTATCTGGCAGTGGTCCCGGGCATGAAGGCGCAGTTGACTGCGCCTATTCAAAGAGAGAGCCGGGTCATCGGCGTGATTGCGCTTGAATCCGAAAACGCAGAGACCTTCTCCGAGAATGCTGTCGAGTCCGTCACCCGGCTGGCCGACCATGCCGCCATCGCCATCGACAATGCACGCCTGTTCCAACAGATTCAACGGGCCAATCAGGCCAAGACCGAGTTCGTCTCTTTTGTCTCGCACGAGCTGAAACAGCCCATGACCTCGATGAAGGGATACACCGACTTGCTCATAAAGGGCATCGGCGGCCCTTTGAACGATCAGCAAAAGCAATTTCTCGAAGTCATCCGGTCCAATGTCCAGCGCATGGACCGGCTGGTTCAGGATGTACTGGATGTATCCCGGATCGAGGCCGGACGCCTGCGGCTCGAAAAGAGTAGCGTGCGCCCGGCAGACATCGTCGCCGAGGCCGTGCAGACCATGGCGCAAGCGATCCGGGAAAAACAACAAGTCCTGGATGTGGAGATTGCTGCCGACCTGCCTACAGTGTACGGAGACCGAGGAAGGCTACTCCAGGTCTTGATCAATCTGCTCAGCAACGCCCACAAGTACACACCGGAGAAAGGGAGTATTTCCACGTCTGTAGACCAGGTTGAAGTAAATAACCGTACCTACGTACGCTGGCAGGTTCAAGATACCGGCATCGGGATGACGGTGGAGGAGATGGAGAAATTGTTCACCAAATACTTCCGCTCCGACAACCCCATGGTCCGGAACGTCAAAGGAACCGGCCTGGGGCTGGTCATCACACGCAGCATCGTTGAACTTCACGAAGGCCAGGTTTCCGTACAAAGCAACGCCGGTGAGGGCAGCACCTTCAGTTTTGTGATTCCTGCCGAGACGCCATAGGCGCTGCATGACATGACACGGGATCACGCCGGACAACAAAAGGGGGCATGATGGCAACACCTCGTATCCTGATCATCGAGGATAACGACGAGACCCGCGACGTTTACCGGTTGCTCCTGTCGAAATGGGGATACCGCGTCTCGGTAGCAGAAAACGGGCGGCGCGGGCTACAAATGGCCTTACAGGCGCCCCCCGATCTGATCCTCCTCGACCTGATGATGCCCGATATGGACGGTTACACCGTTTGTCGCCGTCTGCGGGAATACCAACGCTTTCACACTGTGCCCATCCTGTTTCTCACCGTTGTGTCCGAGGTTGATGCCCGCATTCGCGCATTCACCATGGGCGGCGATGATTTCATCAACAAGATTCAGACGAAAAGCGCCGAGCTGCACGCGCGCATCAAAGCGGCGCTGGCGCGCACACAACGCATCCGCCAGACCACCCTCGCAACCATGAAAGGTGTTGCGACAGGGATGATGGGCCTGCGCGGCGCCTCCGGCGTCAGCACACTGGCCGTAAATCTGGCCCATCAGGCCGGACTGGCAGGCCAACAACCCTCTATCTTGATCGACTTCTCGCTGCCGGTCGGCAATATCGGGATCACAGCAGGTGTGAAAGGAGATCATCACAGCGTGGCCCTGACCTCCTATCCCCCTGCTGATCTCAACCCGGCACTGGTTTCTCAGTTCACGTTGGAACACGTGCGTGGTTTCTCATTCATCCCCGCACCTTCAGAACTCGTAGATTTAAGCACCATCAAACCCCGCTCCCTCAACTCCGTCCTGGATATTTTGCGGGAAGCAGGGTATTTCGTGGTGCTGGACCTGGGGCGGGCCACCCTCCCGTTGCTGTGGAAAACGGTCGCGGCCTGTGATTGGCTCGCCGTAATCGCGACCCCGGAGCCGATCTCCCAGGAACTCGCCAGCGCTGCCCTAAGCACCCTACCGCAAAGGGGCGTCAAAGAGGAGTCGCTGCTCCTGGTTCTGAATCACCGTCACGTGGAAGGAGCAGTCTCGCCGCCGGCATTGATGCGACCACCGGATTTTGAGATTCCGTACCATCCTGATATCCAAGATCTCCCCATCCCGTCGCCCATGGCCAGTCTATGGGACCTGGTGCGCTTCCACCCGGGCCAACGTCCTCACGCGTTCCTGGAACCGTTCGAGTGAGATCAGAACGCAATTAACGTTCCCGGCAGGCCGGGCATCTTGGCGGTTTTCTCAGAAAAGTCTATAATGACTTCGTAACAGACTGAACAATGACCAGTCCTAGATTACCTTCAAGGAGTTGAACCAATGATCATTGACGAAAATGCCCGTTATATGGAGAGCCATGAATGGGCTCGCCCTGGAGATGGCGTCTATTTCATCGGCGTCACGGATTACGCCCAAAGCACCCTCTCGGACGTGGTATACGTGGAACTCCCCGAAATCGGAGACCGCATCGAGAAAGATGAACAGTTCGGCGTCATTGAGTCGGTGAAAGCCGCCGCCGACATCTTCTCTCCCCTGTCGGGCGAAGTAGTCGCAATCAATGAACGGCTCGAAGACGAACCCGAGCTCGTCAACGCCTCGCCCTTCGAGGATGGCTGGTTGATCCAGATCAAGCCCACGCAGCTCGAAGATGAGTGGGATACCCTGCTTTCTCCGCTTGAGTACAAAGAGGTCGTTGAAGCCGAGGAAGCCTCACACTAACGCCGGGGTGACCTCTTTCGCCCGGACCCCGTGGGCATCGCACGAGGGAACCCCGCAGCGTGCTGCGGGGTTCTTGTGGCGCCAGGCAATCAAGGTCTGCTCCTTGAGTGGAAATATACCTGCGCGCACGTCTTGATGAATGAAAGGAGTCAAAACATGGTCTACGTACCACACACAGACGACGAACGCCGCGCAATGCTGGCGTCCATCGGCGTGGATCGTATAGAAGACCTCTTCAGCGACATTCCCCAGGAACATCGGTATCCCGAGTTGGGATTGCCACCCGCCGCCTCTGAATTGGAAATCTTGCAAGAACTGCGAGATCTTGCGGCGGCCAACCTCAATGCTTATGAAGTTCCAACGTTCTTGGGGGCGGGCGCCTACCGGCATTGGGCGCCCAGCGTCGTGGATTACATCATTAGTCGCGGAGAGTTCGCCACCGCTTACACGCCCTATCAACCCGAGATCAGTCAAGGAACCCTGCAGGCCATCTTCGAATATCAGAGCATGATCTGCGACCTGACCGGCATGGAAGTCTCCAATGCCAGCCACTACGACGGCGCCACCGCCGCCGCCGAAGCCGTCATCCAAGCGCTCAATGTCTTCCGCATGAAACGCCGGAAGGTCGTCATCGCGCCGACCGTCCACCCGCAATACCGCGAAGTGGTGCGGACCTATACCCAGGGGATGGGATTGGAAATTGTCGGCGACGATGATCTGACCCGCTCCCTGGAAGAAGTTGTCGCACTCGTGGACAAGGAAACAGCCTGCCTGATCCTCCAGAGTCCGAATTTCTTCGGCGAGATCGAGTTGCTGGAAGGATTGGGAGGACTCGTGCACGAGATGGGGAACGGCGCATTGCTGGCCGTCGCCACCAATCCCATCAGCCTGGGGCTGTTGAATCCTCCCGGCGCTTTCGATGTCGATATTGTGATGGGTGAAGGGCAGCCATTGGGGTTGGGTCTGAACTTTGGAGGGCCCTACCTGGGCTTCTACGCCTGCCGCAAGAAGCACCTGCGCCAGATTGCAGGCCGTCTCGTCGGCGAGGCACACGATGTCGAAGGCCAGCGCGGCTATGCCCTGACCCTTACCACCCGCGAGCAGCACATCCGGCGCGAACGCGCCACCTCAAACATCTGCACCAACCAGGGGTTGATGATGCTGGCCGCGACGGTCTATCTCTCCGTTCTGGGGAAACAGGGATTGCGCAAAATTGCCGAACTGAATTACCACAAGGCACACTACGCCGCCCAGGAAATCGATACGCTAGACACCTTCAGCGTCGTGAACACCAAACCCTTCTTCAATGAATTCGTCGTCCGCTGCCCTGCGCCGGTCGAAGAGATCAACGACTTCCTCCTCAGCGACTACCCCATCGAGATCATCGGCGGTTACGATCTCGGACGCGATTACCCGCATCTGCAAAACCACATGTTGGTGGCCGTGACAGAGATGAACTCCCGGGAGGAGATCGACGATTTCGTCAGCGCACTGGCGGAAGACGAAGCCCATGAGGTCATAGGAGGGCACACCCATGACTGAGCCACTGATTTACGAGCTATCGGTACCGGGACGCGAGGGAGTCAAGCCTCCCCAATTAGACGTCCCGCCGGCGGAACTGCCGGCAGAATTGCTGCGGGATGATTTGCCATTGCCGGAAGTCAGCGAGATCGATACGGTGCGCCACTTCGTGCGTCTTTCCCAGCTGAACTACGCCATCGACAAGGGTATGTATCCCCTCGGATCGTGCACGATGAAATACAATCCGAAAGTCAACGAAGTGGCGGCTCGCATGCCGGGATTCCTGGGAGCACATCCACTGCAAAACCCTGAAACCGTCCAGGGTGCGCTCTACTTGATGTACCATCTCCAGGAGGCGCTCAAGACCATCACAGGGTTTGCCGGTGTGACGCTGCAGCCGGCTGCCGGGGCGCACGGGGAGCTGACCGGCGTTCTAATCATGCGGAAATATCACCTGGACCGTGGGGATACGAAACGCGACATCATCCTGGTGCCGGATTCAGCTCACGGGACGAATCCAGCCACTACAAGCATGAGTGGACTCAACGTGGTGGAAATCCCCTCCGATGAACGCGGTAACGTTGACATCGAGGCGCTCAAGACCCAGGTCTGTGATCGCGTTGTGGGAATCATGATCACCAATCCGAACACCCTGGGGCTTTTCGAAGAACAGATCGAAGAGGTCACGCAGTTGATTCACGGATGCGGCGGGTTGGTATATGGCGACGGCGCCAATCTGAACGCCCTGGTCGGCGTGATGCGCCCTGCGGACGTGGGCATCGATGTCATGCACTTCAACCTCCACAAGACCTTCAGCACGCCGCATGGCGGCGGCGGCCCCGGAAGCGGGCCGGTCGGCGTAGCCGAACACCTGGTGGAATTCTTGCCTGGGCCCATCGCAACGCTGGTAGGCGCCACAGACGAAGGCTACCCGGTCTTCGACCTCCACAAGCCTGAGAAATCCATTGGGCGCTTGAAGGCGTTTTGGGGGCATTTCGGCGTCCTGGTGCGTGCGTACACCTACATCCGCATGCTGGGCGACGCAGGACTCCGAGGAGTCGCAGAACACGCCGTTCTCAACGCGAATTACCTGCTCAGTCGCGTCCGTGACGTATATCCCCTCCCCTACGACCGGATCTGCAAACACGAATTTGTGGTCGAAGGGAAGTTCGAAAATGCTCCCGGCATCCGCGCCCTGGATATCGCCAAACGGCTCATCGACTACGGCGTGCATCCTCCCACGAACTACTTCCCGTTGATTGTGCACGAAGCGTTGATGATTGAACCGACGGAGACCGAAAGCAAACGCTCGCTGGACGCTTACGCCGAAATCTTACTTAAGATCGCGGCAGAGGCGCAGGCGGAACCCGAACTGCTTCATGGGGCGCCGCACAACAGCCCTGTCCGCCGTCTGGATGAAGTCACGGCAGCGCGTAATCCGGTCTTGCGATACGAGCACGAATTCTGATCCTTGGGTTAGGTTGGAACCAGATCACGGGGCGGGTCAAGACTCGCCCCGTTCATATATATCCATCCGCATCGCCGACAGGTTTGATACGAATCGTCGAAAGTGGTATAATCGCTTCAACGTAAACAAAATCAAATGGAGCAACAGAGTCAGACGCACGTTTCTAGCCCCTCAGGCGTACAAACTGCGTTGCACAAAACACAATCATGGACGTTGAAGTATCCGTTGGACTGGCATTCGTCGCGGGGTTAGCCTCTTTCCTGGCCCCCTGCGTGCTGCCTCTGGTCCCGGCCTATCTGGGCTATCTCAGCGGCGCGGCCCTTGTCACACCCGGCGAGCACAGCAGTCGCGAGCGGCTGGCGGTACTTCTGCACGCGGTGAGTTTCGTACTGGGGTTCACCCTCGTCTTCGTACTCCTGGGCGCCGCCGCCGGTACACTAGGCGCGCTGCTCAAAGGTGATGTGCTGAAGATTGTGGGGAGCCTCGTCATGGTCTTCTTCGGGCTAGCTTTGATAGGCATCCTCAAAGTCCCATTTCTCTATCAAGAAGCCAAACTCCAATGGCGTGGGCGCCGCGAATGGGGACTCCTTTCCTCGCTGCTGATCGGCATGGTTTTTGCTGCCGGTTGGACACCCTGTGTCGGCCCGGCCCTGGGTGCGATCCTGGCCCTGAGCGCCAACCAGAGCACGGCAGGCCGGGGCATCCTGCTGTTGACGGCCTATTCTCTGGGAGTGGGCCTGCCATTCATCCTGGCGGCGCTCGTGATCGACCGGTTGAGCGCCGCATTGGTGCGTGTCCAGCGCTACTTGCCGCTCATCCAGAAAGGCGTTGGCGCGCTCTTGGTTCTCGCGGGCGTTGTGCTCCTCACCGGCAGTTTTGCCGAGATCGGACGCTGGCTAGAACAACATCATATTGGATGGGATTTTGGATTATGACCGACGAAACTAACCTCGTGCCCCACACCTCGAATCTGGAGACACAACCGACGACAGAAGAGATCCTCGCGGAAACGGAGCGACGAATTGCCGAACGCGGGGGAACGCCGGCAGAGACGCCCTCCCCAATGTCGGAGCGACAACGCCGCTTCTTGTATCGCGCCAATCGCGTGATCTTCTGGCTCTCCCGGCGCTGGCTGGTGATCTTCAACCTCCTGGCTGCCCTCTATATTGGCGGAGCATTTCTGGCTCCTGTATCGCTGTATCTAGGAAACGAGAAACTGGGAAATGTTCTGCATGCCTTCTACGCGCCTTTCTGTCATCAATATCCCTTTCGATCCTGGTTTCTTTTTGGACCCCAGGCGGCCTACCGGACCGATGGAGCGCTTACACTGACAGAAATGGAAACGCTCACGCACTTCGTCGGCAATGCCGACGTAGGATTCAAACTGGCGCTGTGCCAGCGGTGCACCGCCATCTACGGCATGATCCTGGTGGCGGGCCTGGTCTACAGCATTGCGCGAAACTACAAGCGGATTCCCCCCATTCCCATGTGGGCCTATGTGGTATTCGGCATCCTGCCCATGGGCTTCGATGGCGGGTTCCAGTGGTTGACCTATTTCGGCCATTGGATTCTGCCCGGATTCGTCGCGGTACCCCACGAGACAAGCCCGTTACTCCGCACGATCACCGGCGCGCTTTTCGGTCTGGCAACGGTTGCAATCCTATATCCCTACGTAGACGATTTCTTCCGAGAGACGCGGGATCTATTGACCCAGCGTTACGGATGGTCATGATAACATACCCTGATGGAGGTCTTCATTCATGATCCCCCCAGTCGATCCCATACTGCTCAACATCGGCCCGTTGGCAATCCATTGGTACGGCTTGACGGCCGTTGCCGGCATTATGCTTGGCGGTATGATTGCCGCCTACCTGGCGAAACGCCAAGGACATGATCCCGAAATCGTGTGGGAGATGCTCACGGTCGCCATGTTGGCAGGCATCATCGGCGCCCGCATCGAATACGTGGTGACGCCGCCGCACTGGAATTACTTCCGCGCCAATCCGCTACAGATTCTGTTCATCTGGCAAGGTGGACTGCGGATTTACGGAGCCGTCATTGCCGGTGCACTCAGCATTGCCGTTTATGCTCGCGTAAAACAGCTACGCCCCCTGATGCTACTGGATTTCGGAGCGCCAGGCATGGCGTTCGGGCACGCAATCGGGCGTTGGGGCAATTTCATCAATCAAGAGCTCTACGGTCCCCCCACCACACTTCCCTGGGGACTTGACATTCCTCCCCAGAAGCGCGTGGGAGAGTTTGCCGATTTGACCGCCTATCCGGCCAGCACGCGTTTCCACCCCGCCTTTCTTTACGAATCCCTGGCTAACCTGATCTTGTTCCTCGTGTTACTCTGGGCATCGCACCGCCTTTCGGATCGTCTCAAAGCAGGCGATATCCTGATCGGGTACATCATTGGATACTCGATCATCCGCTACAGTATGGACTTCTTGCGCACTGACGGTACATCTGCACAACCCCTGGCTCTCGCCCTGATTGTAATAGGCATAGCAGCCCTCGTCATCCGGCACTGGCCCGGAAAGCAACCACATCCCACGCAAGCCTGATCCTTGCAAGGAAAACATGGAGGATACCGAACCATGACCCCACCGTTTGATATGATTATGTTGAAGCTCGGCCCCTTCGCCGTATACTGGTATGGATTCTTGATCGTCGTAGGCATCATGCTCGGAGCAACCAGCGCGGCATTTCTGGCCAAACGCGCCGGGCACAACCCTGACTATATCTGGGACATGCTGCTGACCGTGGTCATCACCGCAGTCATCGGCGCCCGCATCTACCACGTTTTCTCACGTCCCGAAGGCGGTCTCATTGGATGGGACTACTACAAACAACATCCCATCGAGGCACTCTACGTGTGGCAGGGTGGATTAGGCATTTGGGGCGCCGTCATCGGCGGCGCAATAGGAGTCTTGCTTTACACCCGAAGACGGGATTTACGTACCCTCCAATGGCTGGACTTCGCCGTCCCCGGCATGGCGCTCGGGCAATCTATCGGGCGTTGGGGCAACTACATGAACCGCGAGCTCTACGGTCCACCGACAACCCTGCTCTGGGGGCTGATCATCCCGCCCGAATTCCGAATTCTACCCTACACAGATCTCTCCCAATACCCAACTGACACACTGTTCCATCCCACGTTCTTGTATGAATCCCTGGCAGCCCTAGCCCTGTTTCTCATCCTATTCCTCGTTGCAGTCAAACGGTACGAACGGCTGAAAGAAGGCGATCTCCTGATGGGATACCTGATTGGGTACGCTATCATCCGGTTCTTTACCGAAATGCTGCGGCCCGACGCCTGGACATTGGGCACGTTGGCTGCAGCGCAAGTCTTCTCGCTGCTCTTCATCGTCCTGGGGGTAGCCTTTCTCATCGTACGCCATCGACCCAAGAAACAAGAAGTCACCGCGCCAGAAACAACGATAGAGTAGCTAAAACGGGGCCTTGGCCCCGTTTTGCGTTTCCCAACCCTAAGAGGAGGACCGGCATGACCTGGAAAGAAGCTGTGCTCCGTTTACAAGAAATCGATCTGGATCTGAATAGCTCACGGAAACGCCTGAAAGAGATCCAGGAGGCGCTGGATGACGATGCACGACTACAGGCAGCGCGCGCGCGCGCCAAACGCGAGGAACACCTCGCTGCCCAGGCCCGCAAGGCCCAACGCGATCTGGAATTCGAGATGGGAAGGGTAGACGTCACCCGGCAGCAGAAAGAAAATCAACTCTACAGTGGTCGCGTGCGCAATGCCCGGGAACTCCAAGACCTGGAAGCCCAGGTGAAATCTCTCAAACAGCGAAAACGACAGCTCGAGGATGAACTCCTGGAAGCCATGGTAACCTACGAAGAAGCCGCCGAAGTTTCCGCGTCTGCCAGTGACGCGTTGGCAAAGGTGCAGCATGAATGGGATGCCCACGTCGCGGCGCTGACCGGCGAAGCCCAACTACTGACGGCGAATGTTGCGCGCCTGGAAGAAGAAGCAGGGCTGATGCGCCAGGAGATCCCGGACGCGATCCTGGATTCCTACGACTACCTGGTTCCCAGAACCGGCGGAATACCGGTCGCCCGCGTCAAGGACGAAATCTGCGGCATGTGCGGCATCCGTATCACGTCATCCCGCTTGCAATCAGCGCTCGCAGGCCGGGAGACTTACTGTGACGGCTGCGGACGATTGCTCATTGCGTAGATGCCAGGACCTGACCACAACGCAGAAGTGCGCTCGTGGGAACGAGCGCACCTCTAACGAAAGGAGGGTAACCGACAAAACTGCGATCTTGATTAAGGGGGGCGGAACCCTTAACCAATCTCAACCTCATGTTCATTATAGCATCTAACTGAATTCTAGCAATAGGAAAAAAGTACTAAGTATCAAATGAGGAATTAACTTGAATTCGATTAAAAACGCCTTCTCGGTCAAAGCGCTCAGACACTTATCCATCGAACATCTATGGCCCCTGGCGGTCCTGGTGGGCATTTTCGTCTTTGTCAACACACACCCCATTCGTCCCCATGATTTCTGGTGGCACGCCGCTGTGGGCCGGGAGATTGTGACGACGGGACAGATTCCCCAGATCGACACCTACTCGTTCACAGCCCCGGGTGCACCCTATCTTTCATACCA